>CBHTUB010000142.1:0-12340 GCA_966095595.1 uncultured Chryseosolibacter sp. | reverse complement strand
ACCCCGTCCGCCCTCTGCCGGATATGAATCCACCGCTATATTTTTGCTGAAAAAAAAAGCGGACATCAAATCCGCTTCGTGTTGTTGTAGCGCGGGGGGAGTTGACCCCGTCCGCCCTCCGGCGGATATGAATCCACCGCGAGACTCTTGTTGAATAAAAAAAGCGGACATCAAATCCGCTTCGTGTTGTTGTAGCGCGGGGGGGAGTTGAACCCCCGACCTTTGGGTTATGAATCCAACGCTCTAACCACCTGAGCTACCGCGCCATTATTGGATGGTTAACGATACATCGCTACACCATTATTGCAATCAATGCCCGTTTTGGGAGCGCAAACTTACAAAAGTTTGTAAATACTTCACTACCGGCAAAATTTTTATTTTCTGTATCAAAAATTATATAACTTAAAGTCAGTTGCCCGATCCTCATGTCCACCAAGAAACTTTTCACCGCTGATTATGAACTGCATGCCTCGATTAAGATGCTGTATCCATATATTCAAACAGCTGGTGGTCTTTCTGAATGGTTTGCCGATGACGTAAAGATCAACAACATCGATAAAACCTATATTTTTTTCTGGGATCATGAGCAACATAAGGCCAGACAGGTTGCACACCGGACGAATCACTTCGCTCGCTTCGAGTTTGTTCCGAAGGACGCTGATGATGAAAGGGATCCGGCCTATTTCGAACTTCGCCTGGAGTTTAATGAATTGACACAATCCGTTTTCTTGAAGGTCTTCGATTATTCCGATATCAACGACATGCATGAGTTGCGTGAGCTTTGGGATGGTCTTGTTGAAAATCTGAAAAAAACCGTCGGTGGTTAGCATCATTGTCATATCCGGTTCGATTTTTGAATAGATTTGCCCATTCGTTGATCGAACACGGATGAAAAAACTCGACAAACTTATTCTCAACGCCTTTATCGGTCCGTTCTTTCTGACCTTCCTGGTTGTCGTTTTTATTCTCCTCAATATTCAGATGCTGCGTTACTTCGACGACCTGATCGGAAAGGGACTCGAGTGGATAGACATTGCGCAGCTCCTGTTCTACTTCGCGGTCTTTACCACACCGACGGCGTTTCCCCTGGCGATCTTGTTATCGTCACTTATTGCCTTTGGAAACCTCGGGGAACACTTCGAGCTCACAGCGATCAAAAGCGCCGGGATATCACTGGTCCGTGCGCTTGTGCCGATCTTTGTGTTTGTATTGTTGCTGACCGGAATTGCATTTTACACCAATAACAACCTTGTACCCAAAGCGGCGCTTGAAGCATACAGCTTGCTGTACGACATCAAGCAGAAGAAACCGGCCCTCGACCTGAGGGAAGGCACATTTTACAACGGGATCCCCGATATCAGCATCAAGGTCGATAAGAAATATCCTCACGATGAAGCTGCGCTTGGCGGTATCGTTGTCTATGATCACCGCAAGGGAGATGGCAACCGCGAAGTAACCAAAGCCGACTCGGGCAGGATGTATACCATATACAATGAGCGGTATTTGAAGTTCGAATTGTTCAATGGATATAACTATTCGGAAGGAGCGTCGGATGAAAAGGCGATGACCGGGCGCCGAAACCGCGCGTCAGAGACACTTACCAGGAGCAAGTTCGATAAGACCCAGGTGGTGTTTGACCTTTCGTCGTTCCAGATGGAGCGCACGGATAAGAAATGGTTTCAGGGGAACCGCATCATGCGTAATCTCAGGCAGCTTGACAACGATATCGATTCCATCGAACGTGATGTGTTGCAACAGAAGCTGAACTACTATAATAGCCGGCGGGGCTTTTTTACGTTGTTCAATCGCAAGCGCGAGGGAGAGATGCCCCGCGAGTTGGTTCAATTCCAGCGGTGGCGCGATTCTGTGGAAAAGGCCAAAGTTGAACGTGTCAGCGGCCTGCCGGATTCTGTTTCGAGACCGGCGAAGATCGCTGCTGCCAAAAGGGAGCAGGCTGAGCGTGAAGCCAGAATTGCGGCGGCAAAGCAGGAGCAGCCGGCCCAGGTAAGAAAGGGCAAAAAACGCTGGACACCTCCGAAGACACGGAATAACAGAAAGGCTCCGAATAAGAACAGAAAGGTCGAAGCGCCAGATACTACTGCGCTCGATTCCACGGAAGTTGCGCACATATATGACAGTATTTTTAATGCAGGGCCCGACCAGATCGTACTGCAGGCTGCGGCAAATGCTGCGCGTTCCGCGAAATCGCAGGTGGAGAACAGCAACAACGGCATCGATACCTATGTTAAGGAATTGAGGGTCTTTGAGATCCAGTGGCATAAGATACTGGCGAATTCTATGGCATGCATTGCGATGTTCCTCATCGGAGCGCCTCTGGGTGCTATCATCAAGAAGGGAGGGTTAGGGGTTCCCTTCCTGGTTTCGATCCTATTCTTCATCGTTTATTATGTCCTTTCCATGCAGGGAGAGAAGCTGGCAAAGCAGGATCTCGTGAGTGCGTTCAGTGGGATCTGGGCTGCGGATTTTATCCTGCTCGTCGTTGGTCTGCTGTTCCTGCGACAAGCGCGGCTTGACGCCCGCTTGTTTGAGGCCGACTTCTATGCCGTCGCATGGTCGAAGATCAAACAGTGGGTGGCTGTTAGGCGGTTAAGCCGTAAAATGGCCTCTTAATTTTTCGATTAATCTTGCGCAGATAGTGTAAAAACGCTATTTTTGCCCCCTAATTAGAAGAATAAAACAATTGCGATGTATTTGACGACTGAAATCAAGCAGGAACTGTTCAAGAAGCACGGCCAGGGCAAGAAGAAAGAAGAAACTGGCTCAGCCGAGTCTCAGATTGCTCTTTTTACCCACAGAATCAATCACTTGACTGCCCACTTAAAGCAAAACAAGAAGGATTTCTCTACGCAAACAGGTCTTTTGAACCTTGTTGGTAAGCGTAAGAGACTTCTTAACTACCTCCAGAAGACCAACATTGACAGATACAGGTCAATCCTCGCGGATCTGGATTTAAGAAAATAAGACATATACAAGGGAACCAAAACATGGGTTCCCTTTTTACATTTTTATTCAGGACCTATGCCTTGAAAACAAACCCGGCGTACGTCCTTTTTCCATTTTACTATGAAACCAACAGTTATAACTAAAACCTGTAAGCTGCCCGATGGTAGAGAAATAACCATCGAAACAGGTAAACTCGCCCGTCAGGCTGACGGATCGGTCGTATTGCGTATGGGCAATACAATGCTTTTAGCAACAGTAGTCTCTGCACAGGAAGGTGTGGAAGGCGCTGATTTTTTACCGCTTTCGGTTGACTACCAGGAGAAATTTGCCGCTACCGGTAAAGTTCCTGGCGGATTCCTGAAGCGCGAAAGCAAATTATCGGATTACGAAGTTTTGATCAGCCGTTTGGTTGACAGAGCCATAAGACCTTTGTTCCCAGATGATTACCATGCTGAGACCCAGGTGATCATCTATCTTATCTCCGGTGACCCTGCCGCGTTGCCCGATTCGCTGGCAGCATTTGCTGCCTCATCAGCGCTTGCCGTTTCAGACATACCTTTCAACGGTCCTATTTCTGAAGTTCGCGTTGCGCGTATCGATGGCAAGTTCGTGATCAATCCTACGCTTGCCGATAAGGAGCGCGCGGATATCGACCTGATCGTTGCTGCTTCTCTCGACAACATCCTCATGGTTGAAGGCGAGATGAAAGAAGTAAGCGAAGACGATATGCTGGAAGCCCTGAGAGTAGCACATGAGGCCATCAAGGTACAGTGCCACCTCCAGATCGAGCTTGCACAGGAGAAAGGCAGCACGCAGAAGCGTGTTTATAGCCACGAGAACAATGACGAGACCCTTCGCGAGACGCTTTGGAAAGAGCTTTACGACAAGGTTTATGCACATGCACGTCAGAAGCTGACCAATAAGAAGTTACGCAGTGAAGGATTCAAGAAGATCATCGAAGACTACCTCGCCGCTATTCCTGCCGAATCTACAATCGACAAGGACCTCGTAAAGCGTTACTACCACGATATTGAAAAGAAAGCAGCCCGTAATCTGGTGCTTGATGAAGGAATTCGCCTGGATGGCCGTACTACGAGGCAGATCAGACCGATCTGGTGCGAAGTAGACTACTTGCCTTCACCACACGGTTCTGCAGTCTTTACGAGAGGTGAAACGCAGTCATTGACCACCGTTACGCTTGGTACCAAGCTGGACGAGCAGCTGATTGACGGTGCGATGATCTCCGGAACCAGCAAGTTCATGCTACATTATAACTTCCCTGGTTTTTCTACCGGTGAAGTGAAGCCTAACCGTGCGCCCGGCCGTCGTGAAGTGGGTCACGGTAACCTTGCGCTTCGTGCGCTGAAGCAGGTTATCCCTGCCGACGATCAAAATCCATATACGATCCGTGTTGTATCCGATATCCTCGAATCAAACGGTTCTTCATCTATGGCTACCGTTTGTGCTGGAGCTCTGGCACTTATGGATGCGGGTGTACCTGTAAAAGGGCCTGTATCGGGTATTGCGATGGGTATGATCTCGGATGCAAAAACCGGTAAATACGCTATCCTTTCCGATATCCTCGGTGACGAAGATCACCTTGGCGATATGGACTTCAAGGTAACCGGAACGGAGAAGGGCATTACCGCCTGCCAGATGGACCTGAAGGTGGAAGGCCTGACCTATGAAACTTTGCGTGAAGCCCTGAATCAGGCGAAGGAAGGCCGTCTTCATATCCTGAACGAAATGAAGAAGGTGCTCGCAGCTCCGAAACCTGATCTCAAGCCTCATGCTCCACGTGCCGAGACCCTGACAATCGACAAGGAGATGATCGGTGCGGTGATCGGCCCTGGCGGTAAGATCATTCAGGACATCCAGAATACATCCGGCGCTACCGTTGTGATCGAAGAAGTCAACGGTAAGGGCATCGTGAACGTGTTCGCTACAAACAAGGATTCCATGGATATCGCGCTGAAGAGAATCAAGGGTATCGTGGCAATTCCTGAGGTAGGTCAGGTTTACGACGGAAAAGTGAAATCTATTATGCCGTTTGGGGCGTTTGTTGAGTTTATGCCTGGAAAAGACGGCTTGCTGCATATTTCTGAAATTAAATGGGAGCGACTTGAGAACATGGAAGGTGTTCTTGAGGTTGGAGAGGAAGTGAAAGTAAAACTGATCGAGGTAGACAAAAAGACTGGTAAATTCCGTCTGTCAAGAAAGGTGCTTTTGCCAAGGCCTCCCAAAAAGGAAACAACAGCGGCCGAATAAACGTTGTTATTCAAAATTGACAGGAACTAACTTTTGAGCTTATATTGTTAAACAAACGTATTGAATAACCGGAATGAGACAGCTAAAGATCAGTAAACAGATTACCAACCGCGAAAGCCAGTCGCTGGATAAGTATTTGCAGGAAATTGGTAAGGTGGATTTGCTTACTCCCGACGAGGAAGTAGAATTGGCAAAGCGTATTAAGGAAGGTGACCAGATCGCGTTGGAAAAGTTGACTAAAGCTAACCTCCGTTTTGTGGTGTCCGTGGCAAAGCAGTATCAAAACCAGGGTCTTTCCCTTGGTGACCTGATCAACGAAGGTAATCTCGGTCTTATCAAGGCTGCACAGCGTTTCGACGAAACCCGTGGTTTCAAATTCATTTCGTATGCAGTATGGTGGATCCGTCAGTCGATCCTCCAGGCTCTTGCTGAACAGTCACGTATCGTTCGTCTCCCGTTGAACCGTGTTGGTTCCCTGAATAAGATCTCTAAAACTTTTTCCGAACTCGAACAGAAGTATGAGCGCGAGCCTTCACCCGAAGAACTTGCCGAAGTACTGGATGTAACGACAGCTGAAGTTGTTGATACCATGAAGATCTCCGGTCGTCATGTGTCGATGGATGCTCCGTTCGTTCAGGGCGAGGAGAACAGTCTGCTGGACGTTCTCGAGAACGACAGCGAAGAGACTCCTGACTCAGGACTGATGAATGACTCTCTGAGAAGAGAAGTTCAGCGTGCGCTGTCGACACTCACGCAACGTGAGGCGGATGTGATCACCCTTTACTTCGGTCTGAATGGCGAGCATTCAATGACCCTTGAAGAAATAGGTGAGAAGTTCAATCTGACACGGGAGCGTGTTAGACAGATCAAAGAAAAGGCTATCAGACGTTTACGTCATACATCAAGAAGCAAGGCTTTAAAGCCTTATCTTGGATAAACCGAAACTTAAATTTTGAAGGAAAAGGGTCTCTCTCGAGGCCCTTTCTTATATCTTGCAATCTTGAACAACAACCACTACGAGCAATGAGCAATCATCCTGAAGCAATTAAAGTACTCATTATCGGTTCCGGCCCGGCCGGCTACACTGCGGCGATCTACGCGGCGCGTGCAGGTCTGAAACCGGTCCTTTATACTGGCGGGCAACCAGGCGGCCAGTTGACGATCACCAACGATGTCGAGAACTTCCCGGGATATCCTGATGGTATCAATGGTCCTCAGATGATGGTTGATCTTCAGAAACAGGCTGAGCGCTTCGGTACAAAGGTGAATTATGGCCTGATCACTTCCGTGGATTTTTCAACCTATCCGCTGAAAGTTGTCGTGGACGAGAAACAGGAGCTTATTGCAGAATCGGTGATCATCGCTACGGGAGCAACCGCCAAATACCTAGGACTTCCTTCCGAGTTGGAGTACTACAACAAGGGCGTATCAGCCTGTGCGGTATGTGACGGATACTTCTATCGTGGCAGGGAAGTGGCAGTCGTCGGCGCCGGTGATTCGGCCGCAGAGGAAGCTACCTACCTGTCGAAGCTCTGTACGAAGGTGCATTTGATCGTCCGTCGTGACGAGATGCGTGCGTCGAAGATCATGCAGCAAAGAGTATTGAACACGCCGAATATCGAGATACACTGGAGCACAGAGACGGAGGAGATAATTGGCGATGACAACGGTGTCAATGCCATCCGTGTGGTAAACAATAAGACCGGCGCCAGGTCGGTGATTCCCGTTCAGGGATTTTTCCTCGCGATTGGCCACAAGCCGAACACCGATATTTTTGCGAAATACATCGAGATGGACGAGACGGGGTATATCAAAGTGCAGCCCGGGTCTACCAGGACAAATGTTCCCGGCGTATTTGCCGTGGGAGATGCCGCCGATAAAGTTTACCGGCAGGCCATCACGGCTGCAGGGACGGGCTGTATGGGCGCGCTCGATGCCGAAAAGTTTCTGGTTGCCAAGGAGCTTGAACTAGCCTGATCTTCGAATGAAGCTGGATCTACTGGTACTCGCCGCCCATCCTGACGACGCTGAGCTTGGCGCTGGCGCTACAATCGCCAAACATGTTGCCTTAGGCTATAAAGTTGGCATAATCGATTTCACCCGCGGAGAGCTCGGGACTCGTGGCACGCCGGAAACCAGGAGCCAGGAAGCCGCTGAGTCTGCGAAGATCCTGGGCGTTAGCGTGAGGGACAACCTTGGTCTCAGAGACGGGTTCTTTCAGAATAACCAGGAGTCGCAACTGGCAGTGATCCGTGCCATCCGGAAGTATCAACCCGAGATCGTGATCGCCAATGCAATTACAGACCGTCATGTCGATCATGGCAAAGGGGCGTCATTGGCTTATGATGCCTGTTTTCTGTCCGGTCTTTCGAAAATTGAGACGTCGGATGAGAATGGCAAACAAGCCCTCTGGAGACCTCAGATGGTCTATCATTACATTCAAAGCTTGCTGATAGAGCCGGATCTGATCGTAGATGTCTCAGACCATTGGGAAACAAAAATGCGGGCGATAAAAGCTTTCAAGACCCAGTTCTTCGATCCCAACAGTTCTGAACCCGAGACCTACATCAGCAAACCCGGCTTCCTGAAAATGATCGAAGCCCGTGGTATCGAATTTGGTCACGCCATCGGCGCAACGTACGGGGAGGGCTTTACCGTTCGCCGTTATCCGGGAATTAAAAATCTGTTTGATATCAGGTAGCTAGCTAGCTGGGTTGTAGGCGATTGGCATTTGGCAATTGGCGGGTCATCGCCAATATCCTCAGATCTACCTGAACCTGCGCGTGAAGACGTAATTCAATCCGAACGAAAAGAACTCTGTATTGATCTGGAGCTCATCGCCGGTTTGAAAATCTCCTTTGTCTTCATCGAATGTCGAGAGCACATAATTCATGCTCAACTTCATGTTCTTGTATCCGAACCGAAATGTAAATCCGGGTTCCAGCAGGAGCTTGCTGTTGTTCCTGTCAAAAAAGTTATCGGCGCGCGATTGATATTGCGGGTCGGTGAATGAACAGCTTTTGTTCGTGTAATGCATATAGCTGATGCGCGGTGTCAACGCAAATTCTATCCATTTGCTGCTATACCCGACCGATCCCTGCATGAAGATGCTCATGTAGTTGACATCCACTCTATCGGCCTCGAAATGATTCCGGATGCGCGTGAAGCCCGTGCCTAAAAAACCTTCGTAAACAAATCGCTTTTCTTTTCTGCCTGTTCCAAACGACCCGATGCCGATCTCGAAATATCTCCCCTTGCCTTTCCATTCGTCAGGCTCATCCCATGTTGCAGCCGACTTCATCGAGTAGTAGCTCGACATGATCGCCCACGAAGAATCGAAAGCCCAGGCAGTTTGCAATCCGAGGCCTGACGCATCGTCGCCAGACACCAGGGAGGCCTGGAGATTCACTTCGTTTTTCGCCTGAAGCAGGGGCGTATTGTGACCAATTACCTGGTAGGGAACAGGAGAGCATGCGTTAAGGCAAATGCAGATAAGCAATGCCAGCGGGATGGCCTGATAGAGAGGTTTCATAACCTGGGGGTTTGTATGGTTAAGTTACAAGTTTCCTGGTTGAAACCTCAATGTTGAAGCCCGCAAACACCGCGCACCAGTCGTGTACAGGATCACGGTGCCAGCCTGTTCACCTTCCAGACTCCGTCTACTTTAACATATTCGATCCGGTCATGTAATCGTGAGGGGCGGCCTTGCCAGAATTCGATCATGAACGGTTCTATGGCATAACCTCCCCATTGGTGTGGTTTGGGGATGATGTCCACGCCTTCGAACTTCTTTTCCATCAACCCGAAACGTTCTTCGAGGATGGTTCGGTCCTTGATCGGCGAACTTTGCGGTGACGACCACGCGCCAAGCTGGGAGGAGCGGGGCCGGCTTTGGAAATATGCTTCGGATGTCTGTGTATCAACGCGTTCGGCGATCCCCTCGATGCGCACCTGCCTCTCGAGGTCGGGCCAGAAAAAGGTCAGCGCACACGTACTATTGGCATCGAGCTCTTTGCCTTTTTTGCTTTGGTAGTTGGTATAGAATAGAAATTTTCCGTTTTCGATTCCCTTGAGTAGGACAATGCGTGAGGAAGGCTTACCTTGGCCATCTACCGTGCATAAATTCATTGCATTGGGCTCAACGACCTGGGCGTCGAGTGCTTCGTTGAACCAGATCTCGAATTGTTGGACAGGGTCATGCTTGACTGTTGTAACGTCTAAAGTGGCTTTTAAATATTCCCTTCTTATATCGGCAATTTGATTTTTCATGCGATTTCGGTAATGGCATAAATTTTATCAAAGATTTAAGATTTGCATAGATGGACGGGAAATATTTTATTGAAGTATTAAATAGTCCTGCTGCGGCCTAACTTACACTTGCAACTTCCGCTGAGTGGCAATTGTGCAATCAATGATGACGAATGGAGTTTTTCAGATATAACAATAAACTGAAACCTGAAAAGGGTAGACTACTGATCTCCGAGCCGTTTCTTCCGGATCCTAACTTCGAGCGAACTGTTGTGTTACTCTGCGAGCATAATGACGATGGTTCTTTCGGCTTTGTGCTGAACAAGCCATCGGCGATCAAAGTGAATGAGGTTATGGAGGATTTCGGGAGTTTCGAGAGTGTTGTTTTTGTCGGCGGGCCGGTTCAGCAGGACACGCTTCATTTCATTCACCGGAATGTGAATATCGAGAACGCCATAGAAATAGCGGACGCCATCCATTGGGGCGGCGATTTTGAAAATCTCATCACGCTTTACGACACGAAACAGATAGATCAGAAAGATATCAGATTCTTCCTCGGATACAGTGGCTGGGGGCCGGGGCAGCTAGATTCGGAGCTGGAGCAGGAATCCTGGATCGTTTGCGACTACGTTACAAACCAGCTATTGTTCGATACGGAGCCGGAGCAACTGTGGAGAAAAGCCCTCGATAGCATGGGAGGACGGTTTTCGGTATATTCGAACTACCCGGTCGATCCCCGGATGAATTAGGCATTTTTGTTAAATTAGCATAAACGGATTTTGTAATGGATACCTTGACCATGGATATTGAAAGAGATAAACGCGATGAGCGTAAGCACGTACAGGGCGCCGGGTTGCCGAATGACCATGGCCACCATGTATTACCTTCGGAGGAAGAAGCCGAGCACACCGATTCGGACGATTCCTTTGATGTCGATCATCACGTTGATTACTCGGATCATACGAAAGCCCAGCTGTTGGGTGTCGTAAAGGAACTGGCAAGGGAGAACAACTTCCGCAAAGTGGACGCCGTGCTGCGCGATCTCAAACCCGTTTATGACGAGATCCGCGAAAAAGAGAGAACCGCTGCCCTCGAGAGGTTCACCCGGGACGGAGGGATCGCGGAAGATTTCGAGTTCAAGGGTGATGACATTGACAATGCCTTCGATGCCAATCTCAAGCTTATCCGCGACCGGAGAAATCAGTTTTTCCGTCAGCAGGAGGAGCAAAAGAACGATAACCTTCGCCGCAAGGTGGAGCTGATCGAAAAACTGCGTGAACTGGTGGACTCACCGGACCAGAGCAATCAGTTCGATGCGTTCAAGGAATTACAGAAGGAGTGGAGGTCAATCGGTCCCGTTCCCGCCACGCAGGCAAGGACCGTGTGGGCAAACTATCACGCGCTGGAAGACCGGTTCTATGATAATCAGAGCATTTACTTTGAACTAAAGGAGCTTGACCGCCGTAAGAACCTCGAGGCAAAGATCGATCTGTGCGTTCGCGCCGAGAAGCTCGCAAATGTCGAGATCATCAAGGATGCTATCCGCGAACTGAACGAGCTTCACCACGAGTTCAAGCATATCGGACCTGTCCCCAAGGAAGATAAGGAAGCGATCTGGCAGCGTTTCAAGGCTGCATCGGACGCCGTATACGCACGTCGTGATTCGTATCTCCAGAATTTACAACAGGAACTTCACAAGAACCTGGACGAGAAAGTAAAACTTGGAGAGGAAGCGCAGGCGTTCCAAACTTTCCAGACAGATCGTATCAAGGAATGGAATGAAAAGACCAAAGAGATCCTCGATCTGCAGAAACGGTGGGAAGCGATCGGTGGACTGCCCAGGTCCAAAGCCAAGGAGGTCAACAAGAAGTTCTGGTCGGCGTTCAAGACATTCTTCAACAATAAGAACACATTTTTCAAAAAGCTCGATGAAGAGCGCGAGCAAAACCTTCAAATGAAGAACGACCTTGTGAAGAAGGCGCTCGAGTTGAAGGATAGCAGCGACTGGGAAAAGACCTCAAACGAATTGAAGTCATTGCAGCAGAAATGGAAGGATGTTGGCCCCGTTCCCGAGAAACATCGCGAACGTGTGTTCAAGGAATTCAAGGATGCATGTGACTACTTCTTCGCACAACGTCGCGGACAACAGGGCAAGGTCGAGCAGGAACAGATCGATAACCTGAATGTGAAAACCGCGGTTTGTGAGGAGCTGGAAAGACGTACCCAGGAGGGATCAGCTTCTGTAGAAGTGCTTAAGGATCTGCAGGACAAGTATAATAACACCGGTTTCGTGCCGAAGAAGGATATCGTTACCATCAGAAATCGCTATCACGAAGCTGTCGAAAAATTCGTAGCGTCCATCAAGGACCTGTCTGACGATGACAAGAGCCGTGTATTGCTGGAGAATCAGTTGAGCGACCTGAAGAAAGATCCGATGGGCGATCGCAAGATCTATCAGAAGGAGCAGGCCATCCGCAAGAAGATCCAGAAAGTGGAGAACGACATTGCTTTGTGGCGCAACAACCTGGAATTCTTTGGCCGTTCGAAGAATGCGGAGAACGTTCGGGAGGAATTCAACGAAAAGATCAGGGAGGCCACCTCACAGCTACAGCAATTGAAACAGCAGCTGAAGTTGTTGAGAACCGTATGATGACGGTGATCGAATAATGACATTGGAAAAGCAACGGATAACGTTGCTTTTTTTATGCAACCGGGAGGCTGCAGGGCCTACGCCACTCCGAACGACAGAAGCAACAGCAGCATTTTCGCCTGGCCTCCGGGGATCTTTTTCACTTCCTCATTTTCATTCACCAATCTTGTCCGAAGAATTTTAAGGGCGTTGACGATATGATTTTCAACG
>CBHTUB010000141.1:0-12343 GCA_966095595.1 uncultured Chryseosolibacter sp. | reverse complement strand
CGTGAATCGTCATTTATGCGGTCAGGCAGCTTCACGATCCCATTGTCTGCAGCGCCCAAAATTATTGTGGCAAAAGTAGTGAACAACACAACGAAGCGCGCCTGGTTTTTTCATACGTCGCTCGAGCCGAATTACCCTGTCGACATTTTTCTAAAGAATAACACGACACCCCTTGTATTGTCGTTCATCAAACCTGAATCGCAGTTGTACAGGATTGCGTCGTCAGCGCCAGTCATTGTTTCATTTTACAACGATAAATTTCCAGCCGCCGCACCTGCGTTTTCCGAAGGTCAGGCAAAAGTCTCGAAGGCAATTGTTCCTGACTCGATACTTCACGCAGCAGCCAATGGTGAATTCCGGTTCTTCCGGAACGGACTGTATCTTTTCCAAACGGACACCAGTGCTGCAAGAGGATACGCACTACGTGCGGAATCGGATTACCCGCGATACTCACTTGTCCAGAATCTACCGGGGCCACTTATTTACATTTGCACGAAGAATGAATACGACAGGCTTGAAGCTGCACGGGGAGACAAGAAAGCTTTCGATCGGACCGTGTTGACGATCACCGGCGACACAGAACGCGCAAAAAGGCTCATTCGCAGCTATTTTCGTAATGTCGAGATGGCAAACCAATACTTTTCTTCCTACAAGGAGGGCTGGAAGACAGATCGCGGTATGGTCTATATTGTCTTTGGACCGCCTGACGAAGTTTACAGGTTCTTCGATCGCGAAGTGTGGGAATATCGCAACGACACGTACAAGGCAAGTTTTGATTTTGTAAAGTCACCCAGTGTATTCGATCCGGATAATTATGTGTTAATTCGCGACAAGAAATACAGAGACGTTTGGTATCAGGTGGTGGACCTTTGGAGAAACGCCCGATTCTGAGCCCCGGAACAATGGAAAAAACAGACATGATATATGGCACCCGCGCAGTGATCGAAGCAATCCGCGCGGGGAAACAGATCGAAAAGATAATGATCCAGTCAGGCCTGACGAACGATCTCATCAAGGAACTGATCCACACAGCCAAAGAAACAAAAGTACCGTACACGTTCGTACCCGCAGAAAAATTAAAACGCCTTTCTGCGAAGAATCATCAGGGCGTTGTCTGCATCCTTTCATCCGTTGCGTACGCCCCGCTCGATAATATCATTCACAAAACCTACAGCGAGGGACGCGATCCATTCCTTCTGATACTGGATCGCGTGACCGACGTAAGGAACTTCGGTGCAATTGCCAGGACCGCGGAATGCGCAGGAGTAGATGCCATCATCATCGGCGAAAAGGGAAGCGCTCCGATAACAAGCGACGCCATGAAAACTTCTGCAGGAGCACTTAACCACCTGCCCGTGTGCCGCGAAAAGGACCTTAAGACTACAATGAGATTCCTCCGGGAGAATGGCATCAAGATCATCGCCTGTACGGAGAAAACCAAACGATCCATCTACGACCTCGAGATCACCGGCCCTGTAGCCCTGATCATGGGCTCCGAGGAAGACGGCATATCAGATGTATTGTTGAAAGACGCTGATGAACTCGCCAGCATCCCTATGAAAGGCAAGATCGGCTCATTAAACGTATCCGTCGCAAGCGGCATCGCCATTTATGAGATCATCCGACGTCGGGGATGATTTCAGATTCCAAGATCCCAAATTGAAAAGACTTAATCTGAAATTTGGAATTTGAAATCTGGAATATCTATGAAATTCTGAAATTATAGAAACTCGTTCGCGTGTTCGTTGGACTTCACGTCGTTCACGAATCTCCTGAACTGCTCTTCCTTATCCTTCTCGCAAACGATGAAGACATTACCGAACTCGCCAATCAGATAGCCATTCAGCCCCTGGGCTACGATCAATTTATCAGGCGAGCCTTTGATGATGCAGTTGCGCGACTCATAGGTGAGTGCGTTGGCGTTCACAACATTGTTGTTGTTATCCTTCGATGAGATCTCGTGAATCGAAGCCCATGATCCGAGATCCGACCAGCTGAAGTCACCGAGACAAACAAAGACGTTGGTGGCCTTTTCCATCACACCATAGTCTATCGAGATATTTTTACACTGCGGATAGGCAGCCTTGATGGCAGTTTTTTCTTCGGAGGTCCCGAGCTTCGATTTGATCTCTTCAAATACTTCGGCCATCTCTGGCATGTGCCTGTGGATCGCTTCGATAATGGCCTTTGCTCCCCAGATGAATATTCCGGCGTTCCATACAAAATCACCGCTCTCGAGAAATTTCTTCGCCAGCGTGAGCTCGGGTTTTTCCGTGAACGTCTTTACTTTTTTGGCAAACGCCTTCTCGGTATGATATTGAATATAGCCGTAACCTGTTTCGGGTCTTGTGGGCTTGATCCCCAAAGTAATAAGCTTGTCTTGTGCCTTCGCCTGGTCGACCGCTTTTTTGATGATATCCCGGAACTCATTTTCCTTCAATATGAGATGATCCGACGGCGTGACGACGATTACCGCATCGCTATTTTTCTGATAGATCTTGTAACTGGCATAAGCAATGCACGCAGCGGTGTTTTTACGCATCGGCTCGGCGAGTATCTGATCCTCGCTCAACTGTGGCAGTTGCTGACGGACAAGGCCTGCGTGCTCCTCGTGTGTCACCACGTAGATATTCTCTATCGGGCAAATCGGCGTAAATCTTTCGAGTGTCGATTGTATGAGGGTTTTCCCGGTTCCGAGAACATCGAGAAATTGTTTGGGTTTTGAATTTCGGCTGTAGGGCCAGAAGCGAACTCCAACGCCACCAGCCATCAATACGACATACAGATTTTTGTTCATCTCGTTGTTTAACAGTAAGACGTTCTGCAAAAGACGTCAGTCACAAAATTTTTTGAAAGATATTTCTGAAATATTATGCTATTCCTTCTTTCAACAAGTCGTGCAGGTGTATAAAACCTGCAACCTTTTCGCCATCCATCACCACAAGTTGCGTGATGTTGTTTTGCTGCATCATTTGCAGGGCTTTTACCGCGAATTCGTCTTTTTGAATGTTTCTCGGGTTTCTGGTCATTATATCAGAAGCCTTTACGCTGTTAAGATCAATTCCTTTTTCCAGCATCCGCCTCAGATCCCCGTCCGTGATAATACCCTGTAAAATTTTGTTCCCGTCGATCACAGACGTGCAACCGAGCCTTTTTGAGGAAATCTCGACAATAACTTCCTTGAGAGACGCGTCTGGAAACACTTGTGGAAGTTGATGCTGGAGGTAAATATCCGACACTTTGAGATACAATTGCTTCCCAAGCGATCCGCCCGGATGGAATTCGGCAAAATCACGGGACGTGAAGTCGCGAAGCTCGAGCAGGCACACGGCCAGGGCGTCACCAAGCGCCAGGTGGGCCGTTGTACTCGTCGTGGGTGCCAGATTATGCGGGCATGCCTCCTCTGCAATCGTTGCATTTAGCACATAATCAGCCTGCTGGGCCAAATAAGAATTTGTATTGCTCACAAGGGCAACAAGCTTCGAGCCTCTACGTTTGAGCAAAGGAACGAGTACCTTTATCTCAGGAGTGTTGCCGCTTTTGGAGATACAGATCACAATATCGTCGTTTTGGATCATGCCTAAATCGCCGTGAATGGCGTCTGCGGCATGCATAAACAACGCAGGCGTGCCGGTCGAGTTCATCGTCGCCACAATTTTATTGGCAATGATGGCACTTTTCCCAATGCCTGTAATGACAACGCGGCCTTTCGCAGAATAAATCGCCTGCACGCATTGTTCAAATTCGTTGTTGATAAGATGAACGAGATTTTCAATTGCACGGGACTCATTCAATAACACTTCCTGTGCAATTTTTTTGATATTTTTTTGTAAATTCAATGCCTCTGGAAAATTAGCTTTGTCTAATGGACAAAGATACAATTTTAGGGTTTTATCAAGACGAAAACATGTTGGTCGAAGAGAAAGACATTTTAAAAGAAAGACTGAAAGAAATTTTCGGATACAGTCAGTTCCGGGGAAACCAGGAAACGATCATCCGGAATTTGCTTGATGGCAAGAATACCTTTGTCATAATGCCCACCGGCGCAGGTAAATCCCTCTGTTATCAATTACCTGCCATGATGCGAGATGGCCTCGCAATTGTAATATCACCACTGATCGCACTCATGAAAAATCAGGTCGATCAGATGAATACCTACGGTGTCAACGCGCGATTCCTCAACTCGACACTCAGCAAGGGCGAGATCACACGACTCAAGAAGGACGCCATGAACGGCGTTGTCAAGCTTCTTTACGTCGCGCCGGAATCGCTGAACAAGGAAGAAACGATCGATTTCCTCAAAAAAGTAAACGTATCGTTCGTTGCGATAGACGAGGCGCACTGTATATCGGAATGGGGTCACGACTTCAGACCTGAATACAGAAGAATCAAATCCATGATCCACAACCTTGGAAACATGCCGGTGATCGCGCTTACCGCGACAGCAACACCGAAAGTACAGATCGATATTCAGAAAAACCTCCAGATGGAAGATGCCGATGTGTTCATCTCGTCTTTCAATCGGAAAAATCTATACTACGAAGTCCGTCCTAAAAAAGAGACCAAAAAACAGCTCATCAAGTTTCTGAAGGACCACAAGGGAAAATCAGGCATCATCTATTGCCTCAGCAGGAAAAAGGTTGAAGAGATCGCACAATTGCTGAATGTCAATGGATTCAAGGCGGCGCCTTATCACGCTGGTCTCGATCCCGATGTCCGCATGAAGAACCAGGACGACTTCCTGAACGAGGAAGTAGATATCATCGTCGCGACGATCGCGTTTGGAATGGGTATCGACAAGCCGGATGTCCGCTTTGTTGTGCATTACGACGTTCCGAAATCGCTCGAAGGCTATTACCAGGAAACGGGAAGGGCAGGACGCGACGGGCTTGAAGGCCTGTGCTTAATGTTCTATTCACACAATGACCTTAACAAGCTCGAGAAGTTCAATAAGGACAAACCTGTACAGGAACGCGAGAACGCCAGGATCCTGCTTCAGGAGATGGAGTTCTATGCCGAATCACCGGTGTGTCGCAGAAGACAGCTCCTCCACTATTTCGGAGAAGAGTTCAAGGAACCAAACTGCGGCATGTGCGACAACTGCGTGCATCCCCGCGAACGGTTCGACGGCACAGATTACGTTAAGCTGGTTGTGGAAGCCGTCAAGCAGACCAACGAACGGTTTGGCCTGAACCACCTCGTGCATGTGATCCGCGGAGTGGAAGATGAATATGTAAAAAGCTACGGTCACTTCGACTTGCCGGCCTTCGGAAAAGGCTCGGAAGAAGATGTGGACTTCTGGAAGTCGGTTATACGACAGACGTTGATCTACCAGTATCTGGAAAAGGACATCGACAACATCGGCGCGTTGAAAGTGACGGCGAGAGGCGAGCAATTCCTGAAAAAGCCCTACCCTATCGAGCTTGCGCGCGACCATGACTTCACCACCGAGATCGACGAGGAAGAAGAGTCAGCGGAGAAAACTCCCGTCAATTCCAAGGCTTACGACGTGAAGCTCTTCGAGATGCTCAAGACTTTGCGCAAGAAGATCGCCAAGGAAAAAGACCTTCCTCCGTACGTTATCTTCCAGGATCCTTCGCTGGAGGAAATGGCAACAACCTATCCTACCACGAAAGAAGAGATGGCCCAGGTGAACGGCGTGGGCATGGGTAAGGTCAACAAGTTCGGCAAAGAGTTCCTCGACGTGATCAAAAAATACGTCGAAGACAACGACATAGAAACGGCAAGTGATGTGGTCGTCAAATCTTCCGTCAACAAGTCGAAGACAAAGATCTCTATCATCCAGCAGATCGACCGCAAGGTAGACCTTGAAGAGATCGCGGAAACCACGCGATTGAGCTTCGAGGACCTGCTCACCGAGATCGAGAACATCTGCTATTCCGGAACCAAGCTCAACCTGAACTACTACATCGATCAGGTGCTGGATCCGCACAAGCAGGATGACATACACGACTATTTCATGGCTGCCGAAACCGATAGCCTGGAAGCAGCCTTGCAGGACGACTCCATTGCCGATTATTCCGAAGAGGAGATCCGGCTGATGAGGATCAAATTCCTCTCCGAGTACGCCAACTAAAGCACTTCAATATGATACGAAGGCCGGAGGCAGCACGCTTCCGGCCTTCGCTTTTTTAAATCGCACGAAAGCTCGCAAGCGGCTATTTTAATTACTGGATTTCGCGGTTATCTTTGGGGGTTTAACCCTGGATCAGAATCATGAACATTCTACTTATCGGCAATGGAGGCAGAGAGCACGCGCTGGCGTGGAAAATCAGGCAAAGTCCATTGTGCGGCAAGTTGTACGTTGCTCCGGGAAATGCCGGTACCGGCATCGTGGCAGAAAATGTTTCGATATCGGCGGAAGACTTCCAACAGCTTGGACAGTTCTGCCAGGATAAAAACATCGAGCTTGTCGTAGTAGGACCCGAAGCGCCACTCGTCAAGGGCATCAGGGACTACTTTGAGACCAATCCATGGCTTAAGGATATCCTCATTGTTGGACCGGGAAAGATCGGTGCGCAACTGGAGGGCAGCAAGGACTTCTCCAAGCAGTTCATGCTCCGTAACGGAATCCCGACGGCAAAAGCTAAAACATTTACCGCTGCGAACATTCAGGAGGCTTTTGATTATATCGGCACCTGTAAACCTCCTATCGTACTGAAAGCGGATGGACTGGCCGCAGGAAAAGGTGTTATCATCAGCATTTCGCAGGCAGAAGCAAAAGCGGTTATCAAGGATATGCTTGTCCACAAGCAATTCGGCGAGGCCAGCTCGAAAGTTCTGATCGAAGAGTTCCTGAACGGAATTGAATTGTCGGTTTTCGTGTTGACCGATGGTAAGGACTACGTCATTTTGCCCGAGGCGAAAGACTATAAGCGCATCGGCGACGGTGATACCGGACCCAATACCGGCGGAATGGGAGCCGTTTCGCCAGTAATATTTGCTTCGAAGGAGTTCATGCAAAAGGTAGAGGAGAAAGTTGTGAAACCAACCATTGCCGGCCTGAACCGCGAAGCCATCGATTACAAGGGATTCATCTTCATTGGCCTGATGAACGTCGGTGGAGAACCTTTCGTGATCGAGTACAATGCGCGGATGGGCGATCCGGAGACACAGGCTGTGATGCCAAGGATAAAAAATGACCTGGTGGATCTGCTCGTGGCGACAGCAAAAGGCGAGCTCCGGAATAAAAAAATAGAGATCGATCATCACCACGCGGTAACGATCGCGCTCGTGAGTGGAGGCTACCCCGGACAATATGAAAAGGGTAAATCGATCAATGGTCTTGAAAAGGACGGTCAGGCATTGGTCTTCCATGCCGGGACCCGCAAGGACGATCAGGTCATTGTAACCGATGGCGGTCGTGTTCTCGCAGTTACCGGTCGTGGCCAGTCTCTGAAAGAAGCACGCGAAGCGGCTTACGCACGCGCTGCGGAGATCAAATGGGATGGACTTTATTTCAGAAAGGACATCGGAGTAGATTTGTTAAACTACAAAGGAGTGAATTAAAACAATGGGATGCTCATGCGGCACAGCTGCCAAAGACGGTAAAGTTTCAGGTTGCAATAACAATGGCGCCTGCGGCACCGGTGGCTGCAATAAAATGAATGTATTCGACTGGCTATCCAACATGGACATGCCGACGGTAGATAAATTCAAGATAGTCGAAGTACGTTTCAAAAACGGAAGAAAGGATTTTTACAGGAATACAGAAGGATTCAACCTTACGACCGGAGATTCAGTGATCGTAGAAGTTCCAAACGGACATCACCTCGGCTATGTGTCGTTGCAGGGTGAGCTCGTGCGGCTTCAGATGCAAAAAAAGAAAATTGCTGATGATGGCGAGATCAAGAAGATCTACCGGCTCGCGAACCAGAAGGATCTGGAAAAATTCGAAGAGGTAAAAAAGCGCGAGCTTCCCACATTATACAGGACACGTGAGATTGTTCGCGACCTGAAGCTGGAAATGAAATTGTCGGATATCGAATATCAGGCCGACAATACAAAAGCTACTTTTTACTACTCCGCGGACGACCGTGTTGACTTCCGTGAGCTCATCAAGATACTGGCGGGCGAATTCAAGATCCGCGTAGAGATGCGGCAGATCAGCCTTCGTCAGGAAGCGGGAAGGCTTGGCGGTATCGGAGTATGCGGACGCGAGTTATGTTGCTCAACGTGGCTATCCGAGTTCAAGAATGTGGCCACCAGCGCAGCGCGTTACCAGAACCTTTCCCTGAATCCGAGCAAGCTTTCAGGTCAATGCGGAAGATTGAAGTGCTGCCTGAACTACGAGCTCGAGACGTATATCGAAGCACTCGAAGACATTCCGAAGATCGAAGCACCCCTGCAGACAGAAAAAGGCGATGCCGTTCTTCAAAAGACCGACATTTTCAGAAAGATCATGTGGTTCGGCTATGGTGAAGAGAACACCTGGCATCCTTTGGACATCGAGCGCGTGAATGCCATCCTGCGCATGAACCGCGAAGGAAAAAAACCAGCCTCCCTGGATCGTGACGAGTCGGAAGAAAAGGCTTCCGTAGAGGTGCTGAACAGCGATCTCCAGAAAATGGATCAGAAGTACAAGAACAAGGCTAAGAAAAAGAAGAAAAAGAAGAAGGGCCCCGGAGATCGGGTCGAGGGAAAGGCAGAGCAGCGTCCGCAGGGACAAGGTCAGCCTCAAAACAGACCTCAGGGACAAGGCCAGCAAAACAGGCCTCAGGGTCAGGGGCAACAGAAGCCACAGCAAGGTCAGGGACAAAATAAGCAGCAGCAACAGCGGGGACAGCAACGACCGAATAATCAGAACCGGCCGAACCAGAATCGTCCGCAGCAAAACAGGCCAAACCCGAACGACAACAAACCGCAGACCGAAGGATGAGATTGTTAGTTGCCCTTGTTGCTTCCGTCATTTTGATTTCATGTGACGACGATAGGCTGTATGAAAAGAATGTCACGTTCAACGATCGGATCTGGAAACAGGCTGACAAGGCAGAGTTCGAATTCACGATCGACGATAATTCCACTCCTTATAACCTTTACTTCAACGTAAGGAACTCTGTTGATTATCCCTATTCGCGCATCTTCGTCAACTACAAGCTTCAGGATTCGCTTGGATTGGTGCTGGAAAGGCAATTGCTCAACAGCACACTGTTCGATGTGAAGACGGGAGAACCCTATGGCACCAGCGGTCTCGGCGACATCTACGATCACCAGATCCTCGTGAAGAAAAATCACATCTTTCCAAATAAGGGAGAATACAAGATCTCTTTCGAGCAATTCATGCGTAAGGATACCCTCGATGGCATTCTGGCTGTTGGCCTTCGCGTGGAGAAGGCGCTGAAACAAAAGTGACCTAACGGTCCTTTCCAGGATCCTTATTTACTCCCGGTGTAAACCACGGTAGCGTTGTGCTGACGTAAAGATTTACTTTTTGTAGTTCAGGATCACGCGCTCAATAATATCACAACATTCGTGGATCTGCTCCTCGGAGATCACCAACGGTGGCGCAAGCCTGATAATATTACCATGCGTTGGCTTTGCGAGAAGACCGTTCTTTGCAAAATCTACACAGATATTCCATGCCGTTTCGCTCTCGGGCGAGTCATTGATAACGATCGCATTCAGTAGCCCCTTGCCCCGCACCAGCGTGATCAGATCGCTTTTCTTCTTCAACGCATTCATGCGATCACGGAAAACCTTACCAAGCTTCTCGGAATTTCTTTCGAGGTTTTCGTCCTTCACCACCTGAAGCGCTTCCATACAAACAGCAGCAGCGATCGGATTGCCTCCGAATGTCGAGCCGTGTTCACCAGGCTTGATAAGGAGCATGATATGATCATCAGCAAGAACACAAGACACCGGCATCGTTCCTCCCGACAAAGCCTTGCCGAGAATAAGCAGATCCGGATGTACACCCTCGTGATCCGACGCAAGCATTTTTCCGGTCCGGGCAATGCCAGTCTGGATCTCGTCCATCATTAAAAGAACATTATACTTCCTGCATAGCTCTGCGGCGGCCTTGAGGTAACCATCCTGCGGAACATACACGCCCGCCTCACCCTGAATGGGCTCGATCCAAAGACCACACACATTCGGGTTCGCCAGCGCTTTCTCGATTGCTGCAACGTTGTCGTATTCTATGATCTCGAAACCCGGCATGAAGGGCCCGAAGTCCTTACGCGCTGAAGCATCTGTCGATGCAGATATGATCGTTGTTGTTCTGCCGTGGAAATTCTTCTGGGCTGCAACGATGACCGCCTTGTTCGATTCAATACCTTTCTTAAGATACCCCCATTTCCGGGCCAGCTTGATCGCCGTTTCGTTCGCCTCGGCGCCACTGTTCATGAACAATGCCTTCTGATATCCGAATGTCTCGCAAACAAACTTCTCGGCAAGGCCAAGCTTATCATTGTAAAAAGCGCGTGAGGTAAGGGTCAATTCCTTCGCCTGTTCGATCAGGGCGTTGATGATCCTTGGATGGCAATGTCCCTGATTAACGGCACTATAGGCGGAAAGGAAATCGTAGTATCTTTTTCCTTCAACATCCCAGAGAAAAACGCCTTCGCCCTTACTCAATACAACAGGTAATGGATGATAGTTGTGCGCACCGTACTTGTCTTCCAGTTCGATTGCCTGCTGACTGGATGTAATTGCCTCTACCATAGGAATATGTCATTAAAACAGACTTGCAATTTATGGATTCGCCATCTGAAAATGATCTATTTCCTGAAATTTCGAAAACTGATATGCCTGATAATGAATAAACTGATGCATTTCATATTGGACTCCATATCCCCCGCCCGCAAAGGAGTTGCGGAACGATAGTGTGATCAATACCTTTACAGGATGGAAATTGCCCTATTGATTGCGGGACTCGCTGTTGGTGTACTGATAGGCTGGACGATCGCCCGCACAAAATTCTCCTCCTCCGCGCAGAATACGATTGCTGCCATACTGGTGGAGCAGGAGAAGAACAAGTCACTGCAAAGTCAACTTACCGATCTTAGGAACGAGCTGAACACCCAGCATGATAAAGTGCTCCGTCTTAACGCAGAATTGGCTGCAGCCGAGGCGGACTATCGAAACTTGCAGGAGAAGCTGCAGGATCAGAAAAAAGAGCTCGAGTCGATCCAGGACAAGTTCAGCATTCAATTCCGGAATCTCGCCAACGATATCCTCGAAGAGAAAACAAAAAAATTCACGGAGCAGAATAAGACCAATCTTTTTGATCTGCTTAAACCTCTCGGTGAAAAGATCCAGGAATTCGAAAAACGTGTTGAAGACACCCACAAGGATAACATCACGAGAAATTCCGCACTGCGCGAACAACTTGAAAACCTGCAGCGGTTGAATATTCAAATGACGCGCGAAGCAGAAAACCTGACACGGGCGTTGAAAGGAGACTCAAAAACGCAGGGTGCGTGGGGCGAATTTATTCTAGAGAGCATACTTCAGAAATCCGGGCTGGAAAGAGACCGTGAATACTTTATTCAGGAATCGTTCACGACAGCCGAGGGACGTTTCAGACCGGACGTGATCATTCGCTTACCGGAAAACCGCCACGTAATCATCGACTCGAAGGTCAGCCTCACGGCATACAACAACTTCGTGAACTCGAACAGTGACGAAGAAAAAGCCGTAGCCCTGAAAGCGCATTTGGTTTCCATCCGGCAGCACATGAAGAACCTCGGTGACAAGAACTATCAGAAACATATAACAGCCGACAGCAACCTGGATTTTCTGATCATGTTCATCCCGATCGAGCCCGCATACATTCTGGCGATTCAAAGTGAGAAAAGTCTGTACGAAGAAGCTCTTGAAAAAAGGATCGTGTTCGTGAGTCCTACGCTACTGATCCCTTCGCTTCAGCTTATTAAAAATGTCTGGAAACAGGAGTATCAGAACCGGCATGTGCTCGACATTGCAAATAAGGCGGGGGACCTGTACGATAAGTTTGTAGGTTTTACCGAGGACCTTATCAGGTTGGGCCAGCTCATGGATTCATCGAAGAAATTTTATGAGGAATCGATGAAGAAGCTTTCGGTCGGCAGCGGTAACCTTGTGCGGCGGGTAGAGGAACTGAAGAAGCTGGGCGCAAAAGCCGGAAAAAACCTCGATCCAAAACTGCTGAGCCGCGCTGAAGACCAGGTCGATCTTTTTGATAAATGATAACGTTGGAGTCTGGTATGAAAATCACAGCGGATAACAAATTGAAAAAACTGATTGTCGTCGGTGATCGCGTATTGATCAAACCCGTTGCCCAAAGCGACAGAACTGAAACAGGCTTATATCTCCCACCGGGCGTGCAGGAAAAAGAAAAAAT
>CBHTUB010000140.1:0-12357 GCA_966095595.1 uncultured Chryseosolibacter sp. | reverse complement strand
CTTTCTCTTTGTCGCATTTTTTTCACTCGCCTTATGGCTGTTCATTGGGGCGAACGTGCCGGGCCTCGGCATTTTGTTCTCACTCATGGGGATCATTCTATTCGTACTCTTCGTAAAGGCGGATCTATTCAGGCACAATGAGAGCTTCAGGCTGATCGGCGACGCGGTATTTTTTCTGCCGGGCATATACGTAATTTTTACGCAATGAACGGATTCGACATCCTCGCCCCCGTCTATGATAAGCTTGCGGGCTTCTTTTTTGGATCAGCGATCAGACAGGCCCAGTTTCATTATATCGGTCATATTCAGCCAGGATGGCAGATACTAATGATTGGAGGAGGAACGGGGGATCTCGCGAAGGGGATGCTCGATCGTTTTCAGGGAATACATATTACCTATGTAGAAACGTCAGCAAAGATGGTAGCACTTGCTGCAGAGAAATGTGTTGCCTATGGCGACAGGATTGACTTCGTTCAGGACACGGTTGATACGATACCTCTGTCATTTCACTTTGATGCGGTCATTACTCCCTTTTTCCTCGACATGTTCTCCGACAATAAAGTCGGGAAATTGGTTGAAGATCTCACGCGCAGGCTGAAGCCCGGTGGAAAATGGATTGCTACCGATTTCAAGAACTCACCAAAGCCCTTGCATAAACTGATGTTGTGGATAATGTACAGGTTCTTCGGACTGGTGTGTAACATTCAGGCACGAAGTCTTCCCTCGTGGGAAAAATCACTTGGGAAGCACTTGTGCGCAACTGAATGCAAAGATTTTTATGGGGGCTTTATCAGATCGTGTGTGTATACTATTGCGAGATGATCTCCCGTTCGACCTGTTGTATCAAATTGGATTTTTCTTCCATCAGTTTGATTATCTTCCTCAGGTAGGTGATTTCTTTTTGAGCCATTTCAAGCTCTTGCTTGCATGTCGAGCTTTCTACGATCATTTGCTCGATTGCTTCCTTCGAATAAGAAGAATCATTTGTTGGAACATAGTATTGGAAGAAATTGTGACTCAAGACATCGGATATGCGTTTCAGCAGGCCGGTATCCAGCTCTGACTTTTTGAAGATCCGATAGACATTTTGTCTTACTGTGCCTAATTCTTCGGCAAAATCTGTGAGTTTCATGTTTCGCGCATCAAAAACTTCTTTGATTTTATAACCGATATCCACCTTCATAACGTATACGTGTTTTGTTACAAGCCTGTAATTTAAGCTCTAACGAAAATCATAGGGAAGAGGCTACATGTAACCGAAAAATTTACAGGGGTATAAGCCCTTCTCACATGTCGTATACAATTGACCCAACGGAATGTATCGGAACGAATTATCACGTGTAGAAAGGATGGTGAAGCCTTATTATCACGATGAATACGCCACAATCGAGCTTGACGATTGCGTGCCGTGTGTAAAACTTACACTAAGAGGTGTTCCAAAACACAGTGAGCATTATGCGCTGGTTCAGCAACGGAGGATAGAGTTGATCAACCGTGAAATAAAAAATTATCCGAAACTTCACATGCTTACCGACAGCAGCGAAGCAGGGCCGGTGCTCGAAGAGGATGTACTTTATTTTCGGACTCATGTTATGCCCGCCATGGAAAAGGCCGGGATCCGTTATCTGGCAATCGTAATGCCGGTCAACAGGTTTACCCAAATGACGATCAACGAGATGACCCAGGAAAAAAAATTAATTGAGGTAAGATTTTTTGAATCGTTGCGTGATGCCAAACAGTGGCTGAAAAAAATGACTGTCGCTTAGCCCTTATCGGTCGGATTTTTCCTGCCTGCTTTTAATTTTTCCAAAGTCAGCAATAACCTGTTTTGCCGGGTCTCGCTTCTTTTTGCAGAAGTTATCCATTGAACATACTCCTTGCGATTGGTGTAGGAAAGTGAGAGAAAGAAAGTACGGGCGCTTTTGTTCCGTGCCAATAATTTTTCGAGGTCATCCGGTATTTCAACGATCCGTTCTTCCGTATCCATTTGAATCGTTACTTCCACGGTCTCGCCTACACGTTTTCCAATCGCCTCTCGTACGTCTTTCCTGACGAGGATGACATGGTGCGATTGACCCATATTTGAAAGAATGCCGCGGTAGGGGTGGCCGTCAAAGGTAGCCTTGACTTTGACGATACCCCGTGTTCCGAAAAGCTTCTGTACATCGAATGGAAACGAAACAAAGGCAGCGTCCATGGTCGGCTGCGGATTTTCGAGAATAGCCTTGAACTTTATCACTTGGCTTTGTGGCATAGGGGAACGGTGATATTCACAAAATTCGACTTTTCGGGTCTAAAAAAGGCATTCTCCCGGGTAATTCTTACAAGCCGCATCAGGCCGCGGATATTGTTTTATAACGCTGAAGGTTTATCTTGCATAGTTGGAGTCTTGTAAGGACCCCAAACTAAAACCAAAACCAATCCCGAGGCCGCCCAATAGCCATGCAGGACATCTTTAAGCATTTGCCCGCAGTAATCTACGAGTACGTGATCTATCCTGATGGTAAAAAGGCTTTCACCTATATCAGCGATTCTTGCGAGAATATTCTCGGCCTCAAAGGTCCAGATGTGCTCAGGAACGGAGACCTGATGGATTCCATTATTCACGAGGATGATCTGCCCTACCTGCATGAATCCTCGGACGAAAGCAAAAGACATGGCACTGAATGGAACTGGCAAGGTCGTGTCAGGGTGAATGGCAAGATCAAGTGGATTGAATGCCGATCCAACTACGAAGCGCAGCCTGACGGCCGGATCATACGCAGAGGCATTATTCAGGATGTTACCGAACGCCGCGAAACCGCCAGGGAAAGTGAGATGAGGTATCAATCCCTTGTCGAGCGGCTCCCGATCGGTATAGTCATCCATCGGAGAGGACAACTTGTTTACGCAAACACGCAAGCCTATAACATATTTGGCATCAAGAATTCGAAAGGATTGATCGGCACACATGTGCTTGATTTTGTACATCCGGATTATCGCGCGAAGATCGGTGAGAGAATGCGTGAACTTGAGGGAGGAGTGCCGGTTCCGATGATGGAGCAGAAGTATCTGAGAGCAGATGGAAAACCAATCGATGTGGAAGCGATGGCGTTTCCCTTTGAATTCAAAGGCGAGCAATGCATTCAGGTGATCTTCCGTGACATTTCCGATCGAAAGCTGACCGAGGCCAAGATCAAGAAAAACGAAACACTCTTCACACAGCTTTTTCAAAACGTTCCAATGGCTGTTGTCATGCTCGACGAAGCGGGAAAAGTGTTCCAGGTGAATCGTGGATTCGAGCAAATGTTCGGCTTCGACAGATCTGAACTGAAGGGACATAATCTCAATGATTTTATTGTTCCCGACGAGCTCAGGAACGAAGGTATCGATCTCAATAACCTGATTACTGCAAACCAGGTTGTCAGTATTGAGACCATTCGCCGGCATAGAAATGGCAACCTCGTGAATGTTATCCTTTGCGGCGTGCCTGTGATGATGGAGAACCAGACCATTGGCATATACGGTGTGTACGTTGATATAACGGATCGCAAGCGTGTCGAAGAGGAACTAAAGATCAGAAATGCCGAGCTGGATAACTTCGTGTATAAAGTTTCTCACGACTTGCGCGCACCGCTCTCTTCGATCCTTGGACTGGTGAATCTGGCAAGGCTTCCCGGCAACTCCGATAATCCGTTGGACTATATTGGAATCATCGGCGAAAAGGTCCAGGCTTTGGATCATTTTATCGGTGATGTATTGAGCCACTCGAAAAACCTCAAGATGGAGGTGAACATCGGAAAGGTAGACCTGAAGAATATCATCGAGCAGACCTTTACGGACCTGAGCTATCTCGATGGAGCGAGTCAGGTAAAACGTTGTGTGAAGATCGAGGGCATCGATTTCTTCAGCGACCAGTGGAGGATCAGCGAAATATTCCGGAATCTTATTTCGAACGCCATCAAATATCGTCAGTTGTTCATCGACAATTCCGAGATACAGATCAAGATCCATATCGATCATCTCAGGGCCGATATCAGTTTCTCCGATAACGGGATAGGGATCGACGAACTCAATCTGGCAAAGATCTTTGAGATGTTCTATCGCGCGACGGAACAATCGGACGGCTCCGGCATAGGGTTGTACATTGTAAAAAACGCGGTGGAAAAGCTCGGTGGCCAGATCAGCGTTGCAAGCAAACCGGGGCAAGGTACCCGTTTCAATCTTGTTCTGCCAAACCGTATCAATAGCATAATTAATCGCAAGCCTCCCCTTGTTTTTGAGCAACAATGAAGATCATTGAAGTAACGACTCCCGAACACGCGAGGGAGTTTCTGCAACTACCCGTAAAACTTTATAGGAACGAGAAGAGCTGGATCAGGCCCCTTGATCAGGACATAGAAAATGTTTTTGATAAGGAAAAAAATAAAACGTTCCGGCATGGCGAATGCGTCCGCTGGCTACTGGTGAGCGATAATAATGAAACTATCGGTCGGGTTGCGGCATTCGTGAATCAAAAGACGGTCACGAAAGGCAACGATCAGCCTACTGGCGGAATGGGTTTTTTTGAATGTATAGATGATCAGGCCGCTGCGTTCAAGTTGTTCGATACCTGTCGTGAATGGCTGCAGGCGAAAGGCATGGAAGCGATGGACGGACCGATCAATTTCGGTAGTCGGGACCGGTGGTGGGGACTGCTCATTGAGGGATTTGATCGTGAGCCCAATTACCAGTGCAACTATAACTTCCCGTACTACAAAACTTTCTTCGAAGCGTACGGGTTCAAGGTGTATTTCTATCAACTGACCTTCGCGCGCAAGGTCAAGGATCCGTTGATTCCCCGGCTTGCAGAAAAGGCTGCTATCGCGGCGAAGGACCCGGATTATGAATTTCGTCATTTGAGAAAGGATGAGCTGGGCAAGCTCGCTGAGTACATTTTTAAGGTGTATAACGCGGCTTGGGCAAACCGGTCAGAAAATCCGGAATTGACAATGGCACAGGCACAGCTGATCGTAAAGCAGATGAAGCCGATCGTGGACGTGAAGCTCTTGTATTTTGGATTTTATAAGGGCGAGCCCGTGTCGTTTTTCCTTTCGCTCCCCGAGATCAACCAGATCTTCAAGTTCATTAATGGAAAGCTGGATTGGCTGGGCAAGCTGAAATTTGTGTGGCATACGTTCAGAAAGACGAATCGTAAAGCTTTCGGTATCCTCTTCGGCGTTGTTCCCGAACATCAGGGGAAAGGTCTGGACGGCGCGATGATCCTTGCGGCAAGAAAAGTGCTTCAGGACGAGTACAATCGTTACGACGAATACGAGATGAACTGGATCGGCGATTTCAATCCTAAAATGATCAATGTCGTGGAACAGGTAGGAGGCTCTATTTCGAAACGACATGTCACTTACAGGAAATTGTTCGATGAAAGTAAGCCGTTTAAACGAGCCCCGATCCTGCATTAATTGTCTGCGATCGAGGGAACATCTTTTCGCATTCTTTGTTTAATCAATACCTTCGCGCAAAGAATCAATGAAAGCAAGAACCGGCGTATTATTAATCAACCTGGGAACACCCGACAGCCCCTCAGTAAGCGACGTTCGCTCGTATCTGTCCCAATTCCTGAACGATCCGCGGGTCATCGATATACCCTGGCTATGGCGGAAAATCCTCGTAAACCTTTTCATCGTCCCGTTCCGGGCTCCCAAGTCTGCTAAAGTGTATAAAGAGCTCTGGACAGCGAGTGGTTCGCCGCTGCTCGTTTACAGCGAAAGGGCGCGTGACTTGCTTCAGGTCGAGTTGGGCAAGGATTACGACGTCTACCTGGCGATGAGGTATAAGAATCCCTCCATTCCGGACGTATTGGAAAAAATGCGTAAGCACAATTATTCGCGCATCGTCGTATTGCCCATGTTTCCGCAATATGCTTCGGCCTCAACGGGTTCTGCGCTCGAGGAGGTGATGAGGGTTGTCAACCAATGGTGGGTAATCCCGGAGTTGAGGCTGATCTCCCAGTACTACGATCACCCCGACTATATCCAGGGTTTTATTGCGCGCGGCAAGCAATACAACCATGCCGACTATGATCATGTATTGTTCTCCTATCACGGCCTCCCGGAGAGACAGTTAGATAAGACCTACCTTTCGGGGGTTTGTAGTGATAGAGATTGTGAGCATGAGATCACGGAAGAGAATCAATTCTGCTATAAGGCGACTTGCTATGCTACTACCCGGCTATTGGCTGAAGGCCTCGGCATTCCCCGCGAAAAATATACCGTTTGCTTTCAGTCGCGTCTCGATGAGGGTTGGGTAAAACCGTATTCCGACGTAGTGATAAAGGATCTTGCGAAGAAGGGAATGAAGAAGCTGCTTGTATTCTCGCCGGCCTTTACCGCGGATTGCCTTGAAACGATCATCGAGATAGGCGAAGAATATCAGGAGCTGTTCCATGAGCACGGTGGCGAGAAAGTTCAGTTGGTCGAAAGCCTGAACGACCATCCCCTGTGGATCAAATGCATGAAGGCCCTGGTCCTTTCCAGCTAGCCGTTGGCGATCTTAAAGACCGCTTCGATAAAATGATCGAGATCGCGTGTCAACGTGTAAACGTGGGGCGTGATCCTCATACAAGAGAGATTAGGTAGCTTGATCGATACCGCATGTATCTGATGGTCGACAAGCAATTTTGTATTCACTACCTCTGATTCTATTCCCTGAATAGAGAATGTTCCCAGTGCACAGGAAAATTCCGGTTTGAGCGAAACGTGAAGTTTTATGCGTGGATGTTGTGCCAGTTTTTCACACCAGTAATTTTTGAGGTACCGCAGACGCTCCTCCTTGATTTTCGGTCCGATTGCGAGATGGAAATCTATCGCCTGCGAGATCGCATGTTCAGGCGCAAGGGAACGGGTGCCTAACGTTTCAAATTTTCGGATGTCGTCGGCCGATGGTTTTTCACTGGGGAAAAGAGGCCAAAGGTCTTTTACACGATCTCTCCTGACATATAACATACCCGTTCCAAATGGCGCACATAACCACTTATGCAGACTTGTTCCCAGATAATCAGGGCTGAAGTCGCTGATCTTGTAATCGAGCTGTGCGAATGTGTGGGCGGCATCGACAATCGATATTATGCCGCGTCGTTTTGCTTCCTCGCACAACTTTTTCACCGGCAGTATCTGACCTGTGTAGTTGATCATGTGCGTGATATGCCAAACCCTGGTTTTTGCGGTGGTCGCCTTTACAAATTGCTCGACGATACTGTCTGCATTTTCGGAGGGTACATCAGGCGTGATCCAGTTGATCCTTATGCCTTCGCGCATCTCTTTTTGTTTCCATGCGCCGATCATATTGGGATAATCCATGGTCGTCATGACGATCTCATCGCCTTTTGACAGTTGGATGCCATATGATATAGTAGCAAGTGCTTCCGTGGTGTTTCTATTGATCGCGATCTCCTCGGCCGATACGCCACCAAGATCAGAAAGCTTTCGTCGTATTGTCTCGCGCCCTTTGTCCAGGACATGCCACATATAATGGCTGGGGAGTTCGTTGCTGAATTGGTAGAAGCGGGTCACAGCCTCCTGGACGACCTTTGGCTGGGGACTTACACCTCCGTTGTTGAGATTTATTATGTTGGGTGTAACGGTGTATGCCTGCGCGATTCTCGCCCACAGCTCCTCCTCTGTCACCGCCACACCAGTCTCTTTTTTTTGCATGCAGATCAACGCATCGGCAACATCTTCGGCCATGGCATTGACCGATAGTGCGGAGAGGGACACTGCGCCGCCGATCTGTGCAGACCTTCGGAGGAAATCACGTCTGGAGTTCATCTTTTCTTGCTTTGAAATGAAGGTAAGAAAAAAGATAACGGCGCGCGGGTTAAATTTTTTATAAGGTCATTCCTCCATATCGCGAAGCTCTATTTCCAACGCCTTGGTGCTGATATAGATCTCATTGAGCGAAAAGATCAGCGATGTCAATAGGAACGCAAGGCTGAGGCCGAACAAGCTTGTAGTCCACACGTCGAGCCGCAGAAAAAAAAGCAGCATGCACAACACGCAGCAGAAGAAGCTAAGGATACCGGTGGCCTGCATTTGCCTGATCAGGTTGAGACGGCGTCGGAGATTTTTGATCTGGGCTTTCAATAATTCCTTTTCTTCATGGAGCTGCTTGTATTTCGCATGCAGATTTCTGATAAGGGTAGCCACGGCCAGGAAACGATTGGTATAGGCGAGCATCAATAATGTGATCGCCGGAAACAGCAGCGCCGGGGTGTTGATGGATATCTCCATGTTCGTTTCGTTTTGGTTAATCCTGGTTTATTCCATTGTCCACCGTCATTCAATATTCGGATCCGCTACGCCGGCTCGATGTGAGGGATAACGTATGCGTTTTCTAATGCAACGTCTGGAGCTTTCTCAGCGATCTGGATTTTTTGGCGATGATGCCGACCACTACCAGCGTCATGCATCCGCCGAAGATCACCGAGCGAACGGTACCCATCAGCTTCGCGGCGACGCCAGACTCGAACATTCCTAGCTCATTGGAGGAACCGATAAAGATGTGATTCACAGCCGACACGCGTCCTTTCATGTTTTCAGGTGTGAGCGTTTGCAGGAGTGTGCCGCGAATGATCACGCTTACGCAGTCGAACGCTCCGCTGACGATCAGCATGAACAGCGACAGGAAGAAATTCGTGGAGATAGCAAAGAATATCATACACACGCCGAATCCCGCCACGCAATAGAGAAGCGTTTTGCCGGTGTTTCGTCGAATAGGATTGTGAGTGATATAAAACGCCATAAGCAATGCGCCAATCGAAGGGGCCGCACGCAAAATACCAAGTCCCATAGGACCTGTGTGGAGGATCTGATCGGCAAATATCGGAAGCAAAGCCACTGCGCCTCCGAACAACACGGCAAAAAGGTCGAGCGAGATCGCGCTCAATATCAACTTATTGTTGAATACGAATTGTAATCCGGCCTTGATCTTCCCGGCGACTCCTTCTTCTCCGGTGATTTCCGGAAGAGGCTTGTTGTGCACCATCAGTGCGAGCGACAATCCACCTACCATCAGCAGCACATCGGCCGTATAGGCTATATGAACACCGAAGCCATAGAGGATACCTCCAAGCGCAGGTCCTGCTATGGCAGCGGTTTCCCAGAGTGTTGAATTCCATGTGATCGCATTTGGATAAAGTTCTCGCGGTATAAGCTGCGGCATGAAGGAGAACAACGCCGGACTAAAGAATCCCCGCGCTATTCCACTGACGAAAATGACGCCATAGACCGGGAACACTCCAAACGCAAGAAGGTTTTTGCCGGGCTCCAATGTGAAGAGCAGAAGCGCCAGGGAGCAAAGCAATAGGGTCGAAATACAGGCGATAATTATTTTCTTGCGCTGCATGATATCGGCAACGTGACCTGCATACAGTGACACCCCGATCGAGGGAATGGCCTCTGCAAGACCGATCATCCCCAGTGAAAGCGGATCGCCCGTGATCTCGTAGATCTGGAATGCAACTGCAACCGATTGTATCTGTATAGCAAGGGTTGTGCAGAAGCGAGCGGAAATAAACAATCGAAAATCAGGAATACGAAGTGCTGCGTATGGTCCCGTTGGCAGGTTATTCATGATTGAAAATCCTTCGCAAAATAATGAGGACGTGGAAATTTAAGGTCTCGTATTCAGATATTTTAAAGCTGCTCATTGGCATTTTCCTGCAGAACTGGAAACGCAATTCTTATTCCCCTCTCAACAAATTATCAACAGCGTCTACGGCGGCTTGCTTACGAAGGTCTCCGTCACCTTTGATCTCTGCAAATGGTGTTGATTGCGCTTTCATTTCCTGCAGGTAGATATCGTATAGAACTTCCCTTTTGTGCGGGTGCTCGCGCAATGGATCGGCTATCCACGGAAGATCGATATAGGTGAGCAGGTAAAGATCATACTTCCTTTTATTGATCTCCTCAAGTATCTGCTTGTGAACATGGCCATATTTGAAATTGCTCCATACCTTGATCACGTACAGATTGGTGTCACAAAACAACACTTTATTCGCATCCCGTGCGAACTCATCTTCTATACGCAGTTGCCCGTGTGCTATCGTAAGGAGGTCGTGTTCCTGGTAAGGTCGTATCAGATTGTCCAGGTAGCCGCGTGCGTACTCCGGAACCCAGGCAGTTTGATAGCGCGATGCCAGAAACTGAGACAACTCTGATTTACCGGTGCATTCCGGTCCTATGATCGCGACTTTTTTGATGTTCTCCACGGTATCTCTGATCAAACTATACGAAATATAACTCTCTTGTCAGAATATAGACTCCCATGCAAAGGATAAACCATCCGAAGGCGCGTCGAAGTCCGGGTGCTGAAATTTTTCGTTGAAGTTTATTCCCGATGAATATTCCCGTCACAGCCAGGAGGGTGATCGTTAGCAGGAACCTCCAGTTCATTTCATAGTTGAGGAGATCGCCAAAAAATCCCATGAGCGAGTTGATGGCGATTATAAAAAGCGAAGTGCCTACAGCGGTTTTGAAGGGAAGCCCCGTCAATAACACCAGTGCCGGAATGATGAGGAATCCGCCGCCGGCTCCTACCAGGCCGGTAAGAAATCCAATGATCAACCCTTCAAGGATGGTGAGAAAAAGTCGCAGGTCATGCTCGTCGTTGCGTATTTCGGCGGACTTTCTGATCATGGAGTAAGATGCGAGGATCATAAGAAGCGCAAAAATGCCGAGCAGCAGCAGTCGTTTTGTAATGACCACATCCCCGGAGCTGAAGACTATTTCCGGAATTGCCGGAACGATCCACTTACGTGTGATGAAAATGCTGGCGATGCTCGGGATACCGAAGATGAATCCGGTGCGGATATTCACCAGATGCTCGCGGTATTTCGGGATCGCGCCCACGAGGCTAGTCGTTCCCACGATGAACAGTGAATATGCGGATGCAATTACGGGCTCGACATGGAACAGGTACACCAGTATCGGGATCGAAAGTATCGAGCCACCGCCTCCCAACAAGCCAAGAATTATTCCGATCGAGACAGAGGCGATGTAGCCGACGAATTCCATCAATTTCCTTTGATGGCGCTATTATACAGGAATATTGTTTACAATCGATTGTATTCTACAATAAAGGCGTCAGGAAATTTTTTGCGGAGTTGTTCCCTGAATTGTTCGGCTTTCGGACGGGAACCGAACTGCCCCAGTATCAATCCATAGTACTTTACACCATTGACCACCTTCACTTGAACAGTGACCTGTTTCTTGTAGGAGCTTTTTAGATTCTCTGAAAGTCGCATGAGGTTTACCAATTCCTGATATGTGCCGATCTGAACGCCATAACCTTTGGGGGACAGTCGGGCGATCTCGAAATCATAGAATTCTTTTTCCTCCACAACAACGTGGCTCACGGTTTTCATGGGGTCGCTGGTCTTTCCGTCTCCGGCATCCAGTACCTCAATCGTCACGTCGGCAAGTCCCTGATTGACGAAGTCGAGTTTTTGAGCTGCGGATTTTGAAAGGTCGATGACGCGATTGTCGACCCATGGACCTCTGTCGTTGATGACAACTTCTACACTTTTGTTGTTGCTTGTATTGGTGACCTTCACCTTTGTTCCGAACGGAAGTGTCTTATGCGCCGCAGTGAGTTTGCCATGTCTGTATTTTTCCCCGCTCGCCGTTGGCGCTCCTTCAAATTTGTCGGCGTAAAAAGAAGCTTTGCCAGATTGAGTCTGGGCAAAACCGAAAGTCAGGAAGATTGAACAAATCAGAGTGAGCAGAAGTTTCGTCATACACATATCATTTTTCCAAAATTAAGGAGCTTCTGTGATTTCCTCATCACCCTTTTACCGGCTTCAGGGGCAATCGGCGGATTTTCGTAAACTTTCGAAACATTTACACAATAGTATTGGTATGTCTGTATTTTAGACTACCTTTGCCCGGCAAATAATCAATCGTAATTATTTGCCATGCCGCTCGAAACTTCCAAATTTCTCTTTGAAGCCCTCACCTACGATGACGTGCTTCTCGTCCCTGCGTACTCAGAGGTTCTGCCACGCGAAACAAAAACATCCAGCTTTCTGACGCCGAACATTGCGCTGAACATTCCCATTGTGTCAGCCGCCATGGACACGGTAACGGAGGCAGATCTTGCGATCAGCATGGCATTGGAAGGAGGCCTCGGCTTCATCCATAAAAACATGAAGATTGAACAGCAGGCCGAGCAGGTGAGAAAGGTGAAACGCTCACAGAGCGGATTGATCCTTGATCCGGTGACGCTCGGCGTGAATTCTACGGTTCAGCAGGCGGAAAACATTATGCGTGAGTTCCGGATCGGTGGCATTCCCATCATCGACGAAGAAGGCAGGCTTGTAGGGAT
>CBHTUB010000139.1:0-12430 GCA_966095595.1 uncultured Chryseosolibacter sp. | reverse complement strand
TGATTTCAGGGTTACGGTCCAGACCGGTGATTAGCCTTCCCGTTGTATAGGAATCTGATCTTTGCGTTAACAAGATTTGACGCATTAGTGCTGACTGTTCGCGGGTAAAGAGATTCATGCAGGCGTCGTCGGCCAGATTCATGAAGTTTTGCGTCATGTTGAGATTTCCACACGAGACATGGTCAAGCGAGCATCCACCCACCGCCTCGTCCTGCGCCGGGGTATCTGCAAGGCCATCGTTTACTTCACAGTCACCAATTCCCCAAAGATGTTGCAGGCCAAGCCAATGCCCGATCTCATGCGTGAGCGTTCTCCCTCCGTTGTAAGGTGTGTTAATATCTTGCGTGCGGCCGATGTATTTGTAATTGAGCGCAACACCATCCTTGAACTCCGCACTACCCGGAGACGAAGCATATCCAAGGAGCGTTGCGATGTCAGCTACCCAGATGTTGATGTACCGAGTCGCCTCGTCGGCATCTCTTCCGCCGTCGACAGACCTGTGCAGGTCGTCGTCGAAGAACGGGCCGTGTGAAGTGGCAGTGCGGGTGATGGACGCAACATCGTCCGCCAGGTAGAATTGGATGTTAGGATTTCCAACAACATTTTTGAAAACCTCGATCGTGTTTGTCGTGTCGGCGTTTTTTTTGCCAAAGTCTTCATTGATCACTTCCAACTGTGAATAGATCCTGCTATCCGGAATATTCTGCTCTTCGTTGTTATACACCACATGGAATATCACCGGAATGAAGAGCGTTTCACCGTTATCGGTCGTTGCTCGCCCCTGGGCCGATAAAACCCGATGCGATTCTGAGCCACACATCTGCGAACGCTGCGCCGACGCATAAGTGGTCAGACACAGGCCCGCGCAGACTGCGCAGACGGCGCTAAAATTTGGATTCAATATCGTTGACAGGTAACGCATCAATAACGTCCTTGTTTAAGCACCTTGAGCACCTTCATATTCTTATCTACAACCACCCTTAACAGATATACTCCATTCGCCTCGGGGGTGATGTCGAACTCAAAAGTCTCTTGCAGGGTCTTCTTGCGCTGCTCCGCGATCGTAATACCTTTCAGGGAGATGACGGTGACCCACGCTTCTGCTTCCGCACTCAGTTCCAGTTGAAGCTTGATGAGACCTTCTGTCGGATTGGGAAATTGTTTGGCATTCAGGATCTCGATGAGCTCAGGTAAGTTGATTTCGGGATCGGTGACCGACCGTCCATTCCGCACCGTGATCACTTTTGTAAGCGTGTCGGAGCAAACTCCGTTTGAAACGATGAGCATGGGATTGAAATCACCGGTCACATAATAAGGGTGAGACGGGTTAGCCTGCGTGCTTGTGCCGCCGTCTCCAAAATACCAGAATACAGTTGTCGGCTGCGGTTCGGTCAGCATGGCGAAGTGCACGAGATCACCGCGGTTCACTACGCTCGGCATGAGAAAGCTCGCGGTGATGTTCTCGGTTGTCGGCGTTACTTTCACCGTGTCCGATGCCGTGCAATTGAAGGCATCACGGATGGAGATCCAATAAGTTCCCGCGAGTGTTGGCCTGATATCTTTCGTCGTGGCAGTAAGACCTGTATTCGATCCCCACGCATAGGTCACGTTGTCGACACCTGCCGAAAGGAACAAGCCTCCGTTTCCGCAGAGGAGCCTGTCTTCACCCAGTTCGAGCCCAAGGGCAGGACGTATGGTAACGTTTACCTGATCGGTAGCGCTACAGCCCAATCCATTCGTCAGCGTCACTGAATAATTTCCGCTGCTGCCCACCTGTAAATATCGGCCGCTTGAATTATCTGACCACTCGTAGGTGCCTGTGAAGTTCCCTGCGTCGAGTGTTGTTGTCTTGCCGTGACAAAGTGTTTGATCGTTTCCGAGGTCGATGATGGGCAATGGATTTATCGTCACGTTCACCTGATCCTGGCTGCTGCAGTTCTTTGACGTGGTGACGGTAACAGCATAAACTCCCGACTGTACAACGTTCAATGTCGACGCGGTCGATCCATTGGACCACAGATACGTGCTTCCCGGGTTACCGGCGTTCAACACATAGTTGCCACAGGATGTGAGGTTGTCGGGGAACGCGAGAACAGGAACGGGATTGAACAATACGCTCACGTCATCTGTGTACTCGCAGCCGTGGTCAGTTGTGAGTTTCAGGGAATAGATGCCCGTCGTGGTTACGGCAATTGACGGGGTGGTCGCAGAGGTGGACCATAGATAGGTCACTGGCTGCGATGAGCTGCCCTGCAGGTTGAATTGCTCTCCGGCACATCCTACGAGATCATTGCCAAGTGTAAATACGGGAATCTCGTATACGTCGACATGTGTTGCATCCTGTCCTATGCAGAGTTGATCGGTGATGACCTGCACAGAATAATCGCCCGTAGCCAAAGCGTTGATCGTTTTGGTTTGCGCGCCTGTTGACCACAGATATGTTGCTGCAGTGACGAGCGGATCAAGCGGAACAGCTCCGCACCCTTCGTAATTATCATTGAGTTGTGGAATAGCAGGTGAGTTCAATGAAACGGAAGCTGTCGCCACTGCTATGCAATTGTCCGCCGAGGTGATGGTCACGGTGTAGTCGCCGGATTCATTGACTATAAGATTCTGATCGGTGCTATTGTCGGACCATAGGTATGTGCTTCCGGCATTGCCTGCGTCTAGTGTTACAGTTGGGTTGCAGCTTTCAACACTATTCTGCCATTGTGCGAGTGATGGCGTAGTGCCGATAAAGACAGCTTGCAAATAAGTATCCACGCAACCTTCATTGGTCGTCGCTGTCAGGTTGATATAGTACGTGTTTGGGGTGCTATAGGCATAATCCGGCTGAGCACCATCGTAGGTGTCGCCATTTTCGAAATCCCAGTGATAGCGGATTGACGCGGTTCCGCCGTATGAGCTTGTGTTTGACACGGAGATCGGGGATCCACTGCAGCCATTTAAAGCTTCAAAGGATGCAACGGGCTTCTTGTAGACGGTCACGCTTTTGGTGACTTCATTCCAGCAATTGTCCGTGTTGATCGTTTTTAATGAAACCGAATAGATCCCGCCGGAAGCATATTGTTTCGAAGGATCTTCGAGAGCGGAGGAACTGCCGTCGTCAAAGGACCAAACATATTGCAATGGTTCGACACCTGTTGATGCATTGGTGAACATTGTCGAAACGCCTGCACATACGCTGGTCGCGGAGAAATCTGAAACAGGCACGTCATGAACAGTGACCAGCGCCTGCGCGGAGTTCGCGCATATACTATTACTGACTGTCACCATATACTGTCCTGCCGCGGAAACGGCCAGCGTCGGAGTGGTCTCTCCGGACGACCATGCATACGAGAGCGAAGGGTCGGTCTGCGGGTCCAATGTCAATTGCTCACCTGCACACATTTCACGGAAATATTCCAGGGCAGGCAAAGGCGTTGGAATGATGGTAACGGTAACGTTGTCCGATGCGATGCAATTGTTTTGATCCGTGACCGTTACGGAATAATTTCCGCTGGACGTTGCCTTGATCTTTTCAGTATTTTCTCCCGTTGACCAGCTGAACGTCGCTCCAGGGAAATATCCAGGATAAAGCTTGGCAGAATCACACGCCGGTGCATCCGGACCGAGATCAACTACCAGTGCGGTATTCAATTTTACGCTGGTGATATCGGTGAGCGTACATCCTGCGGCGTTCGTAATTTCGACGCCAATGTTCCGATCGAACGTGACATTATAGAGGGAAGTGGCAGACAGTGTGGTTGCCTGATCGGCCGGATCGAACCATCGATAGGAAGTGCCATTCTTTGCCTCGAGCATAAGGGCTGCTCCACAGGTTGTCACCTCATTGCCGAAATCAAATTCTGGCAGCTCATTGATGGTCACCGTTTTCGTTATGGCTGAAAGACAGCCATTCGACTTCACGGTCAATGTAACGTCATAGACACCGCCGTCGGTGTAGGATTTGGATGGGGCCGGTTGATCGCTTTCCGTTGCATCGCCGAACGTCCAGTGGGCCAGCGCATCAGAGGGTGCCGTTAAATTCTGTATGGACAATAGTTCATTTTCGCAACCATCGCCAATATTGAAGTTCGTGACAGGAGCGGCTTTGACATTGATGACATGTTCGTAGGTATCGAAACATCCCACGGAAGTGGTCGCAGTCAATGACACCGTATAGTCTCCGGGTAATGAGAAAGATTTTATCACCTCTGCTCCGGATGCCGTACTGAGGTCTCCAAAATCCCATTGCAGGTTTGTGATCGTGTCGGCATTGGTAAAGCTATGGTCTTTGAATAAAATATTTTTTCCATCGCACCATTCGTCGGCGGTCGCGGTAAAGCTTACGGAAGGTGGCGGAGTAAAGATGACGTTGGTGGTCATCTGCGATGTACATGATCCAAGAACGACCTCTACCTTATAGTGACCGGTCGTATCTACGTTCTGCGTCTGAGAAACGCCGAGAGGTTCGCCTGAATCCAGATTTGTCCATTGGAACGAGTCGGCGTTGACACCGGCATCCAGTGTTAAAATTTCACCCTCGCATTTTATGATCTCGGACGGAAGTGATACCGCCAGAGGTAGCTGGATGTCGACATAGATCTCGTCATAGGAAGAGCAGGAAGCCGATCCAAAGGTTCGTCCAACGGTTACGCCGTATGTTCCGGGTTGTGTGGCGACAATACTTTGACTGGTCGAGAATGGAGTTCCATTCCTGGTCCATTGATAGGTAGTGCCTGAGGCCCTCGATTTTTCTCCGGGTAGCAATGCCTCCGCGTCAAGGACGGCCTGATCGCAGACGGTTGTATCATTCCCGAGGGTGACTGGAAGAAAAAGTGTGACCGGGATGTTGAAAGTACTATCGCAGCCATGTAACTCCGTGAGCGTTAGGTTATACACTCCCTGTTGCGTGACTTGTAGCGTTGTGCCATTACCAAGGTTGCTGTTGGTAGCGTTAAACCATTGGTAGCCCGTACCTGCCGGTATATAAACATTGGATCCCGACGATGGATCGATCATATATTGATTATCACATCCGGCCAGCAGGGCGCCAAGATCGAATGAGGGTCTCTGGAAAATATTGACCGTCGCAGAGAAGTCTGAGGTACATCCGTAATCCGACGTGGCAGACAGGGTCACGTTGTACGAGCCGTAGGTTTTGTACTTGTGAGCCGGGTCTTCGTCCAATGACGTTTGGCTATCGCCGAAATTCCATGAATATGATACCAGGTCATCGGTCTGAATGTCGGACATATTGTAGAACTGCACGGTGTCCTGATTACATTCATCAAGGTGTGAGAACATCGGCACTGGCATGGGGTGTACAACGAGCGTTCTGCTGAAGCTGTTGACGCAACCATGGTCGGTAGTTCTTGTCAGTTTTACATTGTAGTTCTTTGGAATTGCGTAGGCGTGTGATAGCGTCGGAGTCGCCGCGGTTGATGTGCTACCGTCGCCAAAGGTCCATTGATAGGAAAGTGTACCGTACTCTACGGTTGAATTGTTTGTAAATTCAGCCTGTTCATCAAGGCAAATATCCGGATCGGTAATCGTGAAATCGCCAACCGGAGGCGGATGGATAGTAAGAGTGGTCGTATAGTCTTCGAAGCATGTGTGCGTAGCGGAATACGCTGTTAGCGTAACATCATATACACCTGACGATGCGAACTCGAGCTTCGGACTCGCGTTGGTGTTGTCGGGATTACCGCCATCGAAAGTCCAGAGGTACGTTACCGGAGTGCCGTCCGGCATTGTTGTAGTGTTGTTAAATAGTATGTCGACGCCTACGCACGCTTCATTGATGACGGATCCGGCGATCTGGGCGGTATACATCGGTACAGGTTCCGGTTTGACAAGCAGGTTATGGCCGATCGAATCATAGCATCCTGTTGTTACTGCCGTGGCCCGCATCCATACCGTATATGTTCCATATGTTTGGATCGCGTGCACCGGTTCAGCAGTGTATGACACGTTACCGTCACCAAATCTGAATCGATAATCGAGCGATGCAGATGATCCATCATATTGTGTGTAGGTGCTCTGGTTGCGATAGGTTACATCGATATCCTCGCATATCTCCGTTATCGAAGCTCCGAGAGCGTCATGCATGGTGAACGCCGGAACCGGAAGCGCGCTGATGAACAGATCTTTCGAGTAGCTGTCGCTCACACACCCTGAGCTCGTGGTAACGATGAGGGCCGGTCGTTGCAGGTTTATGTCCGAGCTGTGGGTGTAGGCGAATGACGGATTCTGGATACCGGAACTGGTCCCGCTGAAATCATCAAATGCCCATGACCAGCCTGTTACCGTGGTCTCGTCGATCGTGGATGATTGGTCATTGAAGCTGAGCACATCCCGCCTGCATTCGGTAAAATTATCGGTTTGCGTATCTGTGATGGTAAACAGCGCGTCGGGTTTGTCTTTCACGTCGACATACAATGCATCTGAGTTCTCACACCCTGACGAATGTCTGACGAACGAATAGTAATTGCCCTGATCAGCGTGCCCGATGGAGGCAATGCCATAGGTCTGGCCGCTTACCAGATCGCTGACGTTGCTATCCGTCAGGCGCGACATTTGATAGAATGTTCCGCCAGAAACGGGATCGATGGTGAGGGCAAGGGTATTTGCCTCGCAGATATTGATCGATGCCGGTGCCACGACACCTGAAGATTTGATGGAAGCCACAGGCCGATTGGCCACGCAGGTATTGGCAGCAAGGGCAAACAAGTTGACATTGTTCGGATTGCCTGTATCATAAGGACCAATCAAGGGTACTTTTATATTGGAGGTCGCCGTGTTGGTAGCCGGATCAGCTACACCAATCTTGAGCCACGTGCTGCCGTTGTCGTTGGAAACATAAAGCCCGAGGTCTGTTTCGGAAAGTGAGTTCAATTCCGCATCGTTATACTCGATCGTGACTTCATCGAACTCCAGTTGATCGGTAGGCGATAACGGCGTGGTTGTCGTAGTGAGCTTGTAAAGGCGAAGGGTGTGAAGGTTGTCTCCAACATTGTAGGTGCTTGCGCTCGGATGGATGCGGTCAACGTGGACGCCGGCAAGGTTATGCAGGCCTATCTTATATCCAAAACCCATTCCGCGGAAATCGCTGACCACCGTTTGCTGGTTGAACGTTACTGCGGGGGAGTAGATCACGCCGTTCGATCCGATGATGTTATTGACCTGCGTCTCGCCGACGATCGCGCCATAGTTTTTGATGACGATCGACTTGGATGTCATGTCGATATCACCTGATGTCATTGTAAGGTTATTGTCTATACTGATCGGTTGCTGAAGGGTAAGGGTTCCCGTGGATTGAAGGGTCAGGTTAGGGAAATATGCGGGAACGGTACCGCCAATGGTTTGTGATGAGCCATTGAGGATAACCTTGCCCGTAAGGGAAGCGTTCTCAAATTCAAAAATCACCTTTGTTCCCGTGCCAGAATAATTTTCAATATTCCCCGAGACATACAATGTTCCTGACAGGAACAAGGGGGCATCAAGGGTCATGGCGAGGCTGGCGTCGTATTCGGCAATGGGCGAAGAATTTCGATCTATGTAACTTCCATCGATGGAGACCACTGCATCTTTTTGTATGTAGATCAGCGTTCCTTTATTGGTCACATCGATGGTTTGACCGAGCGTGGCATACCCACTGCCTAAGGCAACGACGAGAGAAGCGAAAAATCGGATAACCGTTTTTTTCATAAGGCTTTTTTTGATTCGTGTGCTGTTACAGCTTCATGATAAAGGCGAGGACATAGTAGGGAGGGCGGTTTTCGTGAGCGCCGCCACCACCGGTGTTACTTATCGTGTGCGTATGGGCTCCGGCTGCCGCCATTGGGTACTGAATGTATCTTCCCGGATCATTCGCCGCAGGCTTCTTCGTAAATTCGTCGTATGAGCTTCCTGAATTGTTGTCGTCCTTCTCCAACGTATAGTTCCATGCGTGTTGGTGGCTTCCGGCCGAGGCGGTGGTGTGATTGTGTGCAGGGATCTGCGCTGTTGTCAACGTTACGGTATTGGCGCCCCCGGTATTGTTGACAGCACCATAGTTGGCCTCCATATTGGTGGCGATTGTAGGTGTGGTTAACCCTCCGGCTTGATATCCGACAATAAATCTTCCTCTCAGGTCGGGGGTGGAATTGGTTCCATCGCACAGTGCCCAGCCCGTTGGTATAGCTGTGGGAGAGCCTGACCACATGATGATCCCGCCTTGTGGAACAGGTCCGTTCCCGCTGGAATTCAATCCATAGTTTGTTGCCGATACAGTCCCCGTTACGGTCACGTCGCCTGTATGTGTGATGGCGTTTCCCGCAGCCGGACGCGTCATGGCATCGATGATATACCATCCCGAATTATAAAAGCAGAATCTATTTAGTGTACTGTCATACACCATAAGTCCCTGGGCAGGTGAGGTTATGTTATTTCTGTTATCCGTGGAGAGCCTTGGGATCAATATGCCCCTTGGAGTACCCGCTGCAACAACATCCAGTACGGCGCTCCCGTCAGGATCGGTGGTACCAATACCAACACCCTTCTGGCAGAAAACCTCGACAGAGATCAATAGACCAATGATGAATACATAAGGATTAATACGCATAGGAGTTTCTTTTTTTATGTTTTTGAGTTTCATGGTAAAGCAAAATCATTGCAGCTATTATCTGACTACCGAGGAGCGGAACACTGTATTCCCCGCATAAGCGCGAACCTGATAGAAGTAAGCCGGATTATTGTCTGTTGTCGTATCTGTATAATTTTTTGTTTGGATCAAACCGGTGATTGGCTTGAGGTCTTGCTCATTTTCGCCGCGAAACACGACATACCCCGAGATGGAAGTGTTCAGGTTCTTGTGTTCCCACGTGAGCGCGCTTTTCTTTTTCCTTTTATTGCTCCTGATCTTCAGACTGATGTTTCCTTCCGGAACGACCTCGTCGGCAACCCGTCGTGCGTAAACTTGTTTGGAAGGCACGGATGTGTTCCCGGCACTGTCACTTGCGACCAGGTAATAGTAATAATCGGTATTAGGTTCAGTGCTGCGGTCGGTGTAGCGGAATGTTTCGCGGCCGAGCATATTGATGTTGACGCGTGAAAAGTTCTTCGCCGTATCCGAGCGATACAAATGGTATCCTGCAAGGTCGGGGTCAACATTCCGTATCCATTCCACAACAACGTCGCCATCGCCATACGAGATGTCCTTGATGAAGGGCTTTTCCGGCGCGAGTATGTCCGGCATCTTTCCCGAGACAAAATCCGACTTGATACTTCTGTTGTATGAAGTATCTACAGCCACGATAAAGTAGAAAAACTCATTCTTTACGTTCTTTGGCAACTTTTGTTCGAACCGATCGGCATTCAGCGGTTCCGCATTGAGAAGCACGTAATTCTTTTTGTTGTTTCCGTCAACGGTCCGGTAGATGTAATATCCGGCAAGGTCGGATTCTGTTCCTTTTCGCCACGTCAGTGAGATCTTTCCGGTATCGCTTTTCAGCTCGAGCCCCAGGGGTTTGGCAGGTGGCATCACGTCCTGAACTTCAACAAACATCAGATTGGAATGTCCTTCATTTCCTGCCTGATCAACAGATGCGACAAAGTAATAGTACGGACCTGGAATAGTCACGGAATCACGCATTGCAGTAGATGATATCGGGAGCGTACCATTGCTGATGACGTTGTATGGACCATCACTTTTTGAGCTTCTGTAGATCCTGAGTTCCTTCAGATCTTCTGCCGGAACATTTCCCCACTTAAGGTAGACTTTCATCGAGTCCGCCTTTGCCTCGAGGTTCACCGGTGCAGGTGGGGGTGTTACATCTTTAAACTCCAGCTTCACAGGTTCTGACAGGGCTGTCTCATTTTCAAAAAAGCCAACACCCGCCAGTTGATAATAATAGATTTCGCCCTCCTTCAGCCGGAGATTTTCTGCGAACATCGGTTTGGCATAGCCGACGTTACCTGCGGAATCAGTGACCTCTGTCAGAACAATGGGTTGGGTATTCAACTTCGTTGCAACGCTCTCGGTTGATGCCCTGCGATAGATGTTGAAGGCATAGTAGCGCTCAATCTCGTGATTCCAATTGAGGTTTACCCTTTTGCCCTCTTGCGTGATCTCGATGTTGGTGATCGGTGGGGTAGGCTTGTAGCGTTCAGCCATGATCGGAGCGGATACACCGATCGCTATTTCTCTTCCCGACTTCAGCTTTGCAACTTTATATTCATAGGTGACCCCGTTTGTTGCCGTGATATCCCTGAAATAGATCCCCATGAAATCCGAAAAAACATTGCTCTGGAAGGACTTTACGAGAATATTGAACACTACCATTTCGTCTTTAAGCTCCTCCGGAGAGGCGGTGTTGATGATCTCGGCAAAATCTGCCATGTCCGGATCTCCGGAAAGGCCCACGGGCGGCACTGACTTTTTCTTTGTGATCAACGATGTGTTCAGCTTTTGCCAGCTCAGCGTTCCCTGTTCCCGCCGATAGACATTGACGCCTTCCTTATATATAAGGTCATCGGAATACCACTTTACCTGTATGATTGGATTTTCAGCCGTACTTTGTTTATCCAATTCTGTCAATACCCTGGTTTCCTGAGCAATACCGGTCGAGTGCATCGAAAGCAGGATGATCGCGACAATGGTGAGTGTGCGACCTGGGAAAGCTTTAAACGGATTGACTTTGCCTTGAGAAACTTTAAAAGGTAGTTGTTGCAACGCAGATGCTGCACGTTTTGCAAAAAATGCAAAATCACGGAAAAGATTTTCCGCCTTTGGGTTGAGGTTAGTTGGCATTGAGGACCTTTTTATCTAGCTGTCCAAAACAACATTTAACAAACAACATCGTTGTAGACAGTTCCGCAAGGTAATGACAGATCAACCGTTCATCCCACAGGAGGTAATGCAATCCTATAAAAAAGGTTTTTCTTATAGGGTTATGTCATGAAAACATGACAATTTTTTAGTTGACTAATTCAGGGATTTTTGTAAGCAACGACTTTGTCAGTTATAACATCATTTTAAGGCTTACTATCCACCCGTATATCATGCCTAACGATGGACCTACGGGTAAACCTGCGGATAACGCCTCCGGGTCGATAGTTATCGATATAAATAGCGTTAATCGCACAAATGGAATTTCCACAAACATTACTTCTACAACAGCGCAGGCTGCCAGGTGAATTTCATGTATGTTATTCGATGCGTTGTGACATGGAGGGGACTACTCCTTTTTGAGTAATCGATTTCAGCTGTGAAATAGCGACAAAGTTTCAAATGAAAGCCATGTAATATTTATTGAGTTTATGTCGCCAAGAGTTGGGTTCAGGTTTCTTAATTGGTGAAAAATTTTAAAATCTCAAATATGATCGTTTATGGAACGCGGGCTTCCCATGTAAAGACAACTCAGCTCACAACAGAAACTTGCCAGCATTGTGGAACTCAGGGATCCGTGATATTATCGACCTATGCGCGTTATGCTCACGTATTCTGGATACCATTCTTTCCTGTAGGAAGATTCAGTGTTTCACAGTGTCAGCATTGCAAGCAGGTGCTTGAGGAAAAACAGATGCCTGCCCAGATCAGGGCACATCACGAAAGAAATATCGCAGGGACCCGGTTGCCGTTATGGCAATTTTCGGGGTTGGCTCTGGTGTTGGTTGGAATAGCATTCGGCGTTTACGCAGACGGAGCTGACAAAGAACAACAAGCACGGTTCTTAGAGGCGCCGAAATCCGGTGACATTTATGAATTAAAGACTAAAGCAGGAGCATATACAACGTTCCGCGTGGCAGAGGCACCGGGGGATACGGTTACCGTGAGCTTCAATGACTACGAAGTAGACAGGGTGTCCGGCATCTATAAGATCGACAAGGATGAAAACTATTCTGAGGAATTGTACTACCTGACCAGGGCGCAACTTCAGGAAATGTTTTCTGCCGGTGACATACTCGACATTAACAGGAAGTAATCCTGATTGGATATGATTTTTAATTTTCCGGCTGGCGGCCATTTGTGACGCTGCCGGATAAGGTGGACGGTGGGGACGGGAACGCCTTTTGTTTGCTTACTTAAGGGACAAAGTTGTTATGCGGGGCGTTGGGATCTTGCAGCTTTTGATGCTGCTTTTGTTTTGTGCATGCAGTGAAGATGATCAACTGCCGGAAAATACTGCTACTGTCCTGTGTTCCTTAACATCTGACAATCGGCAATCGCTAAACGGCAGGTTGGTATTCGATCGCGCCTATGTTCATTTGTCAGGCATCGAAGTAAGTGTTTATAAAGACAATGCTCAGGAGTTTACTTCAGAAAACTTCGATGAAACTCAGCAATTCCAGTTTTACCCTGTTTCTTCCACTCAAATAAATTATCAACAAAATATTGAAGGCCAAGGAATACAAACCCAGTGCCACTTTGAGTATTTTCTCTAAGTTCATGAAATAGACCCAGCCC
>CBHTUB010000138.1:0-12434 GCA_966095595.1 uncultured Chryseosolibacter sp. | reverse complement strand
CTGTTTGGTGGTGACTTTCTGACCGGCTTTAACATAAACTTCCTTTAAGCCGGTATAAACCGAATAATACTCTCCATGATTGATGATCACGGTGCTGCCGAGCGTTGGAATAAAAGCAACCCGCCGAACCTCGCCCTCAAAGACAGATTTCACTTTCTCATTTTCCTTTGTCTGGATATTTACCCCATCATTCTGCATGACAATGCCTTTCAAAACAGGGTGATTCTGTCTCCCGAATTTCTGCGAAATGAAACCTGTAGCAACCGGCCACGGCAGCTTGTTCTTGTTCTCCTCGAAGGAAGACGATAGCTCCAGGGTCTTTTTTGAATTGGCCGCAAGCGCTTCCCGCTCCATCTCTTCCCTGATGATCTCATTGATCTTCTTGTCGAGGATGGCCAGGGCGTCCTTCGTTTCTTCGAGATCTTTCTTCAGTTTCTTCTCTTCTTTCTCGAGCGACTTCACCAGCTGACTTTCCTTCTTTTTCAGTTCGGTCAGGCTGTTGTTTTCATTTACCTGCTGACCCAGCAGCGTATTCTTTTCCGTGCGCTGAGACTCTATCAGTCGCACCTGACCGGAAAGCTCGTCCTGCACCTTTACGATCTGGTCGGCCTGAAGCTTCCGCGTTTCGCCGTATTGTTCCATGTAGCGAAGTCGCATAACCAGCTGATCGAACGACTCGGCAGAGAACAGGAATGTCAGGCGAGTAGTGCTGTTGTTTGCTTTTTGCGCTGCGTAGAGCATGGCAGCATATTCTTTCTTCAATTTTGCCAGATCCTCTTCGAGCGCTTCGATGATATCGTTGTTTTCGGTGATCTCGGAATTCAAAAAGCTGATCTCAGACTTGATAGATTCGATCAGTTTCTCTTGCTCGACGATACGTTGTGAGAGCGCAGTCAATTCACCGATTGAATTTTTCTTGCGTGCTGCGGTTTCGGAAAGGATCTTTTCAACTTCCTTGATCTTTTCAAGACTCTGCTGCTTCTCGCGTTGCAACTGCGCCTTTGTTTTTTTTTGCGCGAAAGCAGCAAGCGGGAGAATCAATAAAAGGGCGAATATTGTTACTCTACCTGCGCTCATACCTTTTCGGAATATTGAACGGAAACTTCAACTCTCTGTCGCCTACCTCAGCTTTATTATATTCAAAGATAATGGTCGTGTTCAGCAGGCCGGCCACAGCCTTATAGAAGAGGTTGATGGTCCCGTTGTATGGAAATAGCTTGTCTCCAACCGGCTGAAAGTTCGAATAGTTGATGATAAGCGAATTGCTGCTGTTGGCTTCCCTCATCTCGACTTTCTCGATTTTTTGCCTCGACGAGTTGACATAATTCACTACATCGATGTCGCCGAGTCTTTGCTTGAGCAAATACATGGAACTTTCCTGTGAAACTTCGTCACTGTCCGATCGCGGCAACATCGGATTCCCGAGCATGGCAGCCTGGATCAGGTCGTAATTGATCTGCATGTGAAATCGCTGAGACAGCTCCGAATACTCGAATACATAGTACTCCTTATCGACATTGCTAACGATCGTAATGGAGTCTTTATTGATCAGTGCTTTGCCGCCCTGCACGCCGATAACGGAAAACGTCATCCATATAACGCTGTCCTTTCTTACGCGGATATTTGCTTTTACCTCACGTTCCTTATTGGCATCGCGCAACACCATTCTGGCTTTGCCGTGAAAATATTCGAAATCAATTTCCTGGATGTTGAGTGAGGATTTTGCTGCGGGCAACACGGGGGAAATCGTCTTTTTACTACATGCCGCACCGAACAGGAGAAGGCCTGTCAGTAGCAACAGCTGGCACTTATTCATAGATTTTTCTATTCGCTATTTTTTTTGTGAGGTTTTCACTTTTTGCATTCAGGCCCCGGGCCTTTTCCCATTGCATGACCGCGGCGTCAACTTCTCCCAGCTTGTATAGAATATCGCCGTAATGCTCGAAATGCGTTGCGTTGGCTTTACCCCCGCCAATGGCTTTTTCAATGACCTTCCGGGCTTCCTTATATTTTTCCCTCGCGAATAAAACCCACGCATAGGTGTCGAGGAACGCAGCATTGTCAGGATTGTTTTTTACGAGCTGCGACGCCATCTTCTCAGCTTTCTCCAGATTTTCCTTGCGCAAGGCGAGATAGTAACTGTAGTTATTCAGGACAGTATTGTTATCAGGATTGAATTGAAGCGCATCGTCGTAGGCTTTGTCCGACTTCGAATAATTCTTTACCGAGTAATAAGCGTCTCCCAGCATGCCGTTGATCTCGGCAATCAGCGCGTTGTTGGCCGGAGCAAGTTTCTTTGCCTGTTCGAACGCAAAAATCGATTCTTCAAAATTACGTTTCCGGAGATTGGCAAAGCCGCTAAAGTAGTGGATCATCGCCTGGTTGGGGAATAACACGAGGGCCTCTTCGGCGTGAGCGAGCGCCTGATCGAATTGTTCCAGCTGAATGTCCAGGTACAAGAGGTTTTCCCATACTTCGAAATTGACATCACCATCCTCTATCGCCACCTGATACTCCTGCTGTGCCTCGCGAACACGTCCCGTTGACAGATAGAGGTCACCGCCCACAATGTGTACGGCAGGTTCGCCCGGAGTTGACTTTCTCAAGCTATCCAGGAGGCTGAGTGCGAATGCTTCCTTCGCGGGATCCGATTGCCCCTTTGATTTGGCAAAATTCAGTTCTGCGTTATAGGCTCCAAGCATGATCAGCTTACTCGAAAGGTCTACGGATTCGTCGCCAAACAGTTGAATGAGCAACGGCCTTGCTTTCATCTCCTCGCCTTTGTCGCGATAGAAGCCGGCAAGCAGCATCCTGGCGTTTGGAGATTCCGGGTTGGTCATCAGATATTTTTCCAGGTATGATATCGCTTCGGCGTGCATTCCCTTTTGCGACAAGACTTCCGCGAAAGCCATCACAAACTTCTCCTCGCCGGGAAATGCATTGAGAAGTTTTTCTCCCTCGGCCACCGCTTCCTTTTGTTTTCCGGCATCGAGGTACAATCTCATTTTTTGAACAGACGAGATCTCATTGACACCGAAGGCTTTCTCTGCCCTGTTGTAGGTTTCGATCGCCAATTCGGGCTTATTCGCGTACTGATAAACTGCGGCAAGCTCGTAAAGATATTCTTCCGTATTTTTTACCTCCCTGAGCATCGACTCATAGGTCTCGGCCGCCTTATCGAACCTGGCAAGGCTGTTATAGATTGTCGCTGCGCTCAGGTAAAAATACTTGTTGGTCGGGTCAAGCTTAATGGCCCGCTCGACGCTGAGTGCTGCCTTTGCCACATCTTCGGGCTTGTTGCTTCGCGCCAGGACTTCAGCAATTTTGTAATGGATGGTTCCATTTTCCGGATTTGACTCGATGGCGCGTTGATAATAGATCAGCGCTTTAGCGTAATCTTCAAGAATATAGAATTTTTCGCCCTCCGTAAAGTAAAACTCAGACTCTCTCAGCTTGAGCCCGGCAGCTGCATCTTCGGGTCCTTTCTTCTTCTTTTGGGCAAAAACCGGCAATGCCAACAAAAATGTTAGGGCCAAACAACTCCAAAACGCTCTTTTTGATGTCTGCTGAGTCAGATTCACGTTAAAGTATTGAAATCACCGAGGCTCAAATCAAGTGCCCGATTTTCAAAATTAACGAAATTCCCCAACATACTATTTTCCAATACGGCCTTGCTTACAGATGTATTATTTTGGATGATTGAATTGATCACGCGGCTGTCGACGATCTTCGAATCTTTCCCGATGGATACGTGAGGGCCGATCACCGAGTTTTCAATGCTGACTTCATCGGCGATGTAACATGGCTGGATAATGATCGAGTTGAGGATCTTCGCCTTTGGTGAAACAAGCTTCTGATCCTTGATGAACTCCAGGTATCGCTGGTTCGTCTGTACGGTGACATTTTTATTTCCGCAGTCGAGCCACTCTGAAACTCGGCCTGGTTTAAAGCGGGCACCTTTCTTCGTAAGGTTCTGCAAGGCGGTAGTAAACTGGTATTCACCTTTCTCCTTTATATCATTGTCGATGAGGTATTGCATCTCCCTTGCCAGCGCATCGCCGTCTTTAAAATAATAGATGCCGATGATGGCAAGATCGGAAACGAATGAAGAGGGTTTTTCAACCATCTCGATGATCTCTCCCTTGTCATTCAATTTGACGACGCCAAATTGCGAAGGGTCTTTCACCTGCTGAACCCAGATCATGCCATCCTGGTTGGTGTCCAGCTTGAAGTCAGCCTTGAAAAGCGTATCGGCAAAGGCCACGACCACCTTTCCGGTGAAAAGCTCCTTTGCAAAAAGCAAGGCATGCGAAATCCCGAGCGCTTCTTTCTGGTAGTAGATGTGGCCTTTTGCACCTACCTCCGCAGCAATGGCTTTCAGGCTTTCCTCCACCTCCTTTCCAAAACTCGGGTGGATGATGAAACCGATATTGTCGAGCTTCTCGGGACAAACTTTTGCAATGTCTTCAACCAGTCTGTGCACGATGGGTTTTCCCGCAATAGGAAGAAGTGGTTTGGGAACGGTAAGGGTATGGGGACGCATCCGCTTACCCAGGCCGGCCATTGGGATGATGATATTCATACTAACAGTTCTAAGAAGTTATAAGTTAATACTGCCGCAAGCAGCGGTTTATATTCTTAAAAAATCAGGCCCGTTTCAGGAAAAGATCTCTGCGCTCGATAAAGAACACGATCACGGAGTATACTACGATTATCAGAATATGAAATGTTGTTGAAAGAATCATGTTCAGGTCCAACAGCTTATCAATTTCATAAACGACATAGATTAGCCCCGTAGTAATGATAATGTAGCTGAAGTCTTTGACAATCGTATAGGGAATAGGAAAATATTTTTGTCCAAACCAGTAGCATAGCATCATCATGGTGAAGTAACAGATCAATGCTACAATGCTGGAGCCCAGATATCCCAGAACCGGAATCAGCACATAGTTTCCACCGATCGTAACAACGAGTCCCACAACGGTGATGATCGTGCCGAAGTGTGTGCGATCCGTAAGCTTGAACCAAACGGAATAGTTGTAGTAGACGCCGAGGCACAGATAGGCAAGCAATAGTATCGGAACGATGTGCAGTCCTTCCCAGAAGATCTCCCTTCCGAGAAAGAATTTAAGTACATCAAGATTGATCGATACTCCCAATAAAAGGATACAGCAGACAATTATGAAATAGTGATTTACGCGGGCAAACAATTGTGGAGAATTTTTCTCAGTCGACTGTGCGAAGAAAAAAGGCTCCGCTGCATACCTGAAGGCCTGTATCGCAAGGTTCATCAATACTGAATATTTATACGCAGCGCCGAAGATCCCGAGCGCTACCTTGGGGTTCTGATAAAAATCTTTCGGTAACCAAAGCTTCAGTGTCATCCGCGAGAGATTTTCATTGATCATCCCTGCTACTCCTGTAAGCATCACTGGATAGGAATACGAGAATATCGCGGGTGAGATATTTTTGTCATAGGCGGGTCGCCATGAAGCAAGTTCCCTGAAAAAGAAGAGCAGGTAGAACGCATTTGCGATTAGGTTGGCCAGAAATACGTACTCGAGTTTCGGAGTGAAGCCGGAGAACAAAAGAAAATACAGGTTTAGCCCAACCAGCAACCCGATATTGATCAGCCTGCCCAGGGCGAACTTCATTGGTCTTTTCTGAAGCCTCAACCTTGCGAATGGTATGGCAACGATGGCATCCACGAACATGATCAGGATCATGTATGTGAGGATCTCCCTGTTGTCGCCGATCTCAAACCAGGCAATGATGGCGTTGAAGTTCAAAAAGAAAATAATGGAGAAGAACAGGCTTATCGCGCAGACCACCGTCTGGGTGAGATTGAAAATGTGTCGCTCGTTTGCGCCTTCCTTATTCGAAAACCGGAAGTACGCGGTTTCCATACCGAAAGTGAAGATGATGTTGAATACGGCGACGTAGGAGAATATAAAGGTGAAGTCTCCATAGGCTGCCGCACCGAACACCGATGTGTGTAGTGGAACAAGCAGAAAATTGAGAAACCTGGGGAGAATGCTGCCAAGACCATAGAGGACTGTTTCGCCGGCCAGTTTTTTGATTTTGCTCAATTTATTCTCCCTTAAAATTTGGCTGACGTTTTTCTATGAATGCCGAGGTGCCCTCCCTGAAGTCCTGCGTGAGGGTGCATTCCGCGAAAAGCGTGGCTTCTGCCTCATATCCCTCGTTCTCAAAAGCATAGCCTTTGTTTACGCTTTCTATCGTATATCTGATCGCAAGCGGACCTTTCTTTATTGTTTTGCCCAGTATTTTTTTCGCAAGATCCATAAGCTCTTCTTTCGTTTTCACAACGTGATTCACCAGGCCGAGACCACGAGCCTCTTCTGCGGATATCATATCTCCCGTGAGCAGCAGCTCGAATGCCTTTCCCCTTCCAACGAGTTGAGCGAGACGCTGTGTACCGCCATAGCCTGGAATAATTCCCAGATTGACCTCGGGTTGGCCGAGTTTGGCATTTTCTGTTGCAATGCGTATGTGACAGGCCATTGCAAGCTCGCAACCTCCTCCAAGCGCAAAACCATTGATAGCCGCAATCACCGGAACGTGGCAATTCTCGATCGACTTAAAAATGCCATGACCTTTTTTTGATAGTGAAAAGGCCTGGTCTCTGGATAGTCCTGTCAGTTCCTTTATATCGGCGCCCGCAACGAAGGCTTTTTCGCCTTCGCCCGTTATGATCACTCCCTTTACGGATTGGTCATTCTTAAGTCCGTCGACAGTTTTCTTCAATTCGTCGAGTAACTCAATATTCAGGGCGTTTAGCGACTCTTGTCTTGATATGGTGATGGTGAGAATCTGGTTCTCGGTGGCAGTCTTTAGGTATTTCATGGTTATCTAATAGCCGCGAAATATATAAATGTTGGAGAATAACCTCGTATTCAGACCCGGTAAAGGCGTTGCCGGTGTTTAAATTTAGTTAATGACGATTTATGGAATTGATGCCAGTTTTGAACAATGCCTTCCCAATTTGGAACTGTAGGCATGCAATTCAACCGGCAATTCTGCGCTTTAACGGCAAAAAATGTGATTTGGAAGGCTTTATCGCGTTGGAGAACATTTTGTAAGACAGTCGTTATTATCTACTTTTGTAATGGCCCGTACCATACTCAATAACGAAAGAACGAGTTTTACTGTCGCAGCTAATATTTCATGTCGTGGTTGGCTGAGGTGTTATGCGAAAAGTATAAATGGGGGTCGAACGAGGTCGATAGCGGGGAGGAACCTAACACCTGAAAAACAATGAAAAAAATTTCACTGTTACTAATTTTAGTAACAACGAGTGTATTCGTCTATGCTCAAACTTGTACAATTTCCGGAAGCGGGACAATAGCCTGGGGCAGTGCCACCTGTGCGGAAAGTGGCGTTACCGTTTCAAGCGCAACAGCGATCGTCGTTCCCAGTGGCGTAACATTGAACCTTAGCAACAGCACGTTCAGCAGTAAAACCGGAACACTTACAATCCAATCAGGGGGCACCGTAGTTAACAACAAGGCAAATGCAGTCTGGAATGGCGACATCACCGTGAATAGCGGTGGAACGTTGTCACTGAATGCAAAACTTGATATGGGAACATCATCCGGCTGCGGATACGACCTGATCATCATGGGTACCATGACATTGAACGGAAGTGGTGGTAGTGACTTGCTTTCGATATGCGGCGTCAAGATAGCCCAGAGCGGTGGTGGTTGTAACAGCTGCGGAGGTACAAACTCCGGAACCTGTGCATTGACGTCCCAGCCCTATTGCGAACCTTCCGGTGGATTTGTTGGGCCAAAGGGATATGGGGAAAATGGATATGATGCTTCTTTACCCGTAGAGATCGCTTATTTTGAAGCTGAACCAGTAATCAGCAATCCGAAAGACGATGAGTATACTGTAGAACTAGCGTGGGCGACATCAATGGAAGAGGACTTCTCTCACTTTGAGATCGAACGCTCTGCTGACGGACGTGAATTCCAGACCATCGGCTCTATCGAAGGTGCCGGCAGAAATTTGTCGGATGTAACAACGCAATATGAGTTCAGTGACGATGCTCCATTACTTGGATTCTCTTATTATAGACTCAAGGCTGTTGACCTCGATGGTTCATTCGAATATTCGAACTTGCAGCTAGTGAAGCTTGAAGGCCTGAAAACGGTCATTGCCTACCCGAACCCCGCAACATCCAATCAGCTTAGCTTCATGAGCAATTTTACTCCCTCAGAAAACGACATCGTGATCTTGCGTGATAGCCGGGGTCAGGAAATATTGCAAAGCGATGTGACCATGAACAAGTTCACACTGGTTCCTTCCAGAAATCTTTCAAAAGGACTGTATGTTCTCGAGTACAAGGGCGCGAATTGGAGCGGAATAGTTAAGGTTTTTGTCAGGGAATAGTCATCTTTTAAGAAAAATAACGAAAAGCGTGTCATACACGCTTTTTTATTTTGGTGCCATTTGAAAGTTTCCAGCTATATTTATAGCCGCTTTCTACCCCCTGGCACCTTATGAAAAAGCCTTTGTTGCTGATTGCAACGACTCTGAGTTTTTTATGCCTGTTGCTGAGCAATTCAGCCACAGCACAAACATGTACTATTTCCGGTTCCGGGACCATTGCCTGGGATAACGCCTCCCCACCATCCTGTGCCGAAGGAGGAACTGCCAATAGTTATTCTCTTCTTGTGATTCCCAATGGAGTCAACCTCGATTTCGATACAAGTGGCGACACATGGGCCGGAACAACGCTGACCGTCCAAAGCGGAGGCACTGTGACCATCTCGTTTAACGGACAAATAACGATTGACGCGGACGTAGTTGTCGAGGGTGGCGGATACATCGATATTCAAACCAAGTTGAACTTAGGATCGGCCACAGGCTGCGGCTTTACGATGATCCTGGAAGATGCAACTGCAAATGTTAACGTTGGCAATAATGCTTCGGACAGATTGAACATCTGTGGAACCAATATTGTGAAGGGTGGTTCGGCCGGATGTAATGCATATCCTGCAGGTCCAATACCCTATTGCGAGCCGTCCGGCGGTTTAGTCGGACCTGTAGGTCTTGATGAAAACGGTATCAACAACACGTTGCCTGTAAAACTTAACGACGACTTCCAGGGAAGACAGATCGACAATACCATAAAGTTGACCTGGTCAACATCGATGGAAGAGAATTTCGCCGAATTTGTGGTAGAGCATTCAACCGATGGAGTTGCGTTCACGTCGATAGGATCGATAAAAGGCCAGGGAAAAAATCTTTACGACATTACTTCAGGCTATGCGTTCTCAGACAATCATCCATTTCTCGGACGTAATTACTATAGACTGAAGGCAGTCGACATCGATAACACTTTCGAGTATTCAAAAAAGATCAAAGTAGAGGTAACAGGAGAGAAATCATTCTCCGTATTTCCGAATCCTTCAAATGGTGGTGAAGTGTTTTTCGAAAGCAATTTTCATCCGTCTGAATCGGACAGGCTTATTGTTACCGATCAACTCGGCGTTCTGGTGGCCAATGTCCCGGCGACTGGTTCGCGTGCTTCGCTGGCGTTCAATCATCAGCTGAAAGCAGGCGTCTACTTTGTGCGGTATGTAGGAGCAGATCATCAATCGACGATGAGGCTCGTCGTTGCGAGATAACACTTATTGCATTGAGGTCTCCAGCAACGCAGGAAGGTTCTTGAGGATCTCGCCTGTCATCTTTTCCAGATCGAATTTCGGATTCCATCCCCAATCTGCTCTCGCCTTTCCATCATCGATGGATTTCGGCCATGAGTCTGCGATGCTTTGTCTGAAATCAGGGTTGTAGGATATTTCAAATTCAGGGATGTGCTTTTTGATCGACGCAGCGATCTCCTTCGGGCTAAAGCTCATCGCAGACACATTATAGCTGGATCTGATGCTGATCTTTTCTGCCGGGGCTTCCATTAAATCCAGGGTTGCTTTCACGGCATCGTCCATATACATCATGGGCAGATAGGTGTCAGGCTTCAGAAAGCAATCGTATTTTTTATCAGCGAGGGCTTTGAAATAAATGTCCACGGCATAATCCGTAGTACCTCCACCCGGTTTCGTCTTGTAGCCGATAAGGCCGGGGTAGCGGAGGCTGCGCACGTCCACGCCGTGTTTTCTGAAATACCAGTCGCACCAACGCTCGCCCGCAAGCTTGCTGATACCGTATATCGTCGACGGATCCATTACCGTGTCCTGCGGCGTGTTTTCCCTTGGTGTCCCCGGTCCAAAAACGGCGATAGAGCTTGGCCAGTAAACCTTCTCTATTTTGAACTCAACAGCGGCGTCAAGAACGTGGATCAATCCATCCATATTCAAATGCCACGCGAACTTCGGATTTTTTTCACCTGTTGCCGATAAAACTGCTGCGAGGTGATAGATCTGGGTAATGTTATTTTTCTGAACGAAAGAATAAAGATTCTTTTGATTGAGTACGTCTAAGATTTCGAAATTTCCTTCTGCGAGGATCCCCTGAGCTGGTTTGATGTCCGTTGCGATCACATTTTCCTTTCCGTAAAGGTTCCACAAACCCTGCGTGAGCTCAGAACCCAACTGCCCACCGGCGCCAATAACTAAAATCTTCTGCGTTTTCATAATTCACTTGTGCGCGCGAAATTACAGAATTTTATTATTACCCTATCATTCGTTAGGGCTCCTTTCTTAACTTGCGCGCTGTGAACTTTGAGGAATATTTGAAGTCGAAAAAAATTGATGGTCCCGCTTTCGAAAAAGCGGAGCCGATCCTTTATGCTGACTGGAAAGCGGAGTTTTTACAAATGCACCCCAATAGTTTCACGGTTCAGAAGCTTAATCTGATCAACCCGATCCGCAGAAAGTACCAGTTGAAGATAAGTGAGCCGCCTTCATCTGCCGCCACGTCGGGTGATAGTACGGCACCGGGTCCTTCTCCAGCAAAACCGGCAGTTGCAAAGCCAATGATCAAACCCAAACCGAAAATAAATTAACGTATGTATAAAAGACTTCAGCCTGTATTAGAGAAGGAATTAAACAACATTCGCGAAGCGGGATTATTTAAAAAGGAAAGGATCATCACAACCCCACAGGGTGCAGAGATTAAGACCAGGGATGGGAGGGAAGTCATTAACTTCTGCGCCAATAATTATCTCGGACTATCATCACATCCGAAAGTGATTGCGGCTGCAAAGCGCACTATCGATTCTCACGGCTACGGAATGTCATCAGTACGTTTTATTTGCGGCACGCAGGACATACATAAGCAACTTGAAGCAAAGATCTCCGAATTTCTGGGGATGGAAGACACGATATTATATGCTGCGGCATTCGATGCAAACGGCGGTGTGTTTGAACCAATACTTGGCGCAGGGGATGCTATCGTATCTGATGAACTGAACCACGCTTCCATCATTGATGGCGTGCGCCTTTGCAAGGCTATGCGATATCGCTACAAGCACAACGACATGCAGGACCTGCGAAAGCAGCTCGAGGATGCGCGCAAGGCTGGCGCCAACAACATCATGATCGTAACAGACGGTGCTTTCTCGATGGACGGCACAATTGCTCAGCTCGACAAGATCTGTGATCTGGCGGACGAGTTCGAGGCTTTGGTCATGACGGACGAATCACACGCCACCGGTTTTATCGGGAAGAAGGGCCGTGGTGTGCATGAATACCGGAATGTGATAGACAGGATCGATATCATCACCGGTACCCTGGGCAAGGCGTTGGGCGGTGCGTCGGGCGGATTCACTTCCGGGAAGAAAGAGATCGTCGAGATGTTGAGACAGCGTTCAAGACCTTATCTGTTCTCCAACACGCTGGCACCATCGATCGTGGGCGCATCTATCGAGGTCTTCAATATGCTTTCAGAGACCACAGTGCTCCGCGACAAGCTGGAGGAGAATACAAAATATTTCAGAAGCGAGATGACGAAGGCCGGTTTTGACATTAAGCCGGGAGAGCATCCGATCGTACCGATCATGTTATACGAAGCACCGCTTGCGCAGCAGTTTGCAGAAAGGCTGCTTGAAAAGGGCATCTACGTGATAGGCTTTTTCTACCCTGTAGTTGCGAAAGGTGCTGCGAGGATCAGGGTTCAGATATCGGCCGCACATGAGCGCGCACATCTCGACAAAGCCATCAGGGCATTCACTGAGGTCGGTAAAGAGTTGAAAGTGCTAAAGTAACGGCACTACAGCCACTGCCGGATTTTTTTTCCGGCTTCTGTGATTGTGAATCTGCATTAACCGGAAGGGCTTACTCGAACCCGAGCTCCTTCTTACGTTTTTCGACGATCGATCCCATCTTCGACGTGTCTTTTGCAAGCAGGCCGAAAGCCGGGTCGATGTTTTTTGACGGGAAAAAGTAAATAGGTTTTTTCTTTCCGCGGATCTTCAGCTTATAAAGGTTGAATAACGGAATGATCTT
>CBHTUB010000137.1:0-12481 GCA_966095595.1 uncultured Chryseosolibacter sp. | reverse complement strand
CAGATCAGAAACACCGGCAAGTTTCCCGGCGCAGAAGTCGTCCAGGCATATGTCAAGGATCACAAGTCCTCGCTGGCGAGGCCGGAAAAAGAGCTGAAGGCTTTTGAAAAAGTATTCCTCGCCCCGAATGAAACACGGGAAATTAAATTAACGCTCCCGAAAAAAGTATTTGAATACTACGATCCCGCTAAGAAGGCCTGGGTCCTGGAACCGGGAAAGTTCTCCGTGCTGATCGGAAACTCTTCAAGAAATATCATGACCGAGGCCAGCATCGAATGGTAAGACGCGACTGTGGATTCTCTGGAATAATTACTGTTCGGGCTCAGACAACGAAAAAAAATTTGCAACTAAACTTGATCAATATCATAAGACCATGAACAAGGCTTTTGAAAAACTTCTCTTCACGATCCTGCTCCTATTGATCGTGAATGTAAAAACTTTCAGTCAGGTTATCGATTCAACATTACTGTTGGCAGACAAAGACCTGCAGTGGTGGAAAGATGCGAAGTTCGGCCTGTTTATTCACTATGGGTTATATGCAGTACATGGCAGAGGCGAGTGGGCAATGTTCAGCGAATACATGGATGTTGATCAATATGCAAAGCTCAGGGACAAGTTCAACTGTAAACCTGACGCTCCGAAACGCTGGGTAGAAGTCGCACAGAAGGCTGGATGCAACTATATGGTTGTGACATCACGGCATCATGATGGGTTCAGTCTTTTTGACACCAGGTTCAACGATTATGATGCAGTAAACAGTGCCACGGGAAGAGACATCATGAAGGACTATGCTGATGCCGCACATAAAGCGGGGATGAAAATGGGATTCTATTACTCGCCACTGGACTGGCGATATCCCGGGTTCTTTTTTCCGGACATGTATCGCGCGAGCGCCGAGGAAATGAAAAAACAAACCTATACTCAGGTAGAAGAGCTGTTGACGAACTATAGCAAAGTGGATATCCTCTGGTATGACGGAGGAGAGGATAACTGGCTTGGTCACGGCGGGATCGTCTGGAGCGGTGGGCAATGGAAGTCAAGGGGATTTGACAAGCCTTACAAGGGAAGCTTCAGCTGGGAGCCGGTGAAACTAAACACGATGGTAAGGAAATTACAACCAACCGTGGTCATCAGCGAACGCAGTGGCTGGATGGGTGATTTCTCGACAAGGGAAAATTCATTTGGTCAAAAGCCAAACAGGCCCTGGGAGTTTTGCACGAATCTCAGCGGAGGCGCGTGGGGCTGGACGCCACAGGCAAAACATCAGATCTTGAGCCGCGACAGTGTCATTCAGCTACTCGCCAAAGTGGTATGCATGAATGGCAATCTGCTGCTCAATGTCGGTCCCATGGCCGACGGTGAGATAGAAGAAGTACAGATCCAAAGACTTTCGGAGATGGGAGATTTTCTGAGGAAGTATGGTGAAAGCATATATGGTACCACCGGTGGAGTTTACGATGAAGCCTGGGGTGGGACAACATATACGGAAAAGGCGGTCTATGTCCACGTTCTGAAAACTCCGGTCGATGGAAAACTCACGATACCTGCCATCGATCGCAAAATTGTTTCCGCGGTTATCCTTAACAATAACATCAAAACAAAATTCGAGCAGACAGCCGGAGGCATCAAGCTGACCGGACTACCCGTAAAGGAAAAATTTGCCGACACAATCGTTAAGTTAAATTTCAAATAATACGGAATACAACACAGCGTGCGGAAACTTTCAGAGCGAAAGTTTCCCGCACGCTTATCAAAGTCCGCCTTCGCTGGTTCAGAAAGCCCCATATGTTGCCGAACAGATATTCTCGGTGCCAATAAGGGGAAATCAATACAGACTTCCCGGATATCTCCGATTTCACGCGTTCCAGATACTTCAACGTCGGCACTGAAGATGCTTGCCTACTATTTGTCCGTTAAAATATGTATCTTCATTGACCCCAGTTTACGCCTCACGTATGTTTAAGAGCCGCTCTCTATATATACTATGGCTATTCTTCTTTTGTGTGAGCGAGGTCTATCCACAGTCGCCACTCGAAAAAGTAAAGTTCTCGAGAATAGCAGCGGAATTATCCAATCCACGCGTGTCAAGTATTTTGCAGGATTCACGCGGCTTCCTCTGGGTCGGCACGGAAGATGGTCTCAACCGGTTCGACGGATACGACATCACTGTATATCGCCATGACCCCGACGACACTACAAGTCTTTTAAAAAATGTTATTCTCAGAATATTCGAGGACAGTCGCGGTGTGCTTTGGGTAAGCACGAGCAGCGGTGGACTTCATATCTATGATCGTGATCGGGATAACTTCAAACGGCTCTCGCAATATTCATTCGACTGCGAGGTAACTGAATTCCACGAAGACGATACGAGTGTATGGATTGCTGGCTTACGCCGTGACAAAGCTTTTGCAGAACAGATAAGCAAGACATCCGGTCGGAAACGATACTATGAACTCTTCGACTCGCGCGATCCCGTACACGCGCTCATTCCTGCGTCCGATCATGAGTTCTGGGTGGGTGTTCGTGCGACAGGTCTCTTCCGCTGGAATTTAAAAGACAGACATATAGATCGGCAAAATCCAGCGATAAAACTCCAACGCATGGTAAAGGACCGCGCAAACAACCTATGGATCGCTGCCCGTGGAGGGCTACAAAAATATGACGTCACAAAAAATAAGTACTCCAGCTACACTTCCCGCTCCGACCCTGCATTGCCAGTGGATGATGTACTGACCGTTTGCATGGATGGCGACTATCTGTGGATCGGCACGGAGAACGGCGGCCTGTGCAGATTGAATACGATCACCAATGAGCTGTTGACGTTTCAATCCGACAAAAAGGATCTGGAATCATTGCCGGACAACTCCATCCATGCACTTTACAAGGACACGCAGGGACGAATCTGGACGGGCACCTATTCCAATGGCATAGCGGTGGTCGACAGGTTACACGAGAAATTCAGGGAAGTGGATATACCGCTGGAAAACGATATTGTGAACGCAATCGTGCTCGATTCGAAGAATCGCCTGTGGGTAGGCACCGAGGGTGGCCTGGTCGTAAAATCGCCAGCTGGCGTAAAGTACTACAAGCACACAACAGCAAAGGAAAGTTTACAGGCAAATCCCGTCCTTTCTATTTATTAAGACAACCGGCAACGGATCTGGGTCGGCACATGGGGAGGCGGCCTCAACCGTTACGATGAAGCACACGACAACTTCATCCACTACATGCCCGACGACAAACGCAACGGAAGCCTCTCCGATCCGAATGTATTCTCGATAGGGCAATCGGATAAAACACAACAAATACTCGTCGCTACCTATAATGGCTTGAATGTGCTCACCGACGAGCACGCCGGCACATTTGAACACGTTCGTGAAAAACAATTTGAATTCAACAATTATATCCGCACCATATACGAGGATACGAAGGGAAGCATTTGGATAGGTACCATCGAAGAGCTGCTGAGATACGACCCGGATCGAAAAACATTGAGCAGGTTTCAAACAACAACTCAACGCGACTCCATGCAGGTTGCTGGCCTCTGCAACAGCATAATGGAAGATAGTCGCGGCCAACTCTGGGTGGGAACCAGGGAAGGTCTGCACCTTATCGTAAATGGCCAGTTCAAAAAAAGATATACCACTGCCGATGGGTTGCGCAACAACATGATCCATGGTATACTCGAAGACAATACCGGTAATCTCTGGCTGAGTACCGCTGCGGGCATCTCGCGATTCAATCCTGTCAGCGAAGTATTTAGAAACTATGACATGACCGATGGACTGCCGGGCAACGACTATAAACCCGGCGCCTGCCTGCGATATCCGAACGGACAATTCTTCTTTGGAGGCAAAGGCATTACCATTTTCAATCCGGACAGCGTGCGCGACAACCCCTTTGCCCCGAGCGTTTTCATCACGGAGCTGCGGATCCTCAATGAACGTGTCAGGCCGGGTGACCTCGGAGGTCTATTACAACGTCAGATCAGCGAAACGAGTATGATAACCCTTCCGCCCGAATACAATTTCTTCTCCCTGAAATACGTTGCACTCAACTTTACCGCTACCGGTAAAAATCAATATGCCTACAAACTGGAAGGCTTCCACACTGACTGGAACTATGTGGGCGACGAACGGTCGGTGATGTTTACCAACCTTGATCCGGGCACGTATACTTTTAAAGTTAAAGCCTGCAACAACGACGGAGTCTGGAACGATCAAGGCGCTACGTTAACCATCCGCATACTGCCTCCCTGGTGGCGCACCTGGTGGGCCAAACTGGGGGCCATACTTCTGGTGATTGGAAGCACCGTTTCGTTATACAAACTGCGCGTTCGAAACATCAAGAGACAAAATAAGATCCTGGAGTTGCAGGTACAGAAACGAACGGAAGAATTGGCAAAACAAAATGACGAACTGATTCAAAGCCGGGAAGAGATCTCGGCACAACGCGACATCGTATCGGCACAGAACCTCGAACTGCAAAAAGCCCGGCAGACCATCGAAGAACAGAACAGGGAGATCACCATCCGCAATGAAACACTCGAGGCCGAAGTCCAGGAACGCACGCACGATCTGGTGGAATACAATCAACAGCTGGAGCAGTTCGCATTCATCTCCGCCCATAACCTGCGCGCTCCCGTTGCGAGAATACTTGGCCTCGGTCATATTTTGAACTTCAGCGGCAACGACATGCAGGAGGCAAAGTCTATCGTTGATAAAATGGTGTTCACCACACAGGAGCTCGATCGCGTGGTGAAAGACCTGAACACGGTGCTGGAGATGAGGAGGAATTCAGCTTCGGTGATAGAGCCGGTAAACCTTGCAGAAGAGCTGCGCCTCGTTAAAATAAACATCGAAAAAGAGATCCAGGATACCAATACCACCTTCATTGAGGATTTTTCCAAAGGCCCTACGCTCTGGACGGTGAAACCTTATCTCGATAGTATATTATACAATCTCATCTGCAATGCGATCAAGTATCGTCACCCGGGCAGGGCTCCCGTCATCACCATCCGTTCAGAAGTGACAGGCAACTATTTCAATTTGATCATACAGGACAACGGACTCGGTATGGATATGGCATTGTGCAAAGACAAGATCTTCACATTGTATCGCCGCTTTCACTTACATGTCGAGGGAAAAGGTATGGGTCTCTATCTTGTAAAGACACAAATGGTAGCGATGGGTGGCAAAATCGACGTAGAGAGCAAAGTGAACGAAGGCACAACGTTCTATCTATCCTTCAAGCATATTCGGGATGGCATGTAACAACTGTTTCATCTAATTCCCTACTACTGTTGCAGGCTCCTTCCGTTTCAACAAATAGTGATAAACATTCTGACTATTCCCAATGGTAACGATGTAGTTATTCACGAACTCCCAACCATTGACATTCATGAAGTTCAGGGCTTCTACCATGCTATTGAAAATGATCGGTTTACCATCCTCGCGCTCTATCCGTTGATCGGTCCCCCAGGAGAATTTTTGACCATAGTCGATTGCAATGGTCAATTTGTTACTCAGGAATTTTTGTACACCCACGATCTCAACATATTTTACATTGCCGAGTTCGTTAATATCGACACCTTCAACCTTAACCTGCGCGTATAAGTTATGGCTGACAACGGCAAAAAATAATAAGAAAAGTTTCTTCATAGGAGTATGATTTAATTTCTAAAATTAAAAAGCCCAATACACAGCATTCCCTGCTGTTCATTGGACGTACGCTAATATACTCTTTTCGATGATACAGTATATCAACATCCCGCACGACTACGTTCATGTAATATGTTGAAATTGTCGATCTCCATTTGGCAAATGGTTACCTGTTGATGGGAATTAATATCGACTTGAAAAGATCTGCGCAAGTCTCGCCTGCTGCTTTTATATGTGGGTCAACCGAAGAAGCTGTCTCAAAGAGCTAGATAAACAAATATCGAAGAATTCTATTTTTGAATTTCTCCGTGAACCCCTGTGCTCCTCTGTGGATCTTTGTGCAATAGCTATTACACAGAGCTACACGGAGAATTCACCGAGTTTCACGGAGAATAAATTTGGTTGATACTGCACACAGCGACTTTTGATACAGCCTCTATGGAATATTCAACCAGCACACACTAACAATACGACGTTATAGATAAAAAAATGATCACCGATAAACGTTCGATTGTCAAGCCCGACCTATGTTATCTCAGTATCTCGATCCTTCCGGTAGTGTAGGATTCATCCGCTTCCAACCTGTAGATATAGGTCCCTTCCCGTAGATCTGAAGTTCGAAGCATCTTCTCGTAGGTACCTTCTTTGACAACACCATCTTCAAGCGTTGCAATTGGTTTTCCATCCGGATCAAAGACGGTCAAGCGAATCCTACGCTCTTTCGAAAGTGAGTACCGGATCGCAATATCTGCGCCATCCGTTGAAGGGTTCGGATATGCTGAAATCGAAATCCCATCCAACTCGGTATTTTCCGGAGCTTTTGCCTCGCTCGGGGAATTCCCGAAATTATAAAGTAGCGGATCGACCACCTGCGGGGCTGTATAAGTGGCCTTTACATATACACGTTGACCCGTTGAGTTAAATTGTCCGTTCCACACTTTGATGGTATAGTAGCCTACCTGTGGTGCAGTCAAGTTAAGTACGGGGGCTGTACTCGTAACATTGCTTACCAGTGTACCATCACTGCTATACAGTGCCAGAGTTATACCGGTTGGTTTTCCTGCCTTTGTGGGATACACCTCGACCTGGATTGGTGTGCCGGCATCGGAAAAAATTCGCCCGACGGTTCGCGGGTTATACCAAATGCCCCAATCGGGTATTCTACCACCCTGCTTCAGCGATAACGGATGAGAATCGCCAAGATCATCGGCCATTTCCCACTCTTGAGTCGTAGAACGAGGCGTTGGATTATGCACCGCATTGATGAAATTGGTTGGCGCCCAAATCCCGTAGCCATGTTTGCCGTTTGCAATATCTACCCTTGGGATGTTCAGCAGAACCCGGTTCGGCAATCCGGGCGATACAGGTCCTTGCACAAATACGTCAGGAAAGTGTCCGCTGTAATCATGAAGCTGAGTTCCAATGTTAAAGCCGCAATTCACCCAAACCTGTCCATCGTTCGCGCCATTGTCATTAACGGTAATAAGTGCGCGGCCTTCTCTTTCAATCACAAGCAGATCACCGCCGTTCAGTTGTACATAAGCTGGGTTTTCGATCGCAGCGGTTCGAACTTTAAAAGGGAAACTTTTCCAGTCCATAACCTGATGAGCCCAGATGATATTGGCAATTTTATCCCGAGTCTGTAGTTGCGAAGTGTTCTGTGGGTCGTGCGTATAACGCGTTCCGGTATTAAGCTTGAAGAGGTCTTCGATAAAGATATCGGGTGTACCATCAACCGCACAGGCTACAGCATAGGCAGGAGCGAGCCAGGGATCGTCGGGATCGATAGGCGCAAGGTACGGCCCACCCGATTTATAATCTGAATAAATCCCGTTTGACGGATTGATCACCGGGCGGAACGAATCATGGTTGTTTACCACGGGCACCGTACGGGCGCGCTCATTCTGTTGAAAAGCTGGAAGCGTGTACATATCGAAAAAGCCCTTCTTGTCGATCATCTGGTAGATACCATCACGTAAGCTGAAATCGAACGTGCCGCAACGTTGGCCCTCTTGCACGGCTACCCAATTGTCCATGGTCTGCTTGCTGTCGATAAGCTCTCCTACCGCAAACATCTGGCTTCCACCACTTGCCCACCCTGCGTTGTTCTGCAGCTCGTTCATCAAGCCCAACACCAATCCTGTTTCGATGTGCTTGACTGCATCCAGACGTACCCCATCGAAGCCTGACTGCTTCTTGAACCACACGAGCCATTTAGCCATTTCATCGTACATGTAATTGTTAGGCTGTACCGGATTGTAAACGGCGTTCGAACTTTGCCCTACTGCCGCGCTGTAAATACAGAAGTCATGAATGTTAAAGCCGAAAATTGATTTGCAAACATTGTCGCCGAGAGGCTGACTTGGGTCCGGACACGGGTGCACGTTGAATGGCGATTGATCCGGGTGAAAATTCTCCCAGTTCTTGGGCCATCTTCCCGTTCTTCGTGAGTAGTCTGTCGCACTTTCGTCACCCGCAGGTGTAGCATAACATACATAGCGGTAGTTCTTGCTTTGCTGAAAGTCTTTTTCCTGTTGCGGCTGACTCGGATCAAAGATAGGCGCGGCAGGATCCAGCGCTCCATTGAGTGGAGTAAGCATAAAAGGTCCCCCGATAGAATTGTGGTTGAGAATTACATCCTGGATCACATCAATACCATTCGCATGCATAACTGCAATCATACGAAGGTATTCATCCTTTGTGCCTCCGCGCGTACCGGTCGACCCCTTTTGATATTTGTCTCCCAGGTCGTAGTTGTCAAACGACTCATAAAATTTAGGATAGGTAAATCCTACAGGGTCCAGGGTTTTGACTTCTTGCTGACCGGCCTTCTGCGGGGGAAACACCCAAATTGCATCAATGCCGAGCTCACGCAGCCTGGGTGCAAGTCTTGTAAGATAGTCGTAGTAACTCCCGGGATATGTGTCGTGCCAGCTTCCCCACCAAAATCCCTGAAGCATGATTCGCGAAGGATTTTGCTGCTGCGCTTGTAACGAGAACATTGCCAGAAAGAATCCGCTCAAAAGCACCATGCGGAACGAGTTCACTCCAAAGACGTTTTTTGTTTTCGATTTTTTTTTGTCCATAAGTGTTTGGATATGTTTCAAGTCAATGTACTTAAAAACAAAAGCGCCGCTGTTGACTTCTTATTGACGGGCAGGAACGGGCATGTACCTGGTCAGTTTATTTATTGGTTGGAATGGCTCACCCAGGTTTCTGCCATTAATATTATTTTGATACTGCAATCCATTCTAAAAGACATAAACCATTATGGAGAGATTGATTATCCTCAAATTTCATTACGACGTTTGGGTTTGTGTTACGCTGGGAACACCGATGTAAATTTTATGGAGACACCAGGTTAAGGCTGGCAACAAGAAGTTGTACTCCTCAATTCGGGAGTTCTTAGGAAAAAAGTAGATTGGGTTCGAGAAGCGCTCCGCGGAGAAACTGTTTCCAGTGCAGACGATCAGGCATGTTACAGCTTTAGCGCATCAGCAATCTTGTTAAAAGCCTTGACGCCATAGAAACGTTTGATCTCTGCTTTCTCTTCATCACTTCCCCGTTCAATCACACGTTCGATAACTGCGCGTCGTTGACCGATCCAGTCAATTTGATTGATGTCCGTATCCCAAAACAACCCTGGCCGAAGTTTGCTGAGATCCGGAGTTCCATTGCTTGCAGGTTGACGAAGCTTTTCCTCCTTCATATCATAGAAGGCCTGCAGCACCATAAAATATCCTTCTTCTATACCCAATAAATGCTTAAACTGGCTTTACGACGTTGCCCAACATTTCAACGTATTGTCACGAACGAAGATGAGATAAAAGTGTCCGAGCGGATTCCCCGCGTGCAGCACGAGACCATGTGCATCGGCGGACAGGAACCATTGTAAGAGAGAACAACCATTAAACAGCGCCAGCTCCGCACAACCTCCGTAAATAAAAAAGGACCACCGTCGCCGATAGTCCTTGTTGTTCGAGGTTCCGAGCGGATTCGAACCTTTCATGTCTCAGTATCACAATCTTTGCTTACCAACTCAAAAACAGCGTTTTCACTGGTGATTAACCCCTTCTGAAAACTAAGCCAGACAAAATAAAACATAGCACTTGTGCGCCTTATTGTGCAACTGCTGTAAATTTACCTTAACTACCTTCGAAACATGGAAGCGCAATTCTCATTAAGAAAACAGGGCAAGGGAGAACCGGTTATCGTTCTTCAGGTCTTCGACGCTAGATTTAGAAACGACAAGAACGAACCCCGCAGGCGATTTATGTATAGTACTGGCCAGCACATGAAAGCCAGTGATTGGAAATACTACGACAAGAAAAATAGCATCGCTGGATATCCAAAAGAAAAGACCGACACTCTTGAAATTATAGCTCATTTGGAAAAGCTCGCTCAGGCGATTACTCAATGGGGAAAAACGAAAATCGGTGCGCCCTCGCTGCTCAGATCCGAGCTAAAGTCACACCTTGACAACCTCGACCAAGAGGAAAGGAAAGAGCTGGAGAACAAAATGCAGCAAGAAGAAGAATTGTTCAAGGATTGGTTGCACATCATCAATACCACCAAAAACCCAAAGACCGGCGAACTGATCACCGAAGGAACGAAGCGCTCCAAGAAACAAACGCTAAACCTGGTAACTGAATTTTGCGCATCGAAGGGCCGGAAGCTCACATTCAAAACGATGGACATGAGCTTTTATCACGACCTCGATCAGTATATGAAGGACAAAGGGCTCAACCCGAATACGCGCGGCAAGCACATCAAGGAAGTCAAGGCGGTACTCCGGGAAGCCGCCGACCGGGACTACGAAGTAAACCAAGCGTATCAAAAGAAATCTTTCAAGGTAATCAGGAAAGAAACGGACGCGACATACCTGAATGAAGTAGAGTTGAAGAAACTAATGACGCTGAAACTGACTAAGCCTAAAGAAATTGTCCGCGATATTTTCGTCATGGCGTGCTTCGTCGGAGCAAGGCACGGCGACTGGAACCAGATTCGCCAGAGCAACATCGTGCGACAGGGTAACAATGATTACCTGAAGATCAAACAGCAGAAGACGACCGATTCAATTCACGTTCCGGTCCATCCCCTTGTGCGCATGATCCTGGCTAAGTACGACGGCAACCCTCCCCGGGTAATCAGTAATCAGAAATTCAATAAGGCGATCAAAGAGATTTGCCAGAGTAAGGATCTCGCCCTCGGGAAGATCGCTCTCAATGGTAAGCTCGTTGATAAGTATGAGCATATCTCGACGCACACGGCGCGCAGGTCGTTCGCTACAAACGCATATTTATCGAAGAGCATGGAGGTTTATTCAATCATGAATTGCACAGGGCACAAGACCGAAAGCTCGTTCCTTAAATACCTGAAGCTTTCCGGATTGGATAAGGCTCAGGATATTGCTGAGAGTAGGTTCTTTAAGGATGATCAGTGGAATACTTTAAAAGTGGCTTAAAATGGCAAAGCCTAAACTTACGAATGAGCAAAAGCAGGCCATGTTCGATAAGGCTGTTGGTGACGCGTTGCGTAATTCAAAAGCGTTGCACGAACACATCGATTCTTTGATCGTTACTTTTCGCGACCGGCCGAGTGAACTGAAGGTGCATATTGATAAGCTGAAAATGGAGCTCGAAGCAAACGCAAAGATTCAATGGTACAAGGCGGAGCGTAACGCCATCCTCTCAAAGCTCACAGATGCAAAAAAGAAAGGATCGGCCGCGAATAGAAATAGATCTGATATCTGCTTTGATGTCTTCAGGCAATATCTAACCGACAACAATCTTACTGATGATTTTATCAGTAGTAAGAAAGCAAGCCTCGAGCATTGGATTAAACCCCATACTGCTACATTATTCAAACTTGCTGCCTCGAAACACCCTCCCGGGAAAAAGAAAAATATCAAATTCCCTACGAGTGAATCCGCTCTGTACAACTATCAGAAGAAGCTTAAAGCCGGGCAATAAGACCCGGCTTTAGTTTTTCTCTTAGTCTTTAACCAGTAGTCCACTTTTCTTGGACTATTCACTGTCCTCTGCTGTTCATCTTTGTTTCGATATGAACGCAGAACAGCAAAAACCATTTCTAACAGTTGAAGAAACCCGGCGGATGCTCGGTTCTTCAAGAGGATTTGTCTACCGACAAGTCGAGAACGGGGGGCTCACTATTCACAAAGTAGGGAGTAGAAGTTACTTCAAGACTTCGGACGTACAGAATCTTTTCAGGCCAAACGACAAAACACACAAGTAAGATGGGAGCGCCAGTGTTGAAAGTTGATTTCTGTTTACCTGAATCAGAGTATCAAAAATTGGGTGCCTTCATCCGTCAAGAGGTAGAAAAGGCTTTCACTGAAAAAGCTGAATCAATCAGAAAACAAACAGTGAAACTCACCCGACAAGAGGCGTCAGAGATGCTGCGGATCTCATTGCCTACACTTGATAAACTGCGGAACGAGGGCACACTTAAAGCGTCCACGATTGGTAAGAGAGTATTATTTGATCAGACGGTGATTGAAAATTATTTGAACCGGGAACGATGAAAAAGAAAAAGCCTGAGCGGTTTCGTTGGGACGGACACCGTCAGGCAAAAATGATTTTACACAGATGCAAAGATATCCAATTGATCCATTACAACTTAAGGATAGCCTTAAATATTTTCCAAATCTCATAGGAAAGAAACGGGATGAAATTAAGGCTGAGTTTGCAGAGCGATTCGCAGCTCTTGAAAAGCGTATCGGCGAAACGACCGATGTGGCGGAACTTGCAAGATTAGATGGTTGGCAAAAGTTTCTGCGTTCAATCGCCGAGCTGATTGAC
>CBHTUB010000136.1:0-12532 GCA_966095595.1 uncultured Chryseosolibacter sp. | reverse complement strand
AAAGCCCCGACTTATGCCGGGGCTTTTTTATTGTCTAACTTTCAGATATGATCAGACCAGGAAGACTACGCCCAGGCGACACTATCGGTATTGTTGCCCCTGCCAGAAAAGTGAGTCGCGAGCAGATCGATTCCGCCCTACAGGAATTCGAATCCTGGGGCTTGCGCGTCATACTGGGTGATCATGTATTCAGTTCTGCTCATAGTTACCTTTCCGGCACAGACGAGGAAAGGCTGGCAGATCTCCAGAGTGCAATCGACAACCCGGGGATCAAGGCCATTATCTCAGCACGGGGAGGTTATGGCTCTGGCAGGATTATCGATCAAATCGATTTTTCCCCAATGAAGCAGAATCCCAGGTGGCTGATCGGATTCAGTGACATCACGGCCGTTCATTTACGTCTCCTGCGCGAAGGACTTATGAGCATACACGGCACAATGCCGATCTTGTTTGGAAAACCTGACAGCCATGATTCTATAGAAAGCCTGCGTCAGTTGCTTTTCGATGATCGTTCATCGGTGTCATTTAACAGCGCCCCTCATAACCGCACGGGTAAGTCCTCTGGGCGGTTGATCGGTGGAAACCTCTCGCTGATTATTGATTCAATGGGAACACCGTATGAGTTGCACACAGAGGGAAACATTCTTGTCATTGAAGAAATTGACGAATACTATTACCGTCTCGACAGAATGCTCAATCACTTGAAACGTGCAGGCAAGCTCTCCGGATTGAACGGCCTCGTGATCGGTCACATGACAGACATCAAGGAGTCTGAACTGCCTTTCAACGAAAGCGTTGAGCAAATGATATCGCGTGTTGTAAAGGAATACAATTACCCTGTTGCATTCAAATTCCCTTCAGGCCACGAAAATCCGAACCTTGCATGGATACACGGAGAGTATTATGAACTACATGTTGATTCCTCGGTGACCCGCCTCAAGCCAAGGGCATACATTTTATAAAAGATAATCTGCAATGCCGTAGAGCCCCAGCGCTATCATGATCGCTGGAGGAATTTTTTTAATCATCGGATGATGTCGAAAAAGATGTGACGAATATTTAGCTAAATGAGCTGCGCCAATCAGCAAAACAAAAGCTCCCGCCGATACACCCGCGAGATAGGAATGGATCTGAAGGTGGCTTGAAAATGAGGCCAGCCCAAGGCTCTTAAGGTATGTGGTGGTAGCAAGCCAGAACGGAAGCGCCATAGGGTTGACGACACTGAGAATAACACCGCGCCTGAATCCGCTATCGGCAATGGATCGAGGTTTGTCATCTGCACTGGCTTTGGATGCCGATAGGTTTGCTATTCCGACAATCAACAGGACGCACGCAGCAACCAGTTGAAATATACCCGGTGAATCCATTTGTGACGACAGATAGTTCTCGAATGCGATCGCGATCCAGGCATACGGATATTCGATAAGCGCAGCGGCGAGGGCAAAACGATAGGCAATCCTCATTTTGTGTTCCATTCCCAGCTGGATAACTGTCAGATTCAGTACACCTGGAGGAATCGAGCCGACAAACGAGAAAAAAAAGGCCAGTCCAAAATTAAGCAGGGCACTCATGTCGTTGCCTTTTTGAATGCGCGGTAATATCGACGCGCATCGTTCATGGAGATATACCGATGGCCAAGCCTTCTGTTCTGGGTGCTGATCTTGTCGATATTTCGCCAGTGATGATAGAACACGCCAAGTGCACGCCACAACGAATATCCCGGTTGATAAACATGCGCGGGTTCGGCGCCACACCCATTCAGCTCCACGATCTTTACCTTGCCGGCCTTCAAGTCATCGAGCGAGGCACAACGAAGATCAAAACGCCCAAAGAAAAACCCATCGATTTGTTTGCTTATGCGATCGAACGATTCGGAAAGCTGCTCATCGATGAGATGATTGCAATCGAGAAATTTTGTTCCGAGAGCGTGATTGCCTGTAGAAACCAGTTCCAGCTTTTCTCCCGTTGGCAATATTCTTTCAAGGTCGCGCGAAAACTTTACACGCAGTTTTTCCCATTGCAATTTTGCGCGATCAGACGCGAGTATCAGTTGCTGCAGCGTACTTTCTCCGTCACCGACAACGGCCAGCATTTCCTTTCCTACAATTGATGTTACTTTCCCCGACTGATCATTCGGAAATCTTGTATAAAAAACGCCAAACTCCATAGGCAAGCTCACAAGCTCCTGTGCCAGGAAGTCGCAATTAACGGCGCTGAGATACAATCTTATATCCTCCTCGTCTTCTATACGCCTGACCATAAACCCTCTCTCACCAATATCCGGTTTAAAGATCAGGGGAAAGTAAAGCCCAGCTTGATCGAGTTGTTCAAGCACATCTTCCGTTTTTGACTCACGGTCGATCAGGATCGTGATTGGTTTGAACTCACTCGGAACTTTCGACAACACTTCGTATTTCGATTCGCCGAACATCCCACCCATCGGAATTCCTGGGTTCGACGCAGAAAAAAAAACCAAAGATCGGTGCTTTAAGGAGAGAAAAAGCCAATAGATAAAGAACGGAAATTGAACGATCCCGAAAGGCCAATACTCCCAGCTTCGGAGCCGGATAAAAAAATTACTTCGCAGGACCTTATGTAACATCACCGCTGAACGGAGTTCATCAAAACCTTCTCCCTGTGTCTGATGGTAGACGTCGCAACACCGAAGTCATGCGGCAATTCGATATATGGAGCAATTTCACAAAGGCCGATCTTGATGATCGCCATATGATGGATTGCGTGTTCGATATTGTATATCAACTCCCGATTTGCATTCGTATCAACGGTAACCGGTACAGAATTCCCGGTGTCGTAACTGAGCTGCAGTTTTAATGGTTTGTCATTCTCCAATGCATTGACGAATGCCGTCACCGAATCGATCGCTAATAACGCGGCACCGTTGTCATTTTCGATTGTCTTATCATGGGCGCGTTTATCGTAGTTGACAACGCCCTCTTTGAAGCCTCTTTCAAAACAAAGAAAAAACTCGAGTGTGTGTCGAACATGCTGTCCAATCGTACTATCCCTTAGCGTACGTGATGGGCGTGTGAAATCCTGTGGCTGAATGTCGCCCACGAGGTCACGAAGTTGTTTGAGTATGAGCAGGCAGGGTTGTTTGAGTACGAGCATGAATAATCAGGATTTTTAAAAATATAAATTAATTAACGATACGCAAAAGCATACATCGAAACTGGTTGCGGTTGCTGATAAGCGGAATAATTTTTTGCTGACGATGGACTGCCGCTTTAAGTGGTATTTCTTTCTCAATCCCCTTCACGAATCAACATTGTAGGCTTAGTGGTGAATATAACTTCTCAGGCTGTTGGCATGACCTGTCCATCCGGTGCAGTCCGCTCGAAGCTGGGACAAAAAAACAGTTTATCCCTGGGATTCAATGTCGTGCGGGTTGCAATTTGCCGGTTAATATTACATTCAGAAAACCCACAGTTGAAGGTTAACTGGCACGGAGGTTGTGCTCTTATAGATGGTCGTAAGAATGTGATGTTATGAAAAAGCTGTTGTTCTTTGTGATTCTGGTAACTGCCTCGTCTAGTGTTTTCGCTTACATCTCCGGTATAGCGATCCAGACAGATAAGAGTTCATCCATGCAGGTATTCGTAAACGGGAAGCTTTACAATAAACAACCCGGCAACTTTGTTCGCATTAAGAGTCTCCCGGGTCTATTTCATGTTGAGGTGAAGGTTCTCAATCCCTATGACAAGACTTGGTATCTGGTTAAAAAAGACATCCGGGTGGATCGTGGATTCGAGCTGTACTACAAGGTAATTTTTGCGCGCGGAAGAAGACCGCAGATACAGGAAGTTAAAAAGTATCCGGTCTACAGCAGGTACTTTTTAAATCCATCGCTATACAATAAAAATCCTATTTCGTAGGCCTGTTACGACGCTCCAGATTTTTTCTGCGCGCTATCAATACTGCTACGATGATCAGCGCGGTGATCGCCAGGAAGTTATTATCGACACCGCAAGAGAAGGGCCAGCTGAAAAGAAATCCAATCACTTCGCCGATCGCGCCAAAGATCGCCCCGAACACGGCGCCAATCACTCCGAATACGGCCCCAAAGACGCCGCCAATAATTCCGAATACAAGTCCGAACACGCCGCCCACAGTTCCAATGATAACCGGAAAAAGCAGGAGGCAAAGGATGATTATTACAAGTCCGATGGCAGCTTTTGATGTCATGGTAGTCTGGTTTGATTGATCCTTTTCCAAAACCATTCCAGTCTTGAAAATCTGCCATTACACAGCTAAATGAAAGAAAAAACCCCGGCCAGAGCCGGGGTTTTGTTCATTTGTGTACAGCTCAGTGTTCAGTTAGGTTAATGTTATTCAGAGCACTGATATTTTTAAAAAGGATATTCGCCCTTTTCGATAACGTAATTTGCGACGCGGCGACGGGCCTCCTTCAGGTTGTAAGGTTCAACCTTGGTAAATCGTTTCAGACCGAGAAGCATCAATCTCAACTCATCTCCGTCTGCAAAAGAGTAGATCGCCGATCTTCCCGCGCTCGCGGCTTTTTCAACTGCATGGTGCAGGTAAATGATCGCCATTTCTTTTTCAGCCTGGCAATTTGCCTCGCCGCGGATGCCGATCATCTTTTCAACACGCAACAGGGTGGATTCGGCAACGTAGGCCTCGATCAGCATATCCGCGAGATTCATCAACACCTCCTGCTCGTCCGAAAGCTTCATCATGAATTTCTGTACCGCTGCACCCGCGATCAACAGTCCTGCCTTCTTCAGATTTGCAAGGGCCTTTTTCTCCTTCACGAATAAGCCTTCCTCTTCACCTGAGCCAAAGTCAGGGATACCCATCAATTCTTTTTGAACCGCCATGGCCGGGCTCATCAGATCCAGCTGACCTTTCATTGCGCGCTTGAGCAGCATGTCGATGGTCAGCATGCGGTTGATCTCGTTGGTGCCTTCGAAGATCCGGTTGATCCGCGCATCGCGATACGCACGGTCCATAGGTCCTTCCGCAGAGAAGCCCATGCCTCCATAGATCTGCACGCCTTCGTCCACAACGAAATCCAGCACTTCAGATCCGTGCACTTTCAGGATCGCGCATTCTATTGCAAACTCTTCGAGTGATTTTAACCTGGCCTTTGCAGAATCCATTCCGCCGGCAACAAACGCATTGTAGGCATCGTCGATATTCTGACCGGCACGGTAGCAAGCCGACTCAGAGGCAAACACTTTCGTTACCATCTCGGCGATTTTGTGCTTGATAGCACCAAAGCTTGCGATCGCAGTATTGAACTGCTTCCGCTCCTTTGCGTAGTTGACAGCAAGCGAAATGGTCTTCTTGGAACCACCCAACGCAGCTGCGCCAAGTTTTATACGTCCCACGTTCAGGATGTTCACGGCAATCTTGAATCCGTTCTCCCTTTCACTGAGCAGGTTTTCTACCGGAACTTTGCAGTCATTGAAAAAGATCTGGCGGGTGGAAGAACCCTTGATACCCATCTTATGCTCCTCTTCGTTCATGGTAATGCCGCCGAACGAGCGCTCAACGATGAATGCACTAAGATTCTTGTCGTTATCGATCTTCGCGAACACAACGTAGATATCGGCGAAACCTCCGTTTGTGATCCACATCTTCTGGCCGTTGATCACATAATGCTTACCATCCGGGCTGAGCACAGCTTTCGTCTTTCCGGAGTTCGCATCTGAACCCGAATCAGGTTCCGTGAGACAGTAGGCAGCTTTCCATTCGCCAGTAGCAAGCTTTGGAATGTACTTCTTCTTTTGCTGATCGTTTCCATAATAGAGGATTGGCAATGTACCAATCCCTGTGTGCGCAGAAAGGGCAACCGCCACGGAATGGCCCGCTCCGATCACTTCAGACACGAGCATCGTAGTGTTAAAATCCATCCCGAAACCACCAAGCTCTGTCGGTACCGAGGTACCAAGCAGCCCGAGCTCACCCGCCTTATCAAGAATAGACGGCATCAGCTTCGGATCTTTCATGGAGTCAATTTCATCCAGCCGCGGCCAAACTTCCTGGGCAAGAAAATCCTTGCACGTCTGCGCTATCATCTTTTGTTCTTCGTTCCACTGTTCGGGGATAAAGATCTCGTCGGCTGTTGTCTCGCGAATGAGGAATTCTCCTCCCTTGATCGCTGTTTTGGTTTCGGTTGCTACTGACATATGATTCAGGATTTAAGATTGTTCTGTTGATTATGCATCGGATGCTTAAGTATGTAAACTTTGATTTGGAGCTTAATTGAGCAGTTCATACACGCCGGCCACGCCCTGTCCTCCTCCAACGCAGGCAGTAACCAGGCCGTACTTTTTCTTTCTTCTCCTCAGCTCATTAAAAAGTGTGAGCGACAACCTGGCGCCGGAACTTCCCAGTGGGTGTCCCATCGCAATTGCACCGCCGTTCACGTTAAGCTTTGACGGATCGATGTTGAGCTCCCTGACAACGGCGAGAGATTGCGCTGCAAACGCTTCGTTCAGTTCGATAAGATCGATGTCGTTCAACTTCAGGCCTGCGCGATCAAGGGCTTTGGGCACCGCTGCAACAGGACCGATCCCCATAATTCTCGGCTCGACACCCGCGACTGCGTAGCTCATCATCCGCGCGATCGGTTTGAGATTAAGTTGCTTTACAAGTTTTTCAGACATCACCACTGCGAATGCAGCACCATCGGTAGTGGGAGATGAGTTCCCTGCAGTGACAGACCCTCCCTGGGCAAAAACCGGTTTCAATTTTCCAAGGGCATCCATGTTTGTTTCCGGACGGGGACTCTCATCGGTATCGACCGTGAATTCGCGCGACTTTTTCTTTCCACTCTCATCAACGAAGATCTCTTTAACCGTGATCGGTACGATCTCTTCCCTGAACTTTCCGTCCTGTTGTGCCTTGATAGCCTTCATGTGAGATTCGTAGGAAAACTTGTCCTGATCTTCGCGGGAGATCTTGTACTGAGCGGCTACCTGCTCGGCCGTCAGACCCATGCTGGTGTAGTATGTTGGATTCTCTTTGGCGATATTATAATTGAGTACGGTCTTCCATCCCATGACGGGTACCAGCGACATCGACTCAGTTCCCCCTGCTATAATACAATCGGCCATGCCAGCCTGTACCTTTGCGGCTGCGATGTGGATCGCTTCAAGGCCCGATCCGCAATAACGGTTGATCACCATTCCCGCGTTCTCGATGCCCAGCGCCATTAAAGCAATGATCCGGCCCATCTGCATGCCCTGTTCGGCTTCCTGAACGGCGTTGCCAACGATAAGGTCATCCACCATTTTGTTTTCAAGGCCCGGAATCGACTTCACCAGGCTCTTGATGATGTCTGTAGCAAAGTCGTCGGGACGAGTAAACCGGAAACCTCCTTTTTTTGCACGAGTGTTTGCAGTCCTTTTTGCTGCCACTATGTATGCATCCATATCTTATGTAGTGTTTATTTCTTTGAAATCAATTCACTTTTTAATGACTGTCGGAGGTTGGAGTTAATTCCTGAGCGGCTTGCCTCCGGTTAGGATAGACTGAATCCGCTCAAGGGTTTTCTTTTCACCGCAAAGTGAGACAAATGCCTCGCGCTCGAGGTCCAGAAGATATTGTTCTGAAACCTCCTGAGGAGCCGTCAGGTCTCCCCCGCACATCACGTTGGCGATCTTCATCGCAATCTTTGCATCGTGATCGCTGATGTAGTTACCCATACGCATTCCGTTCACGCCGGCCATGAAAAGCGCCATACCACCACGGCCCTGGACTTTGATGTTTTTCGCAGGGGTAGGCATGGTATATCCGGCTTCTGCCAATTCGATAACGGTTTGTTTTGCGTCTGCGATCTGGCGATCCCTGTTCATCGAGATCCTGTCAACTGACTTAAGGATGTACATCTCGCGAGCTTCCTCTGCTGAGGTAGCCACTTTTGCGGTGGCAATATTCATGAACGCATTTTGCAGGGCGTTCAATTCCACGTCCCCTTCCTCCAGGCGATCGCTGACACGCTTGGTGAATTCCTTCGTTCCGCCACCACCTGGAATTAGTCCAACACCAACTTCAACAAGGCCGATATAAGTCTCAGCTGCAGCCTGCGCTACATCAGCATGAAGTGTCATTTCACAACCACCACCCAATGTTCTTCCCTGGGGACACACCACTACAGGAATTGAAGAGTATCTTAACCGCATCACCGAATTCTGGAATGCACGTACCATAAAGTCGATGTCGTCATAATCCTGCTCGATGGCATACATAAATACCAACCCCAGGTTCGCGCCAAGTGAAAAGTCCGGTCCCTGATGTCCAACCACCAAACCGCGATAGTTTTTCTCCGCGAGATCGATGGATCTATTAAGACCTTCTATTACCGCGCTTCCCAATGTATAACTCTTGCTATTCCATGAGAAGTTCAAAACGCCATCTCCAAGATCGATGACCTTCGATTCAGCATTTTTCCAGACGATGTTATTGCTGAGATTTTCAAGAATGATGAAAGCTTCTTTTCCGGGAATATTCCTGTAGGACTTTGACGGAATGTCGTAGTATTTTTTCTGACCGCCTTCCACTTTGTAAAACGAACGATTCCCTCCTGCAAGCATTTCGTAAACCCACAGATTCGGTTTGTAACCGGCAGCTTCCATTTCCGCAACTGTCCTGTCGACTCCCACGGCGTCCCATGTTTCAAAGGGACCAAGTTCCCAACCGAAGCCGGCACATACGGCATCGTCTATTTTATAAAGTTCATCTGCAATTTCAGGGACCCGGTTCGATACATACTGAAATAGTCCGAAAAACGAGTCCCGATAAAATTCCCCTGCTTTGTCCTTACCCGCGAGAAGCACTTTAAATCGTTCTTTCAGATTATCGATGGTCTTGGTCGACTCAAGTGTTGAGAATTTTGCCTTTGCCTTGGGCTTGTACTCCAATGTTTTCAGATCAAGCGTGAGTATTTCCGTCTCACCCTTGGCGTTCCTGGTTTTTTTGTAGAAGCCTTGTCCCGTTTTATCGCCAAGCCATTTGTTTTGTTCGAGCTTATTAATGACGTCGGACAACTTGAACATATCCCGTCCTTCATCTTTGGGCAACCCAGCGTAAAGATTGTTCGCAACCTTGACGAGCGTATCCAATCCTACAACATCCGATGTTCTGAAAGTCGCTGATTTTGGCCTGCCAATAACGGGTCCGGTCAACTTGTCGATCTCGTCGATATTGAGGTCGAGCTTGCGCATGGAATCCACCACTTTCATGATCCCAAAGATCCCCACCCGGTTTGCGATGAACGCCGGAGTGTCTTTACACAAAACCGTCGTCTTCCCGAGATACAGATCCCCATAATGCATCAGAAACTTAACTATCTCGGGATCGGTTTTTGGCGTCGGAATGATCTCCAGGAGCTTGAGATATCTTGGCGGGTTAAAAAAGTGCGTTCCGCAAAAGTGTTTCTGAAAATCATCGCTTCTACCTTCTGTCATCAGGTGAATCGGAATACCTGAAGTATTTGATGTGATGAGCGTTCCGGGTTTGCGATACTTTTCAACTTCCTCGTATACTTTTTTCTTTATGTCGAGATTCTCCACGACGACCTCAATGGTCCAATCGTAGTTCTTGATCTTCGACATATCGTCGGTAAAATTTCCGAGCTTGATCCTGGATGCGAACTTCTTGCTGAATAGCGGAGCCGGGTTTGATTTGACGGCGGTTTCAAACGCGGAACTGACAATCCTGTTTTTAACGGCGGGATGGTCGAGGGCCAGACCTTTTTTCTTTTCCTCCTCCGTGAGCTCTTTCGGAGCGATGTCCAGTAGCAGAACATCCACACCGATATTTGCGAAGTGACAGGCGATGCGGGATCCCATGACCCCGGAACCTAAAACGGCAACTTTTCGAATAGTTCGATTCATAGTAATACTTTTCCGTTGGGTTTCAACGGTTGTTTCAGGATGGTACGTTATCATAAATCACATTCTTATCGATCATCTTGTTAATGTGCTGAAGCACGTCGAAAAAAATATCGAGCTTCTCGCTGCTGATCTGCTCACGCACGGCTTCATTGAACCGCAGGACAGTTTCCTTTGAACGATCTCTCTTTTTTTTCCCTTCCTTCGTGAGCACAATTCTGACAAGCCGCTTGTCGATTTTGTCCGGTTCCCTGTAGATGAGACCTTTTTCTTCCATACTCTTCAAAAGCCTGGTGAGACTTCTTGCCTCGAGTCCCATCAGCGGAGCAATTTTAGTTGCCGGCGTTCCCTCTTCGGAGTTGATGTTCAACAGCACGAAACCCATCGACATAGTGATGTCGTGTTTCGCCGCCTGCTGATTATACATCCTGGCGATAGCATGCCACACAGCTTTTATGGTATAGTCAACAGTCTCTTCGCGTCGCATACGTTTGCTTGAAGTCTGACGAAGGTATCAAAAATTGTTATGCATGCATACTAGTTAATAAAAATATTTTGCCAGCGGCAAGTCCACAGAAAAGTGTGGCGGTAGAGTGAAGCGACTATTATCATGCCGGTGGTCCCACCGCACATTCCCGGCTGCGAGCTGCACGCTTCAGGCTCCAGACAAAAAACGCACATCCATTGCCTGCAGCTCCGTTCCCTTCTAAAACCTTAACAGTTATCCGCATTTTATACGATTTCCCGGTCGAAAAAATTAACGACGGGAAATTCTTGTTTTATTTAAATATCTAGCATAAGTTTCAGTTGGATTTGACTATTATGCATTCAACAGAGCTTTTAAAGGGCACTTTGCAGACAACTATTCTGAAAGTGCTGACGGATTATGGAAAAATGTATGGCTACGAGATCGCACAAAGGGTGAAAGACCTTTCCGAAAGGGAGATACTTTTGACTGAGGGCGCCTTGTATCCGACGCTTCACAAAATGGAATCGGAAGGACTTCTAAAGTCCGAGACAGTGAGCGTGGGAAAGCGGGTAAGAAAGTATTATGCGCTGACACCTAACGGCACAGCTGCCAATGAGAAGAAAATGAGGGAATTTGCGTCGTTCGTACGGACGATGAAGTACGTCCTGAATCTTCACACAGTCTAAGATTTTTCTAAACGGCGAGGCGGCTTATCAGTTGATCGGAGGATTTTCGGTGAAGTCGCCTCGCATGATCCGGTAGCGCTTTCTCGCTTCAGCCGCAAATACACTTCCTGGATACCGGTTCAAAAACTCGCGATACAGTTCCATCGCCTTTTCGTTATTCTTCAAATACCTCTGATAGATCTCCGCCTGGAGGAAAAAAGCGTCGTCGGATAAGACATCATCGGGAAATTCCTCGAGTATATGTTTGAGAGACGATATTGCCGATTCAAAGTCTCCCCGTTTCAGGAGAATATTTGCCTCCAGCCAATAAACGTCATCCAGGATCACCTGATTTGAAAAAGTGGCGCTGTCTGAAATGCCTTGCTCGAGCTGTTTAATTTTTGCCAGGGCTTCGTCAATCTTGTTTTGCTGCAGCATCATTTCCACTTTTGCATATTGCTTCAACCCTTCGCCGGAAGAATCGAAGGCGATATTTTCCTTGATCCTCATGCTGAGTTCCATTGCATCGTTGGCAATTTCGCGCGTGGTCGCTTCCTTGAGAATATCCAAATGCTCCTGGGCGAGCTGAAAATCGCCTTTGAAATAGGATAGTTTCGCGTTTTTCAATTTGGCTTCGTACCCTACAGGGTTTTCTTTTTGCAATTTTTCGACTTGCGAGTACAGTAGTGTCGATTCCCACGGTTCGCCTTTCAACATATAAATATCACCCAGATCCAGCTTTGCCTTGCATTTCAGATACATCGATGCTCTTGGGTTCGCGATCAGCCGGTTCAGGATACTGATCGCCGAATCTTTCTCGTTCATGTAGCTTGCGAAGAGCATTGCTTCGCTACGGAGTGCTTCGAGCGCATTTGTGTTGTCCGGGTACTGCTGAATAAACTTCTGATAGTCCTTGACCAGGATCCTGACGGAGTCGGTACTGACCGGAAAACTTCTTTTGATGCGAGCTTCCCGGGCGCGTATGAGGCCGAGGCGCGCCAGGAGGTTATTTGGCGAATTGGAAAACTCCCGGATCACGTATCGGTAAATTTTCGACGCGTTTTCATAGTCGTCGTTATCCAGTGCGACCTTCGCAACTTCCATCGATTTTTCGCCATCTTTTTTGTAGCGTTTATCATAGGCACGAGCCTGGATAAATGAGCTGTAAAAATTTTTCTGCTGCATCGTCACCCAGATGAGCAGGTCTGAATAGACTTCCGAATCAGGATTTTGCTGGACTTTTTCGTAAAGCAATTTTTCGAGGCTCTCGAGCTCTTCGGGCTTCGTGAGCAGCGCCTGCATCACATTTTTCACGTACTGAATGTTTGCGGCGTTCTGGGTCACGTAGCTGAGATACTCCTGCACCATCTTGTCCTGCTTGCCCTGGATGCGATACAACATCGCCAGGTCGAGGCAGAAGAGGTATTCGTTCGCCAGGAATCTGCGTGACTCTGTGAGGGTCATAATGGCGTAATCGATGAGGGACTTAGCCGAGAGGTCGTCGGACATCATCTTGGCCA
>CBHTUB010000135.1:0-12546 GCA_966095595.1 uncultured Chryseosolibacter sp. | reverse complement strand
TCACGCTCGAGGTCTGTAAAGTCGTCGTTGGCATACGCATAATATATTTTGTCCTTTCCTCTCTTTCCATGCTTCATGGAAAAGTAGATCATGTATTTTTTTGTGTGCTCGTCATAAATGGTTTGCGGCGCCCATACGCGCATCAGGCTGTCGTTCCCGGGAAAGCGCTTTTGGATATTTACAACACTCGAAGTCCAGTGGATGAGGTCGTTCGATTTCATGAGCACCATCGCCCTGTTGGAATCCCAGCCTTTGGCGGCGACCATATCCGTGGCCACCATGTAAAAAGTTTTACCGTCCTCGCCTCGCAGGATATGCGGATCACGAACTCCGCCAGTTGAGCTTATCGTCTCAGATGCAATGATCGGTTTGTTGTTGTTCAACGCCCTGTAATGGTAACCATCACGGCTCAGCGCAAAACGAATGGCTTCCTGACTTCCGCCATTTCCGGTGAAGTAGGTGAACAAGTACGCCTTGTAGTCACGATCCGACTTTGAATGGGGTTTCCTATTGCCGGAAGGCTGCGCAAACGAAAGAGCGGAAATGCACAGAAACGCAACGACGAACACGCCGTGAGCCATTGTTTTCATATCGACAAATTTAAACGTAAATTTTACACTTACAAATTCAGACGAATTTGAAGAGAGAATACCCCTGGACGTTTATTAAAATAAGTGTGGGATTTAAACTATTTCCACCATGGCAGCGGCAGGCTCAGATCGCCGACTTTCTCGACAACAAGATCGGGACGAAAGGGATAATCTTTCAGGTCATCTTTAATGGAAACACCGCTGAGCACAAGGATCGCCTTATAGCCCATTTGAATTCCACCCTGGATATCGGTTCCCATGGTATCGCCGATAACCGTCGTTCCCGCAGTTTCGAGTCCGATGTATTTACGTGCCGAGCGCATCATTACCGGACTTGGCTTGCCGGTAACAAATGCTTTTTTGCCGGTGGCCTCTTCGATCATCGCGGTCGTTGCAGCGATACCGAGATTGTTCCATCCTTTTTTCTTCGGTGAGGGGTCCCGGTTGGTGGTAATGAATTTTGCTCCGGCGAGGATCATATCAACCGCTTTCTGCACCATCTCAAGCGTAAAATTTCTTCCCTCGCCCAACACTACAAAGTCAGGATCCGTCTCGACGAGCGTGATGCCGTTTTCGTGAAGGCTGGTCAAGAGGCCACCCTCACCGAGGACATATGCCGTGCCATTGTCACTATGCGCAGCGAGAAAAGATCCTGTAGCCATGGCGCTGGTGTAAACATGATCCTGGGTTACTTCTATGCCAAGCTTCTTGAGTTTTCTTACGACCTCCAGCTTCGTTCGCTGACTGTTGTTTGTCATGAACGTAAATGGAATGTTATTGTCGTGCAACGATTGAATGAATCGGTCCGCTCCGGGGATAAGATGATCGCCTCCGTAGATAACGCCATCCATGTCAATCAAAAATCCGTGTTTCATTTCCTAATACAAGTGAGTTGAATATTACCTGGAGCTTGAACGCCTTGTCTTCCGATCAGTTTCCACCCGCGCTTCATTTTCCTCCATACCAGCAATATACCAAGTTTTATCGACGCGGGTCCCTTTCCCCTATCATTTGTTTCGGCATGAAGCTGGTGTCGTACAAGCGCAACGGCTCCGACGACGTTTGCATAACATCCGAGCACGAAAGACTCACAAAATTCCGAATCTCCGGAAGTCGAAGTCTTAATAAAGATTGTTTGTCCTCAACGCGGCCACCTGAATGTCCATGCGACATTTCGTCAGCTACAATCTCAGAAAGCTTCTTCTCATTAGGTGTGATCAGCAGCCGAAGTGACGCGACGTTCTGCATGAGTTTCTGATTCATCCTATTCTGCGCATACACCATGCCTTTCCATCGGCATCAATATCAGGATAAGAATTAAAATCTCCTTCAACCTGCTATTTCAATTTTACCTCTCTGAGGGTTGGCACAAGCAGGTGGTGAATTCCAAACGCTACGAGGTAGGCTAACGCGCAGATTGAAAACAGGATCGCATATCCCGCCGTAACGTTACCTGCAGTCGTGAACTGATCCAGCATCTTTCCGCAATAGACTGGAAAGAACATTCCGCCAAGCGCACCTGCAAGTCCTCCCATTCCGATGATTGAGGCGACGGCATATTTCGGAAACATATCTGAAACCGTAGTATATAGAGTAGCCGACCATGCCTGATGCGCTGCGCCTGCAAGCGAGATCAGCAATACGGCACCCCAATCACTCACACCTGTCACGAAAAAGATCGGAAGCACGCAAACCGCGAAGAGCAACATTCCTGTTTTGCGCGCTCTTGAGATGGTCCAGCCACGCTTGTTCAGATAACCTGTCAACCATCCTCCGGCGATGCTGAGAATAGTCACGATCGTGTAAATGGTAACGAGGTGAACCCAGCTCTGTTTGATATGAAGGCCTCGGGTCTTTGAAAAGTAGTCGGGCAACCAGATCAGGAAAAACCACCATATCGGGTCGGTGATGAATTTCGCTACGATAAACGACCAGGCCTGGCGATATTTCAATAAGCTGCCCCAGGAAATAGTTTTTCCACTCGCGGGTTCTTCGACGTCACTGGCGATGATCGCATGTTCTGCCGGGCTCACGGACTTTACTTTTTCAGGCACATTGTACATCGGTAACCAGAAGGCAAGCCACACGAATCCTGCGACGCCCGCGATAATGAATGCCATTTGCCAACCGTAGGTCAACGCAATCCAGGGGACAAGGGCGGGCGCTATAATGGCCCCGACATTCGCACCGGAGTTGAATATGCTGGTGGCGAGGGCACGTTCACGCTTCGGAAACCAGAGGGCAGTACCTTTTATGGCAGACGGGAAATTACCTCCCTCTCCTAACCCCAGGGATATACGCGCAGTGACAAATCCCCGAACGCTTGACACGGCACCATGGCCCATGGCGGCAATGCTCCACGCGGCGATGGAAACCGCATAACCTATTTTTGTACCAAAACGATCGACAAACCATCCGAAGAAAAGAAGGCCGATGCCATAGGCCCCCTGGAATGCGGAGTTCACAAGACCATATTGCTCATTGGTCCATCCCAGCTCTACATCGAGTATCGGCTTGATCAATGCGAGGATCTGCCTGTCGATATAATTGATCGTGGTTGCAAAAAACAGTAACGCACAAACGACCCATCGATAATTTGACGCCTTTGCCGGGGCGATAACAGTTTCTGGTTCAACTTCCATAAGGTTTCATCCCGTTCGTGCGGTTTGGTGTTATTGTTTTATCTTTCTGATCAGGTCAATTGTGCTTCGCACGGAGGCTTCCAGCTTTTGCCAGTCCGCCTTTTGTATAATATCTTTCGTGAGTAATTGCGATCCCATGCCGACGCAGTGAACGCCTGCATTGAGCCATCTTCTGAGGTTATCTTCGGTTGTATCTACGCCGCCCGTAGGCATCAGCTTAATGGAAGGGATCACCGGCCTGACTGCTTCTACGAATGCAGGTCCAAGCACCGATGCGGGAAATATTTTGATCAGCGGGGCACCGGCTTCATGTCCGCGAACAATTTCTGTAAGTGTTGCACATCCCGGGATCCATGGGATCTTTTCCCCTGCGCAAACCTCGCCCATCTCCTCTTTTATGATCGGTGAAACAATGAATTGTGCGCCAGCGTCGATGAACTTCCGCGTGTCATTCGTATTCATGATCGTCCCGATACCCAATGCAACGTCCTGATATTGCCTGACATGTTTTACAAGCTCGCCAAAAACAGTGAACGCCTCGCTTCCCCGATTCGTAAATTCGAATACGCGGATACCGCCGAGATAGCAGGCATCGATGATCTTTTTCGACAGGTCGGCATTGGCGTTGTAGAACACCGGAATCACACCTGTATTGGCCATCAGGTCCAGAAGGCTTTGTTGTTTCATGTTATCTGAGCAGGCGTCCTGTTTCGCCCTGTATTAGTGCCTTGATCTCATCCACCGTTGCAATGTTGGCGTCGCCATCGATGGAGTGTTTCCAGGCCGATGCTGCAGTCGCAAATTCAACGGTATCGTTATGCGACATGTTATTCATCCATCCGTAGATGAGTCCTGCCATATAGGCATCGCCACCGCCGATGCGATCTACAATTCCCGGAAGATCGTATTCGCGTGACTCATGCAATTTCCCGCCTGCGAAGATCTGACCGGTGATCTTATTGTGTGATGCATTGACCGTGATCCTGGTTGTCGTTGCCACGGCCTTCAACGAAGGGAAGCGTTTCATGACAGCTTCGCCGGCCTCGACGAACTTGCTTCCCGATACATCGGTACAATTCTGAATATCTTCAACGCCTGCCACAACATAGTCTGTGTACTCGATCAGGGAGGGCATTACCTCCCGCGGATTTTTTCCGTACTGCCAGAGGTTTCTTCTATAGTTGATATCCCCGGACACGACAACGTTATTCTTACGCGCGGCGAGCAATGCCTCTTTGCAAACCTCTGCAGCGCCCTGGGAAATGGCCGGCGTTATTCCGGTCCAATGGAACCATGCTGCATCTTTAAAGACATCCTCCCAATCAATTTCGCCTGGCTTTATATTGGAGAACGTTGAATGAAATCGGTCGTAGATGATGCGCGACGGGCGTTGCATCGCACCTTGTTCGAGGAAGTACAAGCCCATTCTTCCTTCACCATAACGAACGTGTGTTGTGTTTACATTTTGTCTGCCGAGCTCGCGTTGTGCGGTTCGGCCGATATCGTTATCGGGGAATTTCGTGACGTGTTCCGAAGGAATTCCGAAGGCTGCGAGCGACACGGCCACGTTGGCTTCAGCACCGCCGTAGACTACATTGAAAGAAGTGGCTTGCTGAAAACGCGCGTGGGCGGGCGTTGAAAGTCTCATCATGATCTCGCCAAAGGTGACGACTTTTTTCAGGGACATGCTGGTTGTGTTTTCACTGATAAAATATTTCCAGGTCGATCGAAATTTAATTCAAAAAAAGCACGTATATTGTGCAATCGATTGCGCAATTTACAAACTTTCTGACTATGTCAAACACATTTCTAAAAATTCATCCAGCCGACAATGTCCTGGTAGCGTTGAAGGACCTGAAAGCCGGAGAGAAGGTACAATATAATGGCTCCTCCATCATCCTGCCCCATCCTGTGCCGGCCAAGCATAAATTCGTCATCCAAAATGTTCAGGAGAATCAGGAGATCTATATGTATGGTGTGCTCGTCGGCAAGGCATTGTCGCCTATCCCTGCAGGCGCTCCCATCGGCACGCACAACGTCAAGCATACCGCTTCCGAATTTGGCGGCCGATCAACCCAATTCAAATGGAATGGGCCCGACGTCAGCAAATGGAAAAATAAAACATTCCTCGGCTATCATCGCGCCGACGGCCAGGTAGGAACCGCAAACTATTGGATCGTGGTGCCGCTTGTCTTCTGCGAAAACAGGAATGTAAAAGTCATTCAGGACGCGTTCGAAGAAGCGTTGGGATTCGACAAGCCAAACCAGTACAAAGACTATGTCAGCGAGCTGGCATCCCTCTACGCTGCAGGGGAAACTTCGAAACTTTCTTCCATCAAACCGAATATCGGATCATCCAACGGCCGTTCGAGGATCTTTAAAAATATCGATGGAATAAAATTCCTCACGCACGAAGGAGGATGTGGCGGCACACGTCAGGACTCGGAAGCACTCTGCGCACTATTGGCAGGTTACATCCACAATCCGAACGTCGCAGGCGCAACTGTTCTGAGCCTGGGGTGTCAAAATGCGCAGGTCGACGTACTCAGGCAAAAGCTCACCGCGCTCAATGCAGACAAGCACAAGCCTCTTATCATTCTCGAACAACAGAAAGAAGGAACTGAACAGGAGCTCCTCATCAATGCCATTCAAAAAACTTTCCTCGGCCTCATAGAAGCGAATAAGATCGAGCGCAAGCCTGCACCATTGAGCAAGCTCGTGATCGGTCTTGAATGCGGTGGATCTGACGGCTTCTCCGGTATCTCTGCCAATCCCGCGATCGGTCACACCTCCGATCTCGTCGTTGCCCTGGGAGGAACAACCATGCTCTCGGAGTTTCCGGAGCTGTGCGGCGTCGAGCAGGAGCTCATCAACCGCTGTACATCAGATGGTACTTCCGAAAAATTCATCAACCTTATGCGAGCGTATTCCAAAGCTGCCATTGCTTCGGGATCGGGCTTCGATATGAATCCTTCACCAGGGAATATCAAGGACGGATTGATCACCGATGCCATGAAATCTGCAGGAGCAGCAAAGAAAGGCGGAACATCGCCGGTGACGGATGTACTCGATTATACTGAATACACCCGTAACACAGGACTGAATTTGCTTTGTACGCCTGGAAATGATGTAGAGAGCACGACAGCGATGGCAGGCTCCGGGTGTAACGTTATCTTATTCACGACGGGCCTTGGAACACCGACAGGCAATCCGATTGCGCCGGTAGTAAAGCTCTCATCGAATTCCAAGCTGGCCCAGCGCATGCCGGACATCATCGACATCGACTGCGGCCCTGTAATAGAAGGAACGAAAACGATAGAAGAGATGGGCGAAGAGATCCTGGACTTTGTGATCGACCTTGCCAGTGGCCTGAAGAAAACAAAAGCACAGGAACTTCGCCAGGACGACTTCATTCCATGGAAACGTGGCGTGTCGTTGTAGATAGTCGCTGGTATTAGTCATTAGTACTGAATTGTCGATGACGGTAGTCAACGGTTCTAAAGAAATACAGGATTTAGGAGTTGAGAATAATCCACGCACACTATCTCGCAACAGTTGACTAAAGAGTGTGAAATTTCACATCATAATCAGAGCAGTTAATGTCGATGGGGGTATACTGACAACGACAGATACGCCGGCAAACGAAGTTGCAGGATAAAAGAACCTGAAGTATGGCAAAGGAAAGAGCAACGATTCACGACATCGCCCGAAAGTTGAACATCACGGCCTCGACTGTTTCCCGGGCGCTGAACGATAATCCCCGCATCAGCGAGGAAACAAAAAAAGCGGTGTTGAAGGCTGCGCGGAAGCTGAATTACCAGCCCAATATGATCGCTGCGGCCCTGCGCAATGGCAGAAGCAACATCATCGGCATCATCGTTCCCACCGTCGACCGGACATTTTTTTCTTCCGTGGTGCGCGGCATCGAGGAGATCGCGAACCAGTCGAAGTACAACGTGATGATCTGCCAGACCTACGATGACTATGACAAAGAGGTCGAGACAATCAATGCGTTGCTCAACGCGAGGGTGGATGGCATCATCGCTTCTCATGGAAAATCTACAACGGATTTCAGTCACTTCCTGAAGGTGAAAGAACGAGGCATTCCCCTCATTCTTTTCGATCGCTCCAATGACGAGTTGCAGGTCAGCCAGGTTCTCATCGACGATTACCTCGGGGCATTCCGCGCTACCGGGCACCTGGCACAACAGGGCTGCAAGCGCATAGCGCATTTTACGAACACACGCAAAATATCGATCTACAAAGAACGCCTGAGGGGATATAAAGATGCGTTGATCGCTAACGGCTTAAAATACGATCCTGCCCTGGTGACCGAAAGCAACCTCCAGCTCGAGGATGGCCGAAACAGCATGCTTCAACTCCTGAAGCTCAAACAATTGCCGGACGCGGTATTCTCTGCCAGTGCCTATGGCGCTATGGGAGCACTTCAGATCTGCAACGAAAAAGGCATCAAGGTACCACAGCAGGTTGCCATTGCAGGGTTCAGTAATGAGCCGTTCACTTCGTTTACCGAACCTGCGATCACGACTGTGGATCAGCATAGCATGCGCATGGGAAATGCGGCGGCGCAGATCTTCCTCAAGGAGGCCGCTTCCGAAAGCGGGTCTTACGTGCCTCAGAAAGTCGTACTGACACCGGACCTTATTATCAGAGGCTCGTCATTGAAAAAAACCGTCGCTAAATGAAAACATTTATTACTGAAGATTTTCTACTTCAGAACAAGTATAGCAGGGCTTTATACCACCAATACGCTGCGAGTTTACCGATCATCGACTACCATTGTCACCTGCCTCCCGCCGACATCGCTGCCAATACAAAATTCCCGACGTTGACTGCGATCTGGCTGTATGGCGATCATTACAAGTGGCGGGCCATGCGTACCCTCGGCATCGATGAAAAATACATTACGGGGAACGCCGGCGACAAGGCAAAATTCGACAAATGGGCCTCGGCAGTCCCATACACGATGCGAAACCCGTTGTACCACTGGACGCACCTCGAGCTACTGAGGCAGTTCGATATCGATCTGCTGCTTACACCCGATACTGCAGACAAGATCTATGAAAAATGTACCGGGCTGCTTCAAACACCTGAGTACGCAACCCTAAGCCTGCTGGCGAAAATGAAAGTAGAGGTCATCGGCACTACCGACGACCCTGCTGACTCACTGGAGCATCACAAGAAGATCTCCCTCACTGATTCTCGTTTGAAAGTTCTGCCGAGCTTCAGGCCTGACAGGGCATACGCGGTCGGGAACCCCGCTGCCTACAAGAGCTACCTTTCAGCATTGTCATCTGCCGCCGGCGTAGCGATCACGAGCTTTGAGACACTGATCGAAGCGCTCGCAAAAAGAATCGATTTCTTTCACGCTCACGGATGCCGCGCTTCTGACCATGGCCTCGAGCAACTATATTATCCGGCAAGATCTGAAGCGGTCAATCCTGCGGAGCTTTTCAAAAAGATCAACGCGAATGAAAATCTGGCGGTGCGCGAGCAGGAGCTCTTCAAATACAGCGTGCTGATCGAGCTCTCGAAGCTTTATCACGCCAGGGGATGGGCGCAGCAATTTCACCTGGGAGCATTGCGAAATACAAATGAAAGAATGCTGAAGAAGCTCGGCCCCGATACGGGTTTCGACTCGATCGGCGACTTCACCCAGGCACGTGCGCTGGCATCATTCCTCAACGAGCTGGACAGCACCGACCAGCTTGCCAAAACGATCCTCTACAACCTGAACCCATCCGACAACGAGGTGTTGGGGACGATGATCGGGAACTTCAACGACGGATCATCAAAGGGCAAGATCCAGTTTGGGTCCGCCTGGTGGTTCCTCGATCAGAAGGATGGCATGGAGAAACAGATCAACGCGCTGTCCAACCTCGGCCTCCTCAGCTGTTTCATAGGAATGCTCACCGACTCGAGGAGCTTTCTCTCCTACCCGCGTCACGAGTATTTCAGAAGAATACTTTGTAACCTGATCGGAAAGGATGTGGAGAATGGTGAATTGCCATGGGACGAAGCCTGGCTTGGAAAGATCATATCAGACATTTGTTATTATAACGCTAAAAATTATTTCTCATTTGAATCAAAAGAAAATGGAACTCCCGAAATTGAATCGAAGAAACGCGCAATTATCAATTAATCATCCGGTAAAGGTCCTTCAGTTTGGCGAAGGAAATTTCTTACGGGCGTTTGTTGACTGGATCATCGACACACTCAATGAGAAAGTAAATTTTAGAGGAAGCGTGCAGATCGTCCAGCCGTTGCCACAAGGTATGGGCGACCTGCTGAACTCTCAGGATGGTTTATATCATGTCATCCTCCAGGGAATCAAAAATGGCAAACCATCGAAGGAAGCACGTTTGATAAAATGTGTTAACGGGGTTATCAATCCGTATCAGGATCTTCCATCGTACCTGAAAAGCGCAGAGTCAGAACATATAAAGTTCATCGTCTCGAACACGACGGAATCCGGAATTGCTTTTTCTGCAGCCGATCTGTCGCCAGACAAACTTCCCGATAGTTTTCCGGGAAAGCTAACGTTGTGGCTGCATCGCCGGTTCGAGTTCTTTCGGGGCGACAGATCGAAGGGCGTGACATTGCTGCCCTGCGAGCTGATTGAGAAAAATGGCGAAGCGCTCCGAGATACGATCGTCCAGTACATCGGGCACTGGAAGCTTAGTAACGAATTCAGGGACTGGATCCTTCAAGACAACACGTTCTGCAATACACTTGTCGACCGGATCGTGCCGGGGTTTCCGAAAGAAAATATCAAAGAGATCCAAAATGAACTTGGCTTTGAAGACCAGCTGGTAGTAACAGCCGAGCCGTTCCATCTGTGGGTTATAGAAGGTCCTGAAAGTGTTCGGGAAATTTTCCCGGCGGATCAGGCGGGACTTCAGGTCGTATTCACGAACGACCTGACACCGTATCGCTCCAGAAAAGTGAGAATATTGAATGGCGCGCACACTGCCATGGTACCCGTTGCCTATCTCAAGGGACTACGCACGGTACGCGAGGCGATGGAGCATCCGGAGGTAGGTGCCTTTATCAGAGGGGCGATCAGCAATGAAATAATCCCGACACTGGACCTTCCGGATGACGAGTTGAAACAGTTTGCCCACGACGTCACCGAACGATTCCTCAACCCGTTCATCAAGCACGAACTGCTCAGCATCGCATTGAACTCGATCTCCAAGTTTGAAGTACGGGTCCTTCCGTCGATCGTCACCTATTATCAGCGGAGGCATGCACTTCCCGCAAACCTTGTGGATGCCTTTGGAGCATTGCTGGTATTCTATCGCGGTAAATGGAACGATGAGGTCATTCCGTTAAATGATTCCGCAGAGATCATGGAGGGCTTCAGGCAGGCCTGGACTGCCAACACACCACGTGAGGTTGTTGACTACGTAGCTTCTCTTGACAAGACTTATCAGGATGCCTTTAGAACGGTCCCTGGATTGGCGACAGCACTCGAGTCAGCGATCACAAAACATCTGAAGGCAGAACGTAAGGCAGTAAATGCCGGGCTGACCGGGATGTTGTAAAACTGGTTTGGACTATGTGCCAGGGAGTTGGATCCCGGGAAGAATGTCATTGACACTATTCAGCGATCTTCGCAACGAATTCTCCAACTTTTTCTTGTTGAAGATAGAGAAGGTCGCGCGCGCGATGGGGTTGTTGCTGATGTAGTACTCAAGCGTGCATCTTACCCGGCCATCGGCCATCCTCTCCAGAATAAAATGGGTGGTGGTGCTTATTCCCTCTTCAGTCTCGGTAAATTCGATACGCTCCGAACCGTACTTGTAACTGCTCGACGTGATGATGAATTCTCTGTCGTTCGTCACGTAACGACATCGCATGCCTATGCGCGGAAGAAAGTGGCCCACTTCCTCTACCTTGATCACGCCTTCCATCCAACGCGGTCGATAGTTGAAATCACCCGTAGCATGGAATAGCCGGATCAGATCTGTATCGTAATCATGCGACACGGAAATCACTTTTTTCATTTTCGAAAGATCCGGGCCCGCGGGAAGCTCGATATCTATATCTTGCCGGAGGGCGCTGAGTGGTGTATAGGAAAACTCGATCTCACCTGTCTCGGTTGCCTTTGAGCTGGTCATCCACGTCATCCAATCGGTGAGGGAATCGGGAGCCTTCTCCCCGATCACATCGCGGGTAGCGAGCCAGTATTCGTTGCTCTCGATATCGTTCTTGAGAAGCTGGTGCGCGACGATCACATCTTTCCCGATCAGCTTCCTGAAGCTTTTTACATTGTAGGTGCTGAACTCACCATAGTGTGTGATCACCTTGAGTGACAGATTGACCGCCGACATGCACGCATTGCACTGACAATATTTTCGGAGATCGTAGGCAACGAGACTCCTATGGAATAGCTGAAAGGTCTTCGTCACCTGTTCAAACAGTTCTTTCAGTTCTGGCGGTTCACCGAATTTATAAAACAACACCGCGTCACCCTCCACCTCCGACACCTCGAGACCCAGCTGATTGGAGTTAATGATAACCTCCAGGAGCTCCTGAATTATAAGCCGGCTGTGAGCAATGTCCGTTGCGTTGACAAACTTCGTGAAGCCGCTGATGTCGGGTAAAAAGTAGTCCGCGGTCCTGCATGGTCGATGAAAAATATCCCCGACAAATTACAACGCTTCCCCGGCAGTTACAATTGAAATTGACCTGATGAGGATGTATGTTGACGTCCGGTAAGCCGTTGCGTTCTATGCGATGCTATCTTATCAGATGAATCCATCCCTTAAGGAGCTTTTCACGCCGGCCAGGATCCGATGTATCAAAAGTCACGACTGCAGAATAATAATAGACCCCACTCTCGAGCATGGCCCCATTTGAAGCCCGGCCATCCCAGTTGATATAGATCGACTGGCTCTCGTTTCCAAAATCCGATTGATAGTCATAAACTTTTTTACCCCAGCGGTTGAACACGGCAAAATCGACCTTGAGAACATACCGGGCACACCATCCTCTATCTCTTTCCCAATCGACTGTTGCTATGCAGTCTTGTGACGATTCCTCTCCCTGTAGTCTCGATATATTACCATATGCGCTGAACACATTGTTGCACAGATCCCCGTTAGGACTAAAGACGTTCGGCAGCACATAATTCGGACAATTGTCAGCACACGAAGCATCGCTCAGCTCACTGATATTTCCGGATCGGTCGACCGCAGCAATTTTGTAGCACCCGGCAAATGACGTCAGGTTGCGACTATGCTCAAAGGTGTTACCATAAACCTTGACCGGATTATTGTTTTGATCCT
>CBHTUB010000134.1:0-12586 GCA_966095595.1 uncultured Chryseosolibacter sp. | reverse complement strand
TGACATGATCCAGAGCTATTCCATCGAGCAGCGGATCTACCAGCTCCAGATGAACCCCGATCGTGCCGACGTCATCATCCCTGCCAGTAGCATCTACATCAAAGTGATGGAATGGGCCCATGCCGCCAGCATCCTCGTTCCCGAAGTAGGCTTGAAAGATGGCATCATGATGTATCTATACGAAAAGAACCTGAAGCAACCGCGTTTACAGTTTTCCTGATACCTGCCTCCTCGCGGATAGGGCCTTCCCCCTGCGCATGATCTCATCTTATGAGTGCCAGCCACTCGTTACTCATACCCGCATTCAAATCTAAGATCAAAGTCCCGCAAGACCGGTAATACCATAAACGCACTACCTTCTGAACTTGTGATACACCTTCTTGCTCTTCACCTTCCGGTCAAGGGTACTCTTACCCCGGCGCATGCGTTGTACGTCGAAATTGAGAGAGTAGGTGATCGATAGGGTTAGTGCCTTGATATTGGTTTTGAACGTATCCTGAAAACCGAATTGAGCCTGGGGTAATTGCGCGGGCGTTACAAAGCCTGTGCTGCTGAGATACGTGTGTCCATAGGAAAAGCGTAGCTCCGCACCGATGGATTGGCTGTTTCTTAAAGGAGCAATGATCCCTGCCCCGAGTCCCATTCCGAACAGCCACTTGTTGCCATTGGGTAACGCGAGCTTCGAGTTATCAGGGGATGTCTCACTCTCATAGTCTATTATGTAATCGACCCAAACACCATTGCCAGGCGTATAACGTCCGGAACCTGAAAGAACGTATGAGATCTCAGGGCCGAGATTCACATACCAGGTGGCAGGCACGTTCTTCTCGAGTCTGAAGCTGAATGACTTCCTGAGTAGCATGGCCATGTCCACCATTCTGAATGTGGTGATGTTCGTCCATTCACTGCCATCCATAAAAGTAGTGCGCTTGGTTCTCTTCGCATATCCTCCTTCCAATACGAGATCGAACTGGCCTTTCATGGGGAAGCTGATGAATGCGCCCGCAGCGAAACCGGTAGAGAGTTTTCTGTCAACCGTGTCGAGAGCAGTCCTGTTCGCATACGAATTCCAGGACACAAGGCCACCGGCTTTAAGGCCAATGGTATACTTCTGCGCAGAAGCGGAAACCCCGACAGTCAAAAACAACAAAAAGAGCTGTAAATGTTTCGCGATAGACCGTAAACTAGGGTTAACCATTCAAAAAGTATCTAAGGTTAGGTCGAAAAATAATAGTAATTTAAACATTTATTGTCCGAAAAATGGCTAAAAAATCGGTCACAGTAAAATTTATACATTTGTAGTCTGTCTACACACTAGATGAAACAACGAACCCTGCTAGTATTATTCGTGCTGTGCGCATCCCGACTGTTGGCCCAGGAACAAGCTAACTTCACACAATTTTATCTAAATCCTTACATTCTCAACCCATCGTATGCCGGTATCGACGGAAAGGCTGCTGCTTCGCTGATTTACCGCAGGCAGTGGATGAATATCGATGGTGGACCTTCCATCGCCAACCTCAGTCTTCACGCTCCCGTCAATGCGCGCGTGAGCACCGGTATAAACATCAACAGCGACAAACGCGGTCTCATTAATAATACAAGCCTCCTGGTTTCGTTCGGATACAATGTTCAAGTTAAGGACTATTCCTACGTCAGATTCGGAATCTCCGCCGGAGGGTCGTGGAATACAGTCGATTGGGCGAAGCTCGACGGCTTCGTGGACCAAAAGCTTGCAAACCTGGCGGATAACCACGCCTCACTTGCCGGAAATGCGGGAGTTTCCTATCACTCCAAGACCTTCCACATGGGCGTGTCCATTCCGGGCATCTTCTCGCCATCCGTTGCCAGTGAAAGTGGCTTCAATGTCAGCGAGGTCAAACCGTTTCAGTCGATCATTATCCATGGAAGCAATCGCTTCTATTTTGCCAATAACAAGCATGTTTTTGAACCGTATGCCGTATACAGGCTTAACTCGGGGCTTCCTTCTCAATATGAAGTCGCCGGTGTGCTCCACCTCAACCACGTCATATGGCTAGGCGGGTCGTTAAAGGAGGAATTCGGGATCTCCGCCCTGGGGGGTATAAAGCTTAAGAACACCCTGGCCATCGGGGGTGCTTATACCCTTGCCAACTCCGGTGATAATGAGCTCAATAGCCCCACCTTTGAAGTCAGCCTCAACATGCTGTTGGGCGACCACAAGAAGAATGCTCCAGTGTACTCTTTTGTAGACACCCACAAGCCAAAAGAAAAGAAGAAACCTGTCCATCCGCCTAACTCGGCACAGGCTGCCGCGGCCAAAAAGAAGGCGGAGGAGGAAGCCGCCAGGAAGAAACTTAACGCCCAGCAACTCGCCGAAAAGAAGGCCGAGGAGGAACGTATCAAAAAGCAACAGGCCGAGGCTCTGGCACGTCACCAGGAAGAAGTGAAAAAACGTGTGGAAGAGCGTAAGCATGAGGTGGTTAAGCCTCCGGATCCCGCAAAGCAGGACAGTGCCGTAAACCACAATCCGAGGTTCCGTCAGGAAATGAACGTCTCCAACCAGATCATGGAAGGACACCATGAGCACGAGCAGGAACAAATTGCCCGTCTGACGGAGCATAAGGACGACCCGACGGAACACCATAATGAGGAGGGCCACCCCCATGCAGAACGCCATGAATTCGTGAAGCGTGGTTCGCACGCGAAAGAACTCGACGTCGCAGACTATGTCGTGGGCGGCGTATTCCGTTCCGAAGCCAATGCCAAGCACTTCTCCGACGGACTGGACAAACTTGGTTTTGACACCCATTACGGTCACTTGACGGAAAAAAACCTCTGGTATGTTTACGTAATCAAGACTTCTGATATTAATCAGGCAATAGCCGAACGCGACAGAGTGCGTAAAATGAAGATTTTAAGAGATGCATGGTTATTAACTGTTCACCATTAAAGAAATGAGACCGTTACTATTTTTTTTACTTGTCGTTGTTGCCTTTCAATCTTATGCGCAGGTTCCTATCGTTCAACAGTTTGAACCGCTCAATACCTTTCCGCATGACACGCTGGTCATAACCGGGACAGGTTTCGATTCGAATCCTGCCAACCTTGAGGTGTGGTTCGATGATGTGGAAGGCGAAATCATCAGCTCTACGGGTAACTCCATCGAGGTCGTTGTGCCTATGGAAGCACGCGCGTCGAACATCGAGGTGATCAACAAGGCATCAAAGCTGTCCGGTAAATCGATCAAGAAATTCATTCCGACCTATGAAGGTGTTGGTTTCGATGTGTCCAAGATAGTAAACGAGAAAACGTTCACTTCCGGTGACGAGCACTGGGATTTGTGCGCATGTGATTTTGACGGCGATGGCAAACCGGATATCGTGACTACAAAATTTACAAGACCATCTACCGTATTCACCCCGGCCCCTACCGACATTGTGGTACTTAAGAATAAAAGCGTCCCGGGAGCGGTGGATTTTGACAGATTTGACAAGACCAATATGGCCGTGCTCAACCTCTCATTCCCAACGGATAACGTGGTCTGTGGAGATTTACAGGGTGACGGATTGCCCGAGATCATCGTGACCCGCGCAGGCGCAACCCGCAACAGTATTCACATTTTGAAGAATACCAGTACAGTCGGCAACATCAGCTTCGCTGCAAAGATGGACCTGTTCATGGCGGAAAGTGCATATCTCGCCACCAGGATGGCGCTCAAAGACCTGAACCGCGACGGTAAACCCGAAATTATTGTCACCAACTCTTCCAACGCAGAGTTCTATATCTTCATTAACCAAAGCTCGGCAGGAAACCTCAGTTTCACTTCAACAAAGCTCGATATCAAAGTATCACCAACCGATGCGCTCAAGACATATGAAGTTGATGTCCAGGACTTCAATAATGACGGGTTGGGCGATATCGTGATCAATCAGTTTCAGACAAAGGATCTTTACCTTCTTCGAAATGTAAGTCAGGGTTCCATCAGCTTTGCCGAACCTCAAAGATTAGACCTTTCAGGTAATTTTAACAGGATGGCTTCAGCCGACTTCAACAACGACGGAAAGCTGGACATTGTATTGACGAACACCATCCTCGACCGGGCCGATGTACTGATCAATCAGACTGCGGCCGGTGCTACTACATTCAGCTTCGCAACACCCATAGCGTTGGCGACAGATACGGATCCATCCAAATCTTCGGAACCATGGGGTATTGATATCGGAGACATTAATGGAGACCATAACGTAGACATCATTGTTGCAAACAAGAACAGTACTCCGGTACAGAGCACCGAGTTGAATCTCAATGTGTTTCTAAACAACGGAGCGTCCACTCCGGTTTTTACCAAACTCAACATTCCGACCGACCAGCCTACCCGCAATGTTAAGGTGAACGACTTCGATGGCGACGGAAAACCCGATATCGCTTTCACTGGGTTCAACGAGGCAACCCAAATTTCACAGATCTCTGTCCTGAGAAACAGGAATTGCCACCAGGCAACTATCCTTAACACGGAGACGGAATTTTGTAACCCGAGAAGCGTAAAGCTTCAGGCAGTTCCGGCTGGAAACGTGACCTTCGCCTGGGAGAAAGATGGTGTTGGTACAGGGGGTAATACAGCAGATCTGACGATCACCGCAGGAGGTGTTTACAAGGTGACGGTCACCGGAGAATCGGGAACTTGCTCTTCGAGCGCACAGATCACGATGGTCAAAACAACCGGATCTGCACCTTCAATGCCTTCGATAACCGCCAACACGCCTGTATGCGCAGGACAAAGTTTGAACTTATCGACACCGACGGTTGCCGGAGCCACGTATCAATGGACCGGACCGAACGGATTTACCAGCACGACACAAAACCCCGTCCGTGCATCATCGACAAATGCTTTTGCCGGAGAGTACTCGTTACAGGTTAAGATCACATCCACGGGCTGTACCAGCAACGTATCAACAAAAATTGTAGAGATAGCCGATATCACGGATTTTGCCATTAGCTCCAATCTCGCAGGAATGCTTTGTGAAGGCAACTCTGTTACACTGTCAGTAAATAATTTGCCCAATCACACCTATAGTTGGAAAAAGAATGGCGTGGCAACCGGCGCCACCGGAACAAGCGTCGTTGTCACGGAAGATGGTTCATATACCGTCTTTGTAACCAACACGTCAATCGCAGGGTGCTCCGCAGAAACAGCTGCCAAGGAAGTAACCTTATTCGCAACGCCTATAGCTGGATTCACTGTCAACAATACACTTTGTAAGGGGGTCGAAGCTTCTTTTACAAATACGTCCGATCCTGACGATCGTGTAACTCCGATCTACTCCTGGAATTTCGGCGATACCCAGACATCAACCGATACGAATCCTACGCATACGTACAACCCGGTTGGTACACCTTCCAACTTCACCGTCACCCTCACGGTGAGCTATGAAGGCGTATCGGGTTGTACAGACTCTGAAAATACGATGGTTACCGTAGTCGAAAAAAGCATCCCAACCATCCAGAGCAGCGCGGCGAAAGTGTGCCCCGATGGAACAGTCGAATTGAGCTTACCTGCCGGCTTTACGATTGTTCAGTGGAGCACGGGCGAAACAACGCCTACAATCACTGCGTCCGCAGGCGACTACACCGTGACGGCCACCGACGCCAACAACTGCGAAGTTGAGGGAACTCTTACGCTTGAAGCCTTCGCTGCCCCTGTTCTCACCGTCACGGCAAACCGAACAGATATCACCGCAGGAGATACGACAATGCTTCATGTCTCGGGTGCAGAGACGTATGTCTGGTCCCCGGCTTCTGAACTTCAGAACCCGGAAATGGCAACCGCTGCATCTCCGATCGCCAGTCCGTCCCAAAGAACAACTTATGTAGTAGTAGGAACGGCACCTGCCGCTGATGGAGGTTGTTCCGCTGAGGGACAGGTCACGATAAACGTTGTTGGGGCCGCTGCATTATTTCCCCTCGCATTCTCACCTAACGGTGATGGTGACAATGAGGATTGGAAGTGGCTCACTGGTGCCGGCTCTGACTGCCTCATGACCGTATTTGACGGTCGCGGCAGACGGGTATTCGAGAAGAAATCCGAAAACTGGGATGGCACTTACAACGGAAAGCCCGTTCCGGAAGGTACTTACTATTATGTTTACGGCTGTCCGAACGTAAAGCCGGTAACAGGCACCGTTTTGGTCTTTAGATAGCATTTTTTAACCGATAAGTGCCGGGAACAGCTGTTCACCTTAGTGGCTGTTAACGGCATAAATACGTGATAATTTATACCTGAAACACTGTATGATCCATTGTTTTTACAAACAAAGTCCGAAGTTACTAGCCCTTATTTTTTTCACTTTTGGTGCTTTGTGGGCGACCAATACGAACGCCCAGGACTATGACTGTAGCCTCGCGGCAAATTGTAGTGCAGCGGCCGGTACGCCGCAAAATGCGTATTGCGTTTATCCAGCTACTACTGAAAGAGGATGCCGGTGCTTCGATAACCTGGATAACGACGGCGATGGCGCTATCGACAAGGCTGATGCGAATTGTGCCAGTTACTACGGTCTGACGTTCGTCGACGATATGTCCGGATCATGCGCGCTGTTTGTTCCCTCCAACAACGACCCGTTTGATTTCATTGGTGCTCCCATCACGTCCTCTCAAAATACGGCTGATACACAGGCAAAGGTTTCCGTTGGTGATGTAGATGGCGATGGGATCCCGGATGCCGTGATCACTTCCAAGTGGAACGCCGAAATGCGCGTTGTAGCTACGACGGATAACCAGGCAGACGGAAAAGATGCGGGTGAGGTAAAATCGGACTGGAAACTCACAGGTAACGATAACAATACAATGTTTTCTGACGCTCCAAAGACGGGCGACTGTGCCACAAAAAATCTTCTTTTTGAGCACGAGAACCTGATTGCCGATATTGACGGCGATGGAAAAGCCGAGATGTTCGGTGTAGTTAGTAACCGGGAGGGTAATCCCGACACGCCTCCAAAATGTTTTTACCTCGTAGGATTCAAATACGCTTCAAGCGACCTGATCGCACTTTGGAAAGCTGTTCAGATAGGAAGCGACCGTCCCGGTACTTTTGGTATCGCGGACTTTGACGGTGATGGCAAAGCCGAGATCTACCTGCGTGATCGCATCTACGCTGCAGAGACCGGAAAACTCCTGGCTTCCAACAATGGAAACTGGGATTCTGATATTACGGCCGGGCCCACGGCAGCAGATATTAACGGTGATAGCAAGCTGGAATTGATTTGCGGAAGCAAGATCTTTACGGTGCCCTCCCTCACAAATCGAACGCCTGCGTCTGCGTCGTCATTGACTCTGCTCAAAGACATGAACGACATTGGCAGCAATGATTTTTATGTAAAGATTTACGATGATCCGGTCGAGTACGGTAAGGATACACATAGTTCATGTAGTATCGCCGACGTCGACGGTGATGGAAACATTGACGTTGTCATGACCGGTGCATTGAATTCAACATCTGGTAAAACCGCCGTCTTCTACTGGAACGTTGCAAAGAACAAGACATCATATTACCTGCCCATCGACCCAAGCAATAGCAACGGTTGGCCATGGGGTACAGGCCGTGTCAATTTGATTGATGCAGACCGGGATGGTGTGCTGGATATGTTCTTCATCGCCGGTAATCAGCTGTATCGTATTGAGCCTGCAGGTGACGCATTCGCAGCGGACATCAATACCGCCCAGACCGGCGTGCAACAAAAAACGATCAATGACTCACGATCGGGTGTGCTTACCGTCACCCTTTACGATTTCGACAATGATGGCAACTATGAGCTCGTCTACCGCGATTCGCAGGAGCTCGCCGTCCTTGACGCGACCAACATGAGCACCAAGGAATGGAGTGTAACCTGCCAATCTCACACCTACACCGAAGGGCCTATTATTGCCGACGTCAACGGTGACGGAGGAACTGATATCTGTGTAACCTGTAATACCAACAATTCATTTACGATCACGGACGGTATTCAGCAACAGGCTCTGGGGCAATATCGCCTCTATTACTCGAGTAAGAACGACTGGTTACCAACAAGACAAGTGTGGAACCAGCCTGGCTATTTCGTAGTAAACATCAACGATGATTTAACACTCCCCTATCCTCAGATCAGCCAGCTTATAGAGTTCGGCGATTCTGATACTGAATGTCAAAATGGAACTACCGGTGTGCAGCAACCCTTTAACGTGTTTCTTAACCAGCTTCCGTTCCTGAACTCGGAAGGATGCCCGGTGTACCCTGCGCCTGAACTGGCTTTCTTTGGGGATGATCCGTCAACTGGTGTCGATGGTCCGGACGAGGGTACTGACTATTTTCCCTCAATTAAGGTGGTTCCTCCCGTTTGTGGTGATCTTGCTATTAAAGCTAAATTTTACTTCCAAAACACTGGTGACCTGCCGATGACGGCAAATGTACCCGTTAGTTTCTTTAACGGAGACCCGCGTGTTGCTGGTGCGACGAAGCTTTACTCTACCACTATAACATTGACAAGTCTTGCCGTTGGTGCGAGAGATTCTACCGACTACATCACCTTCAACGGCACTGGAGGTAGTTTTAATTTGTACATTGTATTGAATAACAATGGTAACACTTTGCCGATTGTTTCTACGGGAACTGCTCCAGGTGAATGTAGCATCAACGACAACTTCTCTGTAGTTCCGGTGGTTCCGGATCCCTTCACTACAGACATCATCACAACACCAAATTCAATATGCGATAACACTATAGGCAACGGTGTGGTCACGGCGAAAGTTTACAAGAACGGTGTGGAGGTGACCGATTACTCGCCGTATACCGTACAATGGTACAGTGGTCCGTCAACAAGCTACACCATCATCCCCGGAACGGATGCGCAGAAATTCACAATGTCCAATCTTAAGGAAGGTGACTATACCGTGATCGTAACGAATACAGCCAAGGGATGTGCAAGCTTGCCGTACTCAGAAACGGTCATCCGTTCGCAAAGCAATCCAACGGTAACGATCAATAAGATCGCAGATGCGACAAAGTGTAGTCCGGCAGATGGTCAGCTGCAGGCTGTTGTCAGTGATGGAAACGTAGGAGTAACCTTCCAATGGCGCGAGCTTGGCGGTGGTCTCCTCGGAATCACAACGTCGACTGCTGCAAACCTTCCTGCGGGTAACTATCAGGTTATTGCAACCAGAGGCACCTGTACTGCGGATGACGATGAAATTGTATTGGGACCTACCGTAGCAGATGCTGAGGCGAGCGCAACAGGCGTACTGGACTGTAGCAATCCGAACAGTGGAACTGTCACTGCCGTAGCAAAGATCAACGGTGTTGCTCAGCCCGAAGCCAATTACACATTCAACTGGTATTACTATAATAATGCAACCTCCACCCGCGGGAGCATTTTACCTGCGGCAAATGGCACGGGGGCAACACGGACTGGACTTCCCGTTGGCTATTATCAGGTTATTGTTACAGACAACACCACTCAGTGTACGTCGCTACAGACACCCATTGTTCAGATCACTTCTTCAACTGTCATTCCGACAGTAGTGATACAGGAAGTACAGCCTCAAACGTCGTGCGATCCGACTCAACCGAACGGTATTCTGATGGCAGTGGCAACCGCCCCTGGTCTCACAAGTCCGAACGATTTCGTATTTGAATGGTTCGACGGACAGAACACCTTGAATCCGGTCGATACCGAAGTGCCTTCAGGTACGAATAACTTCACCCTGACTAAAGTGCAGGGCGGCGGTCTTGCGTACACGGTTCGCGCGAGAACATCCTTCAATTGTACCGCCACCGACGATCATGTGATCACGGAGACGCTCAAGACTCCCACGGTCTCATTGAGTGCATTGCCGGATGCGGTGTGTGATGCTACAGTTGCAACAAGTCCCCACTCCGGTTCCGTCACTGCTACAGTGACGTATGATGGTGCTACAGTGACCGACTTTACCAACTTTAAATTCACATGGTATGATGGAGCCACAGTCACGGACCCAGTCATAGCTGTTGCAGACAACAAAAATCCATCGCTCAGCAATCGCGACGCAGGCTCATATACTGTAGTCGTTGAAAAAACTGACGTATTCTGTAAGTCTACACCTCAGAATGTTCCCGTAACAAACAACCCGACTTACCCGACAATTGATATCAGCCCCGTTGGGTCGACAAACTGTACAGGCGCAGCCGATAACGGCCAGATGGTGTTAAACTCCGTCACCCCTGTGGCAGCAAACACCTACAAGTGGTTTGATCAGAACGGAACACAGCTGGCCGCATTTAATAACACAACACCTTTGACGGGTTTGAAGGGTGGCAATTCATATTCAATCGAAGTCACCTATACAGCTACGGGATGTAAGAGTACCCTTTCCAAACTTGTACCTGATCTGAGTAAACTCCCGGTTCTTGGACCTCCAACCGGAACTGACAACCAGTTCTGCGTTGGCCAGAATGGAACGGCTGCGATATCCACAGTGACCTTTGATGGTGTAGCGGTGCCAAGTCCTTATGCTGGCTACACATTCCTTTGGAGTAACGCAAGCACCTCGACATCCCTGAGCAATCTCGCGGGCGGAACCTATAGTGTTACCGTCACAAAAACAGATGTGAATTGTAAGTCGATGCCGGTAAGCGTTACGATTGCTAATACCCCGACTTATCCTACAATTGGGCATAGCAAAACTGCAGATATCAAGTGTACTAACCCTGGTAATGGAACGATCACGTTAACTTCCGTAACACCTGCCAATCCATACACCAACGTCTGGCTGGATGCATCCAACAACCCTATCGCCGGCTTCGACAATGTTGCAACACTCACAGGATTGAATGGTGGTTCAACTTACTCTATCCAGGTGACATACACCGGCAGCGGATGTAGCACGACATTAGGCGTTCCTGTTGTCGATGACGCTCAAAACCCTGCCATAACAGTAACTGTGGATACCGACAACTTCGCGTGTTCAACGCCGAATGGGACTGCATCCGCAACAGCATTGACCTATAGAGGCGTTACCTATAACGCTCCATTTACTGGTTTTGCATTTACATGGCCAAATGGTGACACGGGTGCAACCGCTGACCAGTTGGCCGGGGGTATTTACAACGTGACCGTAACGCACATCGCTGATGGTTGTACGTCAGCTCCCGTACCTGTGACGGTAGGCGAAAATCTGATCTATCCCGATGTTGATGCTACAGCTACAGCATCGACAAACTGCGCAGGCGCGCCCGACAACGGATCGATAGCGATCAACACCATCAATAACCTTATTGGTACAGCAAGCATCAAATGGTTCAGACCCGACAACACGGAATTGGCAGCCTTTGCAAACCAGATGAACGCTACCGGTCTGGCCGGAGGGCTTACCTACAGCATTGAAGCTACTGATAACACCACGGGCTGCGTGGGCGTGGAACCTGTTCTCGTCGATGACGATAGCGAGCTGCCTGTTATCACTGCTACACTCAATACTGACAACACCTTCTGCGTAGGCGCCAACGGTACTTCGCAGGTCACAGGACTTACCTATAAAGCCGTAGCCGTGTTGAATCCTTTCACAGGATATACATTCGCATGGTCTAACGGTGATGCAGGCATCAGCACTACTACAGGAATGGCGGCGGCTACCTACACCGTAACAGCTACCAAGACCGATGTAAACTGTACTTCGGCTCCGTTCGATGTAGTCATCGCCGATGATCTAACTTATCCGACCATCGCTGCGACTCCTACACCTTCTACAAACTGTGCCGGTGCACCTGATAACGGTTCTATAGCGATCACTTCTATCACTGATGGTGGTGCTACTCCTTCAATCACATGGCTCAAGCCGGATAATTCAGAGATCGTTGCTTTTGCAGATCTGATGAATGCTACCGGACTGGCCGGAGGTCTCACCTACACCATCGAGGTCACCAATACTACAAGTGGTTGCGTGGGTACCGAGCCCGTAACAGTCGATGACGACAGCGAGCTGCCTGTTATCACTGCTACACTCAATACTGATAACACCTTCTGCGTAGGCGCCAACGGTACTTCGCAGGTCACAGGACTTACCTATAAAGCCGTAGCCGTGTTGAATCCTTTCACAGGATATACATTCGCATGGTCTAACGGTGATGCAGGCATCAGCACTACTACAGGAATGGCGGCGGCTACCTACACCGTAACAGCTACCAAGACCGATGTAAACTGTACTTCGGCTCCGTTCGATGTAGTCATCGCCGATGATCTAACTTATCCGACCATCGCTGCGACTCCTACACCTTCTACAAACTGTGCCGGTGCACCTGATAACGGTTCTATAGCGATCACTTCTATCACTGATGGTGGTGCTACTCCTTCAATCACATGGCTCAAGCCGGATAATTCAGAGATCGTTGCTTTTGCAGATCTGATGAACGCTACCGGTCTGGCCGGAGGTCTCACCTATACCATCGAGGTCACCAATACCACAAGTGGTTGCGTGGGTACCGAGCCCGTAACAGTCGATGACGACAGCGAACTGCCTGTTATCACTGCTACACTCAATACTGACAACACCTTCTGCGTAGGCGCCAACGGTACTTCGCAGGTCACAGGACTTACCTATA
>CBHTUB010000133.1:0-12627 GCA_966095595.1 uncultured Chryseosolibacter sp. | reverse complement strand
GTTAGCAGGGTGATAGCTTTTTTTTCGTGTGAATTTTTTCTCACAAAGTTTAAGTGGGCAAATGGCGGTTCCGTCATCTTTGTAAGAACAACTATTATTTCCATTTTAATTTTTGTTCTGTATATCGTAATTATTCAATGCTTCGATCCTGACAGAACTTGGAAATTTTCGTTGCGCGAGCTCCAGCTTCAAATTATTTCGAGTATTGAAATATTCGCAGCGGTTTTTGCTGCCATTTACTTAGCGCTCTACTCGCGTTTTTCTTCTCAGTGGAATTACTTAGCAAATTTGTTTAACCAAATCAAAGCCGTAGAAGTCTCTGGCGATTTTGATCGCGATGCACTTTCATATTGGCAGGCCGGTTTTATTGAAGACGCAATAGAACTTCATCTTGCGAGAAAGCACATGTTTGCAGTAATCATTTCAGCTTGGGGCAAGAATAAAGACGTGGAAAAGGCATTTAAAAAAAGTATCCCCAATGGAAAGAAAATCTTTCGTAAAATAATGGATGACGTTAACTATGTAGCTTGATGCATACGGCTGGCATTACACTTTATCGCAGAGCCCGTTCCGAAAGCAGCACCTAATTTGTATTTGCATATGAACCTAAAACATTAAAGCATATGAAAAGAGTCATTGCTGTATCTCAACGAATGAAAAATGGTCTTGATGACGATTATACCCTTTATGACAATGGAGAAGTTCTGCATGAATACGATAGCAACATTTATCCAAGCGGGCTTAATCAAAAAGCAACCTTGTCTGCTGATAAGTTAAGCGCAGAAGTTAAGCAACGCCTTTTAGAAGCCGCCGGTGAAGAACATAAGGCACTTGCTAAGCGTTTGCTAAGAATTTAGTTTCAGTATTTGAGCGCTAGCAAAAGGTATACCGGAAAGTATTGCTACGGAAGGACGCCTTGGGAAACGTTTACGGTTACAAAAGAAATCACTCTCGCTAAAATGGTAGATCAGAATTATCAATCAGTATGAGTACACTTTCCCATTGCGTCCTAACAGGGTGTAAACAGCCTCAAGCGGAAAGGAAGTCAAGGGTGGCTTTGGTCGCGCGCACGAATTGAGGTTCTGATGAACAGGGCAGAGGATAAAAAGAATTTAGACGATGAACGAAGCCCATTCCAAATTTCACGGGTACACTTTAAAATACGTGAGCCCTTGAATTGGAATACCATCTAATTCATAGTGGCCAAAAGCCCAATGGTCTGAATGCAAGAGAAAGGCTTCCCAAACTAACAGGCCAAAAAACTGTGCCGCTTGTGCGTAGTCATTGCGACAAGCTTTTGAATATATCGGATCGAAAACGGTGTCTGTCCAGTCTTTTCCAGGCATCCAACTGGATGTTTGAATTTGTGTGTCACCTATCTTTTTTGTCAACTCAGCAATAATATCCTGATGTTCTTTATCAGACAGCCGCGGTCTCCATCTATCATAATCTTTACGGTATGGAATATCATGGATTACGCAGTTATTGTGAATTGAGTAGATCATGAGAACAATTTACAAAGTCGACAGGGCAGAGGCAAAATTTTTCGTCAGCCTGCCCCCCTCTAGTTTCTTACAAATTTTGCAGGCTTCGGATCTTGCGCGGCCTGCATTACTGCTTGCCTGTGGCTGTATTTGTATTCATGCGCAATAGTCGCACGGTCGCTTGGTGCGCTGGATGCGCGGCACCGGCTCGCGCTGAGGCGTACACGAGTTAACTGTGGTCAGCCAGTCAGCTAACAAGACTTATAATTTATAAGCTGTTAAGTTTACCATGATAGCGGTGCACTCATGGGGATGAACACCGCGAACCGAAAAATGTAAACCGGCCTTGTGCCACGTGGAAATAGCACGGGCCGGTTTCTTTAAAGTAACAAGTTGTCGTAATCTTAATTCGAAACGTTTGCCGTTCATGCTGCACCCTTCCGGGTACTGCGTGTGGTATAATGAAAGTAGCAGCCATAACTTGGTGCGCGGTGTAGCGTGTCCGTTGTGTGGCATGGTTGCTGGTCATAAGCCAACATGCGAGAACTTCCGGGAGAATGAAACGAAGGGACAATCATCGCGGCCAAAGCTGTATAACGCGGCCGCTCTTCTGTGGTATTATTCAAATGCCGCAATCAACTTCTTCACCTTTACACTTCCATCACGCAAAGGTTACAAGGTTTATCAGCTATCACCAACGTGCGAGAAAACCGGCGACCTCGCGATCACTGCGAAGTTCTCGCGGCTGCTCGAGAGTGTCGCGGTAAATATCAAACGACATGCTGGCGAGAAATTTTCATACGTCTGGATCAGCGAGGCGCAAATGAAGCGGCAAAAGAAATTCGGCGGCGTTGGTGATTTGCATTTTCATCTGGTCACGGATGCATACATAGACATCATGTGGCTGCAAAACACTTGGAACAATCATGTAGGCGTGATCAGCAAATCGTCCGTTGACGTTCAGCGCATCCCGCGATCAGTGAGATCGATCCCGGCGTACCTGATAAAGTACATGGGCAAAGGCGCGCAACGGTACATCTATTCCCGGCGATTCTCATGTACACGAAACCTTTCATCGCATGAACCTATCAGCTTGAACTATCTGCCAAACGACATGACGCCGGTATCTGAAAAAGTGATCACGCAAAAGTCCGGCTATCAAACATGCTTTTACTTCTACGCTACGAACGAAGTGATCACGATGTACGGCGCGGTCATGGTTGCCGAAAAGAATTTCAAAGTGAAGCGTACAGATAAAAACTTTACAACGTCTGCTATCGAGTCACGGAAGTACAATAGATCAATTAAACAAAATCAAAAACTATGGAAAGAGAAAAACGGCTGGCTGTTCGAAACAGTGTGATCGAAAAAAAGTATCAGTGGCAACCGATCTGTCAGGAACCAAACTCCTGTGATCGTGTGTGCAAGTTTTGTCTGCACCTCGGAAAACTGTTAGCGGTTCCACCTAGACCAAAATCGAAATGAAATACAAACCACGTTTCAGAATCTTCTTTACAGATGTCCCGGGTCAACACGTAGTCGTTAAGGTGCGGCCGATCTGTAAGCGCATCGACTATATGTCTGAATGGCATTACTACATCAACAATGTTAAAGTCCCTTACTCAACCTTCAAATTTAAACACCATGCCAACTAAGAAACCACGTGCAAGATGTCGCAAGTGTTCGCGGCGATTGCTGATAGAAGACATGTACGGATACGTTTACTATACGCATCCGTTCTACTACTGTAAAGTTTGTCACACTGAAAGTGTCCAACAAGATCTAGCTGGACACCGATATCGAAAAGTGTCCACACCTTCAGGTATGGACACCGCATCAAAATAGGGCCCTTCGGGGCCTTTCTTTTTGCATTCCTATGGGTTTATCCTACTCGACGTAATTCCGACAGATCGATACATCGAAATATTTCGATATATCTATGTATCTTGGGGTTCTTATGTTTCACTTAAACAATTTTTCATCATGTCTCAAATTTCAACATTAGTCACCGGCGCGGGTGTGGTTACCGGGATTCTCGGTCAGGATTCATGCCCCGCCTACATCGTTATCGGCGATGTCGATACGGCTAACCCTATTCAGGCGTTGCTGGTCGAGATCGAGGGCCGTACATGGATCAATATCCAGACACAGGCCCTTATCACTGCGTTCATGAAGTGGATGCAAGAAAGCGCAAACGGCCCCGTGGGATCAGTTCTAAAGCTGGCAACGGGAAGGGTAGAGGGTAACACCAATATTCGTTTGACAAATGCAGGCGCGACGACTCCGATCATCTACGGATTCAGCGATGCGGAAAACGGGGTACCGTTCGAAGCCTCTGCGGTCACGATCAATCCTACATCAAATCAGGTGTTCGAAAGATTCTCTGCATTGATGATAGCCACACCGGCGAACGTCACAAACTGCGAGATCGAGTGGACGAACGGAAGAAAGGACACGCTTTCGATTGTCGAGGTTGATGCGTTGCTGAACTTCAAAAACGCGACAGATGCTGACGGTAAGTTGGGAACGATCACAGTGATCGATAACACAGATCAGTCGATCAAAGCAGTAAGAGTAAACACCAACGCGACCGCTGGCGGTACTGCTGTGTTACCTGTGAAAATACCACAAGCCGCCTGGGACGTTCTCAATCAAAAACTGAAATAAGGTCATGTCTATTTTTTCAAAGGCCATTAAAAGCATTGGTAACGCAGTCGGGACGGTTACCAATGTTGCGTCTGGACTCACGGGAGTTGTGAGCCAGTTAGGTATCCCCGGCGTATCTAATCTTGCAGGCGTTGTCTCAGGTGCATCAGGCATAGCCGGGAAACTGTTGTCAGGCGGTAGCGTCAACGCTGCATTGCAGGCAGGACTTCCACAGTTAGCCACTGCGTTGCCGGGAGGAACGATCGTTCAGAAACTAGCTTCGAACCTTGCACCAAAGCTGATAGGCGGAAGTGCGGTTCCTTCGGGTTCGTATGCCACAACGTTGCAGAGTGCACAAAAGTCAGCAAGTCAGGCAGTGATACAACCGACTTCACTTTCTTCGACTGTGAAGTCAACGGTTCAGAAAGTTTCGACTGCTGCGAAAGCTGCATTCGATGCATCGATAGGAGGGGTCAACGTCAGCGATAGTAAAACCCCGGCGTGGCTGTGGCCAGTGGTTATCGTTGGCGGTGTAATCGCAGTCATCATTTCAATATTCGCTTTCAAACGTAAACGTTAAAAACCATGTTCGGAAATTTCGGATCAAAGAAACGGCCTAAGTCTGTCAAGGCACAGATCAACAAGGTCAAAAAACAAATTCAGAAAAAGCAAGATCGTAAGACCCTTGCCACACTACGTGAGAAACTCAGAAACATGTAGTCATGAAGTTGTTTATTAAAATCATCGGGATACTGGCGCTGCTCTGTGTTGCAGCGCTGGTATACGTTGCACTCTCCGCGCAAGGCACGGCAGAGTATCTTGCAAACTACATCAAGACTGAGCCTGCACGTAGGGCGCGTCACGAAAAGAAACCGGAATTGGATCCTGAGCCGGTGACAAGTCAGGACGAAAATGTCACAACCGAAAACTCAAATCAAAATGAAAAAGTGGTCTAAAATCTTTCTGTATATCCTTTGCTTCATCATGCTGCTGGCATTCCTCATGACGTTCGATTGGGCGGCTGAGCCAATAGCCAACGCGATAGGCAAGCCTGTGTCGTTTGTTCGCGATACGGCGAAGACGGTTTTTTATTCTGCCCTTGCATGCTTTCTGATCTATGCGGGGGTGTTGTCGACGGCACTACCATTAATTGCCTTTATTCTTGTTGGCGTAGGCTTAGCAATGCTGTTCATGGCATTGAAGCCTTACTTCATGAATTCGACTTCATCATCTGGCCAGTAATCACGTCGATCATGGGAAAGATGATACTACGCGCTCTGTTGTTCTCTATGCTCGATACAGCTCTCGATATGATCTGTGCGAACAAAGCGAATATCAAAGGATGGGAGGTAACCTCTAACAGAGACACGCAAGGAAAACTTACCTCGCTATGTGTAACCCGTAAAGTCCAGTAACATGAAGGGACTATTTCGTATAACCAAAATCGTAAAGTATGTCGCGCAATGCTGCACGGCCATCGCGGACGGGTTCGAAGCTGCTTCGAAATCTTGGCCTACCGATAGCCCTTTTAATCGTCCTACTGATAACAGTCTACCAAATGCTAAAGAAGAACCGAAACAATAAGGGTGGTGAACTCAATCGTTCACGCATCCTTAACAGCGAATTCGCTGCGTATGTCGACTACGTTATCGCTCAGGCGAAACATGAGTCCGCTAACTTCACATCGAACGTGTATAAGCAAAATAATAATGCGTTCGGTATGAAGGTTCCAAGTGTCAGACCGTTCGCCGGTTATCAGGGAACGAAAGCCCCGGACGGCGGTTACTATGCCGCCTATGACAACGACACAAGGTCGTTCGATGATCTGCTCAAGTGGATGCGCTTCACGCACTTCCCGACTAACCTTCAGTCAGTCGAAGAATATGCGCAAGCGTTGAAGCAAAGGAGTTACTTTACTGCGTCACTCGATTCGTACACTAAAGCGTTAAAGTCATGGCTGGCGAAGCGTTAAAACTTTGTTATCAGCAAACGAACCATGCGCAGTTTACTTTCACGTTCACTGCTCAATGGCTTGCGATCAATTCAGATGCGTTGATCGTTGAAACCAACGACACAGGGCAAGACACGAACCCTGCACGTTTACCCGGAATTATGGGAAAGCGTTTGAAGTCAGTCAAGGCAATCCCAAAGGTTAACCCGATAGCTGGCGGTACGGTAGGCCTTGCGCCGACCTGTGCTGTGGACGTGGATACTGTAGTCGTGACGATCGGTAATGCAGTTACAAGCGATCCAGCCGCCGGGGAAAAGGTCATCGGCAACTGGATCGAGGTTAACGACGTGACATCGCCGGACATGAACGGTCAGGACGTGATCTACTGGCTGTCGTTCCGTATGTGGATAGATCGCGCCCAGTTCAATATCGTAGCCGGGAATACCTGTAACTTTCAGGTCGATGTCGCCTGGGAAATCGAGTACTGGCCGTAGTATTTGTTTGTAACGTTTTTCGGTTTATCTTTCGGAGCCTTCCTTTCTGGACGGCAACTTGTTATCAGTAGGGCAATGTATCCACGTGCATTTGCCCTATTTCTTTTATAGGCCTTTCAGAACAGCCACACAGGCGCACATAACTATCTCTGGCCGCGATCGCAGAAAACGCAGAGGATGCACATAGAAAGGGCATTTCCAATACATTTTTCTGGTATTAAAACCCCACAAGGGCGGTCAGCCCGCGTGAGTCGTGCGTAAAAATTTGCTCAGACAGTTGTACTATAATTTATATTATGTTAAATATGAGATTGCAGAATGAACGCTGACATAAAGGCTTACAGAGAGCAGAGCATTCCTGAGTCGCCCGGAAGTTTTGGTTGGAGCCCCCTATACCGCCTTGGGAGTTTCGTCAAAAGGAAAAAAGGTTATAGGAAGTGCGTTGAGTAAGTAGCTGATTTACCAGAATCATAATTTAGCAAAATCAATTAGTTCGCGAAACGATTCCATAACTTCATGTTTATCTGAATCATTCGAAGCGAAGTTTTTAATTCCACTGTTTATGGTGAGGCTTGGAGTTGTTTTCTGCCAATCAACTTCACGTACTATGCATTGTTGCAATGTTTCTAAAAACTGTACGTCAATGAGTGTTTCTTCGTTGCGGCCACGAGTCTTAATTCTCTGCAACATCGTTGAAGAATCACACTCCAGCCTTATAACATAATCTGGCGGTCCCAGTTCGGCGATGCATTCGGAGTAGACGTCCTCAAAAATTTTAAGGCGTTTACCAGTTAATCCCAGTTTGGCAAATGCTAGATCCTGGTACAACGAAAAATCGCAAACAACGTGTGAATCAACATTCAACTTAATTTGATGATAATGTTGCAGGACAAACGTTATCTCTGTTTCAAAATTATATTTGTTGGGGTTCTGGTAGAATGGTTCCCAAAAAGGGTTCAGCCTAAAATTTTCAAATAGGACCTTGAATTTACTTCCGGAAAATAATGTAGCAAGTGTGGTCTTGCCAGATCCTATGCCGCCAGAAATTTCAATTCGCATTATTATTACTCTTTTTGCTTTTATCGGGGAAATTCGTTTCAACTTTTTTCAACTCTTCCTGTAAAACTTTGATCTGGTTTTCTAGATGGACGACCTTATTTGCTAAATCTATATACCCTTCTTGTTTTTCTAACAGCTCAGAATGAGCGTCGAAAAGGCGGCTATCATAGTCCTGCAAGTAGTCAACTGTCTTGGATTGTATGTTATACATTTGAAATGCGATAGTTGCAAATATCCCGATCATTGCAATCAAAACAGCTCGATTAAATGAATTAGTTGCCTTTGTTGCACTATCTACAGTTGATTTAACAGCGTCTTCACTTTTCTTGATTCTATCGTCATACTCGGCAATGATACCAGGGATTGTGCTAATTATAGGCGCATTAGGATACGCATCATTGATGTAGTCTGAAAGCGTTTTTTTCGTTCTAGCTTTTGTGAACGGTACATATTTTCCAAAGCGATTATTGGAACTTTTGTAAGCCTTATCCCATATTGCGTTTGGAGTTAACTTGGTAAACTCCATCCAAATGACCGGAGAGTTGATCTTAATCTTGTAATCGTTATTAGTCAAGTTATGAAGAGGCACGTATAAATTTCCTTCATAACCTGGGTCAACAAGTGGTCCAGTTCCCAATAAAATTCCCTGGTAAATGTGACGGATTTTTAAATCAAATCTAGCAGCCAAGTATGAAGGGAATCTGAATGAAGATTCAAGCTGTACAAATGCGATCGAATTTTTCTTTAAGGTAAATACAATGTCTCCATCTGAGTCCTTTTCAGTGAGTTTGTCGAACCAGCCATGAATTCTCTCATTTGGTGTAAGCCAAAAAATGTACTCGCCTTTTAATCTGATACCATAAGATGCCGGTTTGAGATTTTCTGGAAAGAACGGATAGATCATTCCTGTCGTGCGAACATAGTCGTGGATGTCCGCAGAATTCAGCAGCGCCTGAGGTATTTCAGGAAATGGATCTGTATTCTCGAACTTACCATACTTTTCTTTAGCTTCATCTTCAGAAGTTGCAAAGTTGATTTCCATTAGTTGTTATTTCGGTAAAGAAACAGACCGCCATGGTCCATCAGGTGAATTTCCAGTGTAAATTTGTTGAGGTAAAATGCATGCATCACTAAACGTAACTTCCGCGACTTGTGCTGGGAGGTATTCGCATTCAGCTGGTCTGCGGAATGTGTCCTGCCCTCGCGGGGGCGGCGCCCCTTTCCATTTTGGATGGCATCTTGTCGCACCAGAATTTAGGTGGCAAAAGCGTAACGCTCTTGAATTCAAAGCTATTAACTCCCTTGTAGGTACTTTTATTATTTTCGGATTCTCCTGTTGATACCTATTGTAGTGAATTTGCAACCTCTTTAATGTCGGCCAAAAGAAGACACGACTGTTAAGAGATTCAATGAAATCTCCAACCACCCATCCATCAGTTAAGCATTTTTGAAGTGCTTTTTCGGAAATTGGTCTTTGATCGCGTAATAAACATTCCACTCCGTTCAGTCGAATGGGAAAATGTAAGGGTCTCCGACCTTTTAATACTTGTGTCCGTTCATTCCTCGCTAAGTCTGAATTAGCAATTATTTCCTTCGCACTGAGAAGTTTCCCCATAGAAAGAATGTTTGTTAAATTCTGTGCTGATGTCAGGTGGTAAACAAAATCTGTTCGGTTAATAAAGTCTTCTAAATTCATATCCAGTTTCGTCTATCAATAATTGATCTATTTGAAAACCTTGTTGCAATTAAACTCACAGGAACTTCTGCACAACGTTCAAGCTCATCGATGAATTTGGTCGTTTCCTTTGAAAGTTGGTCAAATCGTCTTGCTTGCTGATTGTCGTACGTTATGTAGTCCGAAAATGTAAAAGCAATATCCGTTGGTGTATTTAATTCGCACGCTTTTCGGAACAAAGCCCAATTGAACTCTGCTATTCTTCTTTGTCGTTTAGTTGTTGACGTCTTTTCAATTTCTCGAAGTTCTTCCAACGGATAGCCACTTCTCTTGTTAACTTCTTCCAAAGTAATTTCTTCACTGTGAAATGGACCTGAAGTGCCGTGCATTGGATTTTGTACTCTAATTGGATATCTTCTTGTCACCATTACGATTTTTCGAACACGATTTATTCCAATGCCTGCCTCAGAGAGACAACCAGAAACGGTAGTATCCCGGGACGTCACGTATGGATAGAATCCGTGATACAGACTTAAAAAAGTACCCTGTGTCCCTTCAAGTAAAATCTTTTTGCCAGCTGAATTGATCTTCTCATACTCTTCGTGTGCGCTTCCAACGAACGGCTTTAATTGGGCGATGCTGTCGATTTTGTTTTTACGACTTTCACCAAGCCGGTCTTCTAAAAGATTACGCGCGGTCGCAGCTCCAACACCTTTTCTCGTGGACCCAATTTTATCTAGTTTTTCTTCCCGCTGCCTATCTTTTTCTGAAATTACCGTTACGTTTTCATCTATTATCAGGCGATCAGGATCAAGTCCGTATTTGGATATCTCACTTAATAAAGTTGGGACGTACACGACCGTGCCCGGACCAAGAATCAGTTTAGAGTTTCGCGCCTTACTTGTTCCGGAGGGAATAATATGAAAAACATCGGGTTCGGGATAATTAAAAACCTTGTGACCAGCATTGGGCCCACCCACTCTGACTAGGCAATCATATTCAGGTGCGAGGTAAGCCGCCACCTGTCCCTTTCCTTCAGATCCGAATTGACCACCGATGACTATGTCTACATTTCGATTGTGAATCCGAGGTAGTATCCTAAGGAATCCAGCGGCTCGGATTACATGATCATTAATGTTTGAGGAGTCCGTTGTATTGATAACTAAATCGGCAATATCCTCCAATTGATGAACATTTTTTTCTGTTGGATCACTAGAGTACTGGTCAAATTTTTCTTTTGCTTGTAATTCACTTAGAAAGTCGATTTCTCTTCTCCGCTGAATAAATCGACTTCTTCTAACGTCGGCAGGCGCATAAAGATGAATATGAAAAACAGATAAACCGTAAGCTTTTCTGAAAGACGAAATCTGTTCCTTGATTCTAACAGAATCTATTAAAATTAGATTGTTTGAATTCAAAAATGATTGGTAATGATTTAGTATCCAGCCCCCTTCTGTACTCTTGTCCATCGTCCGGCCAAATTTTTGAAGAAACTCTCTTTCATTTGGAATCTTACCCTGGTATTTCTGGTTCGCAATTTCAACCAATGCGTCTTTAGAGCTTAAAATTGAGAAGTTAAATAGCTCTTTGAGTTTTTTTGAAAACTCTGTTTTTCCACATGCGATCTCGCCCGATAAAAGGATAATACTTTTCTTATTTTGCATCCTCCTTAAAGATTATAAGTGTTCGTGACTCATTAGGTTTCATGTTAGTGCCTTGCCTCATATAGATTGTAACATCAACACCCCTCTTGACCAACTCGTCATGGATCATTCCTTTGATCACGTTCCAATCACCTTTAGCCTGCCCAGCTCCTATCGCCGGAATATGAATTGTGGCATTCATTTCGAGAGCTTCCTGACACAATGTTTTTAAGCAATTCCTCAAACTGTTGTATCTCAGAGGTACACTGCCAAATTTGGGTTTTATGCCCTCTTGTGCTAACATTTGAAAGATGTATAGATCGTCATTAACCTTTATCATTCTTGAATTTCCAAGCCTGAATGTTTTCTTATCTTTTTTCCATTCTTGCAATTCCTTTTTTGCGACAGGAAATTTTTCTGCGATGGCGCGGCCGAAACCAAAACCCAGTGCACCGCTTGTGTTTACAACCTGTCCAATTACTTTCACTCCCGCTCCCCTCGGCATTGTGGCGTCTCCAGTTACCCAATATATTCCTCGAGATGGGGTAGTATCATAAGCTTCTGGAACAATTATTATCCCGACGCGCGGAGTTGTTTGTTTCCTTATGGGGGATAAGCCGGCACCATACACGCGATATTTTCGATTTTTAAATATTTCCCAACTTTCCAATTTATGCGATGTCTCGCCGGATTTTTTGCAGTCGTATACATTGGAAGTCAAGGGGACCAAAAAACCTCGAGGTAACGAAATGTCTGACATTGGCGAAGCTTTGCTATATTCGACACGTAATTCCCCTTTTGTATTAAATGAGGCAAGAGCCATTGTGCAGGGTTTTTCTACAACTTCGCAGAAACGAAGTAAGACCGATTCCACTGATGCATTATATTTTCTTGCAAGGCTTATTAAGCTATCGATAGTAAGTTCAATCTCATTTGCTTCGACTGAAAATTCGGCGTAAGGAAGTAGCAATTCTGACGCAGCAACATTGCAAAGAAATTCAAGCTGCCAAGATTCGTCCTCCAACTTTACTTCTCTGTTTCTTACAGTTTCAGCACAGTCAGCGAACAGAGTGTGACCAATTTCATGGGCAATTGAAAAATTTATTCTTGCAGGACTTTGAAAAGGGTTGTATTCAATCTTGAATTGATTTTCTCGTACCGGCAAAATCCGTGCATCTGGCACGAGTTCGTAAGGCGATATTTGAATATTATTCATTTGCGCCAGTTGGACTACATCAAAGGGCGGCCCTAGCCAGCCGCGGGTGAACGCATCAAGGATTAGCGCTCTACTTTTTTCTTTAATGATGGTAATAGGATCCTCACCTAGTTGTTTGTTATTTTTGATTAGTTGCAGCACCGATTTATGAGTCCAGTCAATCTGACTTTCTTTCTTCTTAAAGTAAATCGCTCGTTTTTTTGCTTCAACTAATTCCTTAACAAACACGGCTCCCTTCTTTCCCACTTCATCCGCGTTATAACCATTCTCTTCCAAATATTCTTTCGCAAATGAAGAGTCGCCGCTAGCAAATAACCTCTCAACTGATTTTAAAACCTTTCCTTTATTTTTTTGTTTCGACGCCATATCAAACCTCCTTTGCAATTTTCTCTGCTATCCTAACCAGTCGTGTTTTTATATTAAATATATTTTTTTAATGAAAGGAAGATTTTTAACAAA
>CBHTUB010000132.1:0-12670 GCA_966095595.1 uncultured Chryseosolibacter sp. | reverse complement strand
CGAGAAACCGGCAACAGTATGGCGAACGGATAGACAGCGTCCATTGTATCTTTTGCGCAGGCCCGAAAAGATTGACGTGACCGCGCCGATACCGGACTATCCGCCAATGTTGTTCCGTCATAGGGGTAAGATTTACAACATCAAAAAGGCCGATGGCCCTGAGCGTATAGAGCAGGAGTGGTGGCTTCAGCAAGGCGAACACCGTGATTACTATAGGGTAGAGGATGAGCAAGGGAATCGTTACTGGCTTTTCAGGTCAGGTCACTATAATGAAAAGGAATTCAAGTGGTTTCTGCATGGGTATTTTTCGTGAGCTGTAAGCTTTAAGCCATAAGTAATCAACGATATGCTAAACTGTGACTTTCTGAATCCTTGAAAATTTGAAAACTGAAACAAGTAACTAAAACACTAACCTCAAACTAAAACTGATGAGTGCCGGGCTTCCCTACTATGAGTTACAAGTCACCACCAACTTCAGCTTCCTGCGGGGCGGTTCACATCCCGAAGAGCTTGTACAACGCGCCCATGCCCTGGGGTATCATGGAATTGCCGTTACCGATCGCAATACATTTGCCGGAGTGGTGCGGGCACACAAGGAAGCAAAAAAAAGAGGAATGAAGCTGATCACGGCGTGCAGGCTTGACCTGAAAGACGGCACGAGCCTTCTGGCTTATCCAACCAACAAGGAAGCTTACTCGAGACTTTCCAATTTGCTTACCACGGGGAATATGCGCGCAGAGAAAGGTGAATGTCATATTTATAAAGAAGATGTGTATCGGTTTGCGGAAGGCAGCAGGTTCGTCGTGATACCGCCTGAGGCGCTTGAAGAGAACTTTGATTTCAACGACGCATTTAAACGCGATCTCGCCGAATATCGTGATGTATTTGGGGAAAGCCTCTCCATCGCAGCGTCCCGTGATTATAGCGGAAACGACTACAAAAAACTGCACAGGATATTTCAACTGGCATCGTCGTATAAAATTCCCATGTTGGCAACCAATGATGTTCACTATCACAATCCCGGGCGTCGTGAGCTTCAGGATATCATTACCTGTGTCCGCGAAAAATGCACCATTCACAATGCAGGGTTCAGGCTGCATCCCAACGCGGAACGATTCCTGAAATCGCAGGATGAGATCAGGCGATTGTTCCGGCAGTATCCTAATGCGATAAGACAATCGAAGGTGATTGCCGATGCCTGTACATTTTCGCTTGAAGAGTTGAAGTATCAATATCCCAAAGAAGTCACCACGGAAGGACGTACGCCACAAGAGGAGCTCACCTACCTGACGTGGAAAGGAGCCAGGAAGATGTATGAAGATAATATTCCTGAGAAAATTACAAACAATATCAATTCAGAGCTTTCCTTCATCGGGGAGATGAATTATGCCGAATACTTTTTGACGGTATACGACATTGTACGTTATGCGAGGAGTAAAAATATCCTCTGCCAGGGGCGTGGCTCGGCCGCGAACTCAACGGTGTGTTATTGCCTCGGTATCACTTCTGTCGATCCGTCCAAATTCGATTTGCTTTTCGAACGCTTCATTTCTTCTGCACGCAACGAGCCTCCCGATATCGATGTGGATTTTGAGCATGAACGTCGTGAGGAAGTGATGCAGTATATCTATGAGAAATATGGCCGTGATCGGGCCGGTGTTGTCGCGACGGTGACGCAGCTTCATCACAAGGGTGCGATCCGCGATGTCGGAAAAGCCATGGGACTTTCGGTCGACACGATCAATAGGCTTTCGGCGTTGATATGGGATTTTGAAGATGAAGGCTTTGACAAGGACAGGATCATAAGCCAGGGCATCAATCCCGACGATCCAACGATAAGAAAGGTACTGGAGCTAACTTCCCGGTATATAGGATTTCCAAGACAGCTTGGGCAGCACACGGGCGGTTTTGTGATCACGGAAGGAAAGCTTTCAGACATCTGTCCGATACTGAATGCCAGGATGGAGGACAGAACCTGCATTGAATGGAATAAGGACGATATCGAGACACTCAAATTTTTCAAGATAGACGTGCTCGCGCTGGGAATGCTTACCTGTATACGCAAGGCGTTCGACCTCGTGGATAGGCACTACAATAGAAAGTTGACGCTTGCAAACATTCCTCAGGATGAAAAGCAAGTCTATGATATGATCAGCAGGGCCGACACCATTGGAGTGTTCCAGATCGAATCGAGAGCGCAACAGTCCATGCTGCCACGGCTTCGGCCCAAGGAATTTTACGATCTCGTGATCGAAGTGGCTATTGTGCGTCCGGGACCGATACAAGGTGACATGGTGCATCCTTATCTGAGAAGGCGAAACGGAGAAGAAGACGTTGAATATCCATCCGCGGAGCTTGAAGGTATATTGAAGCGAACCCTGGGCGTTCCGTTGTTCCAGGAACAGGCCATGAAAATTGCGATCGTTGCAGCGGAATTTACACCGGCAGAGGCCGATGAGCTCAGGAGAAGCATGGCAACCTTCAAGGCAAAGGGCGTAGTTTCAGATTTCAGGCAGAAGCTGATCAATGGTATGGTAAAAAAAGGCTACAAGGAGGAATATGCACAAAGGGTTTTTAAACAGATCGAAGGTTTCGGAAGCTATGGCTTTCCGGAGAGCCATGCGGTAAGCTTTGCATTGCTTGCCTATGTCTCTTCGTGGTTGAAATGTAATTATCCGGATGTTTTTGCATGCGCGTTGCTCAATAGCATGCCCATGGGATTTTATCAGCCGGCACAAATCGTGATCGATGCCAGGAACCATGGTGTCGACGTCAGACCGGTAGACATCAATTATTCTGATTGGGATAACAAGCTTGAAGGGAAGTCGGGCAATTATTGTGCTTTACGGCTCGGGTTCAGACAGGTTAAAGGGCTGCGGGAAGACGATGTGAAAATGCTTGTCGATGATAGAAAAAATAGATACGAATCGATCCATGGGCTGCGCGAAGCAGGGCTGGATGATTCGGTGCTCGAGAAGCTTGCGGATGCAGATGCCTTCCGGTCGATAGGCCTTGACAGGAGAAAGGCACTGTGGGAAGTGACCTCACGGGATAAAGTGCGTACTATATTTTCAGAGCAGTATGTTCTCGAAAACAAGAATGAAAATATTGTATTGCCGGCGATGCCACTGTCCGAGCACGTGATCCACGACTATGCTGCCACTACGCTGTCATTAAAGGCACACCCCGTAAGTTTTGTCCGTGACGATCTCACAAGGCTTCACATTACAGCCACAAGTGATTTGTCGAAAAGGAAAAATGGAGATAAAGTTAAAGTCGCAGGTCTCACCCTTGTCCGGCAGCGCCCTGGGACAGCGAGTGGAATTTGTTTTATCACCATAGAGGACGAAACGGGCACGGCCAATCTGGTGGTCTTCCAGAAACTATTCGATCGATTCAGGAAAGAGATCATTCAATCGAAGCTTCTTATGGTTGAAGGACAGCTTCAGATAGAGAATGAAGTTATCCATGTAGTTGTAAAGCGTTGTTACGATCTCTCACGCCTGCTGAAGAAGTTGACTCCGTCACTCACCGAAAACGATATGTTGAACAATGTTACATTTCGCGCTGACGAAACGACCGCACCTGTTGACGATCCCCGCGCTAAGGTTGGAGCTGCCGAGATTATACAGGGAAAGATATTCCATGAAGGAAGAAACTTCCGATGAGGAGAGGTGTCCAGATTTTCAGATTTCATACTCATAGAAGTTCAGATTTCAAAATTTCAAAATCATAGCGAATCCTGGTCGAATTCAGCGGCATGATTGGTTAGGGCCTGGGAAAGTGCGGTAACGCAAAAAGGTTTACGGGCCATGCCTGGTAATTCAATGTAGAACATATTCAACAATCGGATAAAGGCATGTTTCGGCAGTTAACGCGTATGGTTGGCATTCTGTTTTCCTCACAGATGGTGATGATTCAAAATAAAAGGACGAAAGGGATGGTGAGAAGAAATTCAGGTGTGGTCGTCAACAAAAACAACATCATTCGCCTTCTTTATAGCAGCAAGACACTTCGCCGGCCGATAGGCATCAACAGCAAGATCCTGGGATCCCGAACGCGCTTTTGTTATGTAATGGGCGTAGTGGTCACGGATGAGATCACGGTGATTCTTCAGCCCTACGATGTCAGCGGAAAAATGATCGGTAAAAATATACTGTCACTTTCGGAGATCGAAAGTGTTGTTTATCACGCCTGAACCAGGTACAGTTGTGTTAATGAGCAAGAGGAATTTTTAGGACGTCGCCAGCAATTCTATTTATTGAACACTTCAAGCATTTCCCGATCGCTGGCATCGAGCAATTGAACGGGTTGATAACCTTCGAAATTCGGTATCGTTGGATCGGCTCCATGGGCGAGCAGTAATCTTGCGCATTGTTGCTGATGGTGCCGGTTGTTGGCGCCGCCGAATTTGTAACCGTGAATGGTCCAGAAGAGTGGCGTGGATTTGAAATCTATACATCGCTCGTTTATCGCAGCACCTGCATCGATAAGCTTGGCCACAACAACGTCGCGACCTGTCCACGCAGCCCAATGCAGGGCCATGCCTCCGTGGCATCCGCGATGATGAATGTTTGCGCCCTCGTCAATATACAATAGCGCAAGCTTGTCACAACGCAAACTACAGGCAGCAGTAAGTGGTGAGTCTTTGCCCGGGGGAAGGTCAGGATTCAGGTTTGCTCCATACTTCAGAAAGACACGGGCCAGCTCGACACCAACTTCTTCCGTATATGTTCCTGAACAGACGCCATCACATATGCGATGTAATGGGGACGCCATGGAAGGATTGTCGGGAAGGTCGATCTCTTGCCGGGCAAGAGAAGGGTTTGATTGCAGGGCATATTCTATCGCTGTGACGCCGCCTGAAAAGATCAGATCGCGAATACTCATGTGAATATTGTAATTTGCGTTAAGTTAACACTTTCAGGCTATAGGTTTTAAGATTATGTTTCTAAGTTGAAAGTGAGGGAAGTTTCGGGGCTGCGTGGCCGGTCGGGGGATAGAATTTTTTACTGGTTTGGTTTGTTCTTGAAAAAACAGCAAGCATGCGAGATACATTTACACCCGTTGCATACGAATATCGCGAAGTCATCGCCGAGCAAATGGCGAAGGGAACTTCGGGAAAAGTATTTTTCTTTGATGGCGATGACAAGGTTGAGGAGGCCGTTGGCAGCGTAGTGGCCTGTGAGGAGATCAACGGAGAAGGGATTTTTATTAAGCTCGATAGCAATGCCCGCGTTCGGATCGATAAGATCATCACATTGTTCGGGAAACCCGGCGCTGCCTATGATCGGTACGAAGCGCTGGGGAACGTCTGTCTGAATTGTACCGGAGGTTATCCGCTTTGATGATGCAATTGGTTCGAATAAAAAGAGGCTGTCTCAAAAGTCGGCTATGTGCGGTATCAATCAAATTTATTCTCTGTGAGACTCGGTGAATTCTTCGTGGAACTCGGTGTAAGAGCTATGGCACAAAGATTCACAGGGGAGCGCAGAGTTTCACGAAGACATTCAAAATAAGATTCTTCGATATACTGTTAACAGCTCTTTTGAGACAGCCTCTCTAAATCAATATTTCGGTTAAGAAGAAGTTCGGGATGACAAGTGAGGTTTGGGAAATTGTTGGCTGGATTTTTGTAATTTGAGGTCTGTCAACCTTCATAGCCATGAAACAAGTTATCCTGATCCTTTGTCTGCTCAGCACGAACACTTTTGCGCAGCTCACCTTCGATTCTGTGATGGTAGCAACACAGAAGTACCGCCTCGGATATTCAACTTATTTCGAGCCGTTCATGAGAAAGCCCGGTTACGGCGCGCCCGTTATCCTGACAAGCGATGGCGGAGGTGCAGCGTTCGGGAACAATACACTTTATAAGCTCGACAGGAAAGGTAAAGAGCAATGGACGCGCGAGGTAAAACCACAGTTCGATGAAATGGAAAACCAGGGCGTGGCGCAGGATAAGAAAGGCAACCTCTATGTCTTTTCGCTTTCATACGACAGCAAACGCTACCGCGGCGGATCAGAGCGAGTGCTTTGTTACGACAAGACCGGTAAGCTTTTGTGGGATAAAACGCTGGGAGCTTATGATGTCATGAACAATCCGACCATTTCGTATATCCGCCAGCTCGATGACGGAAGAGTGTATATGCGGGGCCACGTGGTAAAAGAAAAGCCTCTCGAGGGCAAAGACCCTGTTTATCGTTTCTGGGAAGGTTGGCTCGATAGCACAGGTAAGCTCACACAGAAGGCGGGCGATATCATTGACTGGCGAAAGGACGAATGGCAGAAGAAGTTCAAGCCTGAATAATTTCTACGTTTATTTAACTCACTTTACTTTCATGGAGCAAACCCCGAAGGTTGGCGTTGGCGTGGTGGTGATCAAAGACAAAAAGGTTCTTCTTGGCAAACGGAGGGGAAGTCATGGAGAAGGAGCGTGGTCGTTCCCCGGTGGCCACCTGGAGTTCGGCGAGTCGTGGGAGCAATGTGCGTTGCGCGAAACGGGAGAGGAGACAGGGATCCAAATCGGTGATCTGCGTTTCATAACGGCAACCAACGACCTCTTCCCCCGGGAGAACAGGCACTACGTCACCATCTTTTTAAAGGCTGCATATCGATCTGGTGTGCTCACGGTGATGGAGCCTGACAAATGTGAGCGATGGGAATGGTTTTCATCTGATGCGTTGCCTGAACCTTTGTTCATCCCCATTCAAAACTTCGTGCGTGCCGTGTCATGGAAAGATGTACTTGGGGATTGACGGAATCAGGTTGGTCTCGGCTGAACGTGATTACCGATTAGTCCCATGGAATTGCAAAACGTTTTGAGACAACACCAGTCTGTACGTTTATCTCGAATGTTCCTGAATAGGTGTCTCCCCTGAACAACACTTCTCCGTCGATCAGCCATACCAGTTTTCCAGGCGAGATGTCACGAAAGTCTTTGCTTTTATAAAAGGCGTCATACGAAATGTTGATAGTGTCCCACGCCAGGCGAAGGGAGCTTTTTTTTGCACGTTTACCATTGTCCCTGGCGATTGTCAATGCCTGTTGAGCGGATGTCCAGGCAGAGTCAGCGGAAACGATACGGATGATTCCATGAGTGTCTTTGCCGGGAATAAATTGCCCGGATGAATCGAGCGCAAATGTGATGATGAATGTCTCTCCTGAAAATGCCGGATGGCGAAAGTCGTAATGAAAGAAAAAGGAGCCGGAAGATCTGCTTTCGCTTTTGGCGGGATCCAGGCTTACGTAACGTTTTGCGATATCATTACCAAGAAAGAACAAGATGATACTGTCGGCCTTTTGCCGGTGCTGGAGTTCTTCCTGCGTCTGAGCGTGTACCGTCAACGGCAGGAGAAATAGAAAATATGCGAAGATTTTCATTGCTGTAATTTATGAAATCGTTGCCTGTCATCGTGTTCTATTGTTAAATAATCGGTTGACAGCCGGACAGCGTACCGCAAAATAGGTGAGAAGCGTTGGAATAAAGTTGTCTACAACAAGCTTCCTGACTTCACCGTTTTTCCGAGTGCTTCCCAGTCGAAACCGCTTTCGATCCGATTATGCCGCAGGGCAGGGATCTGCGTTGTGAGCAACAGGGTCGTTCCATTCAGGTTAGCCAGATGATGCTGTGGAATCTTTTGTTTTATGGCTTTGACCATTTTGAACCTGACATCCGGAAATGATGACTGTATGGTGTGCTTGAGGGTGTTGATATTGTTCATGCCGTACATCAATGCTACCTCCGGCTTATATCTGATGATGTTATCGACAATGTGTCGTATCCGGTTTAGATAAACATGATCTTCATATAAAGTGCGGCTTTTGAGGAACCGGAGATCGGGCATGTCGAGCCAGCTATAGTACCAGGCATGATTATGGGGACTGGGCAGCGGATATAACTTGATCAAAGCTTCCGTGTTCAATGAAGGAGACGCGAAGAGATTTTTCTGGTAGTCGATCAGCTCCGGAAGTTTTTTACCATCGTAGCCGTGAACAAACGCAATCAGGTTCTTCCAGGTGCCGTGCAGAATGGCGTTGGCATCGAACCGGTATTGGTAGAGATTCGTGAATAATCCATTTTTGGGACCTTCGATGTTGAATGCAACATGCCGGTATAGATCACGGATATCGCAGAGCGTAGGCGTGCCCGACGTGTGCCTTTGATAAAAATAATCGAGCTTATCCGCGACTTCCTCGGGTAAGTCCCCGCCACCTTCTTCATAACCGATGAACCAGATCCGGGCCTGCCACGACCCATAGCCGTAAAAGTTGTCGATCCAGTATTTTAGTTTCTGCTCCCCGATAAGCATGGTTGAAAGATAGTGAAAGCGATTTACTTCTCAGATCGGATTAGATGTTCGAGGGTTAGAATTTCATACCTGCCTGCCGGCAAGGCAGGTTTCAGGATTTCAAATCTCAATTTCACATTTCAAATTGCATCGGGTTGCCACATGTGTTAATTTCAAATTGTTTTTTTGGACGATGACCATTTTCTGTTGACTAATTGCCTGTTAATATGCGAGTAGCCAAAACCGTTGAAGAAATGCTGTTGGGTCTCCCGCGGGGAGAGAAGGTGATCGTGGATCGACTTCGCGCGCTGGTGCAGGAGTGCCTTCCGAAAGCGATTGAAAAAGGATACTACGGAGAAGGTGTTCCATTTTATACGCAGAATCGGATGATATGCTTTATATGGCCCTCGTCGGTGTATTGGGGACCTAAGAGAAAGGAAGGAGCGCAAAAGTCGAAAGGAGTATCGCTCGGCTTTTGTCAGGGAAACTTGATGTCCAACGAAGATGGCGTTCTGAAAGCGGAAGGCAGGAAGCAGGTTTATGTCATGTACTTTCATTCTCTTTCGGATATTAATGAAGACCAGGTACGTGCCTTGTTATACGAAGCAGGAATGATCGACGAGACGTTCAGAAAAAAAAGGCAGGCAGGAAAGAAAGCGTAGGAAATTGCCGGGGCGATTAACCGATATATTTGAATGAGAGTATCTCTGTTCCGTCACGCAGAAGCGGCCGGATATGATGGATTGGTTGAGGCGTGCTTTAGCCACTTCGTTGTAAAATGCCATATGGAAATAATAGGAAATTCACAATAAGGAAGTAGCTTCAGCAATTCAAGGAGGTAAACTATCAATGAAGTCATTAGAGTATATCGCACTCTCCGCATGTACCATGATGCTGACCGCGCTGGGCATCGACATTATGCTTCCCGCATTCGGTGAGCTTCGCAGCCATTTTGGCCTTGCTCCGGAATCAACCGCCACGGCAAGGATCATCGGGTTCTTTTTTATGGGACAGATCGCGCAGATCGTATTCGGTACGTTATCGGATCGATTCGGCAGGTTGGCGATTTTACGGACTGGATTTCCGCTTTATATCGCGGGTGGAATTGTTGCGGCATTTGCTCCGAGCTTGGAAGTGATGTATGTGGCCAGGTTTGTGGCCGGCATGGGCGCATCGGCCGTTTTTATGACTACCATTGCAGGCGTTCGGGATCGGTTTGTCGGGGATGAAATGGCGCGTATCATGTCCCTCATCTTTACGATCTTCCTGTTCACGCCGATCGTTGCACCATTTCTGGGCCTGGCCATCTTGTCCGCTTCGTCTTGGCAGATGGTATTCCTCACACCGCCCATCTTTGCGGTCATTGTATTTCTATGGTCGCTCCGATTGGAAGAGTCACTCCCGAAAGAGCAGCGAATAATCTTGAGCCGGGCGACGGTCTGGCTGATGATCCGCAAAGTCATCAACAACCGGATATTTCTTCGCTATAGTGCAGTGGCTACAGCGCTTTTTATAACGTTGAGCGCCTATGTTGCGAGCTCTGAACATATCGTTGGGGAGATCTATGGGCGCCCGGAATTGTTTGCCTGGATATTTGGCGGTATGGGACTGTTCATGTCACTGTCTACGCTGATGAATTCACGGCTGTCGGCAACACTCGGCGCGCGCAGGTCTATTCGATGGCTCCTGTTTTTTTATGCACTGGTGGCAAGTGCCTTGCTCATATTCACATTGGTGAACGGTGATCCGCCGCAGATGATTTTTTTCTTCGTCGCCGTTACCTTGCTGATGGCGATCAATCTGGCCGTAGAGCCGAACAGCAGTGCGCTGGCGATGGAGCCCATGGGAGATGTGGCAGGTATAGCCTCGTCGGTCTACGGGACGATCTTCTTTTTCATTGGAGGAGCACTGGGATCATTCATCAGTGATCTGATGTCAGATGGGGTTTTGCCACTCGTAGTGAGCTTTTTTGCAGTGGGGTTCGCAGCGATCATCCTTGCTTTCGGGGACGCCCGGCCGTTTGCAGGAAAGACCTCGCCTGTTTAGCACGGCTTTCGACAAAGTAAAAGGTCTCTCTAACGAGGGACCTTTTGTTTTCAATCACTGTGATAGGGATCCTATTCCGTTCTGAGCGCCCTGGTCGGGTTGGCGGTGGCTGCACGAAGCGATAAAATACTTATCGTGAGACCGGCAAAAATAAATACCGCCATTCCAGCCATCAGGAACCTGATCGGATTGATAACGGCCTGCAATGTAAAATTCTGCTCCCATTCGCGGATCAGATACCAGGTGATCGGAGTCGCGATCACAAGGGCAATGCCGATGAGCCAGATGAATTCCCGTGAGATCAGCAACACGACATTGGTTACCGAGGCGCCGAGCACTTTGCGAATGCCGATCTCTCTGGTCCTTCGCTCTACAACAAAGGAGGTAAGTCCGAGCAAACCGAGGCAACCGATAAAAATTGCCAGTCCGGTAAACACGCTGGCCACTTTACCGAGTTGTTGGTCTGCCTTGTACAGACGATCGAAATCAGAATCGAGAAATGAGTAATCGAAGGGCAGATAGGGAATGAGCTCGTTCCACTTTTTCTGGACCCGGGTTACCGTTCCCGGTATGTCATTCTCGTCGATGCGAATGGATATGCGGCCGACATAGGTTGTCATGGCGATGAGGAGCGGTTCGACTTTATCGTGCAGTGAGCGATAATGGAAGTCTTTCATAACGCCAATGATCCGGCCGGGATATCCCCCGCGATATACTTTTTTGCCAAGGGCTTCTTCAGGCGTCCAGCCGAAGTCTTTCACGGCAGTTTCGTTGATCAGATAAGCTGTAGTGTCATCGGCCTTGACCTCCCGCTTAAAGTCGCGACCCGCGAGGAGCTTGATGTCGTATGTGCTCAGGAAGTCATGATCGGCAAAGTTGAAATTGATATTGGTCGGCGACATCTTTCCATCGGTCATCTCGATCTCCGAGTAAAGATTGGTTGTCTGCTGTCCCGGTACTGTCGACGATCCGGAGACGGCCCTGACACCGTTCACCTGTTTCAATTCATTTTTTACGGCATCGAGATATTTCACGATGGCGGTGTCTCCATTGGTAGGTACCACCAGTACGGCGTCCTTATTGAAGCCGAGATCCTGGCTGCGAACGAGTGCGAGCTGATCGGAGACGAGCAACGTTCCGGCTACGAGTGCTATCGAGATAACGAATTGGATCGCCACCAGCACTTTCCTGAAGTTATGATGGCTGTGCATCCCTTTTGTGGCAGGACGGAATATCTGCAGAGGCTGAAAACCCGAGATGATCAGTGCCGGATAGGCGCCGGCCAGCACACCGATGAAAAGGACCAATGCGAACGCAACTCCGGCGATCAGCCACGGGCTCGGCAATATGGATAGGCTCAAGGAAGATTCGACAAGCGTGCGGAATGCGGGAAGTGCAGTCCACGCCAGCAACACTGCGAGCAATGATGCCAGGAAGGCTATGATAATGGATTCACCCAGGAACTGCGTGACAAGCATTCTCCTGAGCGCGCCCAATGACTTTCGGAGACCTACTTCCTTTAATCGCCTCGACGCCCGTGCCGTCGCGAGGTTGATATAATTGAAGCAGGCGATCAGAAGGATAAAAATGGCGATGACCGAAAGCACATAGATATTGTTCATGCTTCCCCTTGTTCCATTTTCCCACGAACGCTGCGGTGCCATGTAGATGCTGGTGAGCGCCTGTAGCGGAAGATCTTCATAATACATGCCGCCCTTGCCGATGTTTCGTTCGATGAAGTCTTTCATCTTTGCACGCACTTTTTCGGCAGATGGCGCATCACGCAAAAGAACGTAGGTGTGATAGCCATTCCAGAACCAGGCTTGTTCCTCCGCGCTTTTGTTGTTGCTGCTCCATGTAGAGAAGGAGATAAGGCACGAGAACCGGAAGTGTGAATTTTCCGGAACGTCCTCCAGCACGCCTGTCACCTTGTACAGGTCATAGTCCATCTTGATCGTTTGACCGATAGGGTCTTCATTCCCGAAGTACTTCTTGGCAGTGGATTCCGTGAGAACGATCGAGCGCGGTTCACGCAGCGCTGTTTTGGTGTCGCCTTTGATCATGTTGAAGCTGAAAACATCGAACACCGTGCTGTCGGCAATGTAGCAATCCGGCTCATAATAGGATATGCCATTGCGATCGGCGAGCAGGCTCCAATTTTGGAAGCGTACGTAGTTTTCTACTTCGGGGAAGTCCTTCAGAAAACGCGGCCCCATAGGAGGGGAGCTCGTGGATTGGAGTAACTGTTCATTTTCAGTTCTCAGGTTCTCCACGATACGAAAGATACGATCTGCATTTTTGTGATAGCGGTCGAAGCTGAGCTCGTGATAGACATA
>CBHTUB010000131.1:0-12689 GCA_966095595.1 uncultured Chryseosolibacter sp. | reverse complement strand
AATAGTTGTTCTTACAAAGATGACGGAACCGCCATTTGCCCACTTAAACTTTGTTAGAAAAATTTCACACCAAAAACAAGCTAGCACCCTGCTAACCTGTCTTGAAGCCTTAGAACTCATAGGCAACCTAGTCTATTATTGGAAATCTCGACCCAGTTAGTTTTCCAAACACGTCTATTGCATAATCGTCCGTCATTCCTGAGACAAAGTCGCAAACTCGCATAAAGTTCAAATAATTGTCGGCAGTCGTTGGTCGCACATGCTCATACAAGAGGTTCATAATTTTTGTGCTTCGTCGTTGATTGGGCTGTGCTAGAGCGTCAAAGAAATGCTGTAATAATCCTCCGAGGATAGTGTAGCCAGCAATTTCAATTTGAACGCCTTTAGGCGTGTCGTATAATGATTTTTTGTTAAAATCTTTTAATACCTTGAATTCGTCCTTTAACGCAATACTATCGGTAAGTTCTTCATCGAAGGTTCCAGACATGATCTTCTCATACTCTTTTTTGAAGACCTCTAGGGACTGGTATAGCAAATTGTGCATAGCGCGAGACCTAAGGAAACCAACTTTATCTTCGCTTCCAGTAATTTTAGTTAATTCAGTTTCTGGATCGCATGGATCCTGCTCTATAACTTTTTTTGCGAGCGGGAGAAGAAGTCTCTCAGTTTCTTCGTAGGATACATAGTTAAGGTGAAACCCATCCTCGATGTCGATACAACTGTAACAAATAGTGTCGGCTGCCTCAACTAAAAAAGCAAGTGGATGCCGACACCATGCGTCATGTTTGTCTGATAATTTTAATAGCCCGTTGAATTCAGCAACATCTCTAAAGATTTCTTTTTCCCTTTGAAAAAAACCAAATTTGTCGGCTTTCATAGAAACCCTTTTGGAAACCTTTTTACCTAATTCGTTCAACTCCACCTTTCCTGACTGCTTTGGATATTTCGTGAATGTTGCAAGTGTTGTGTAAGTCATTCTTAGCCCACCTGGAATGGCCGATGGATGATCATTTGTCAGTATTCTGAAGCCGTTAGCGTTTCCTTCAAAATTTTTGAGATCTTCAATCTGTTCGGGAGTCAAGTTAAATTTCTCTTTTAGAGCTACATCTTGGGTTCTAAAGAATCTGCGAAAAGCATCTTCTCCAGAATGACCAATCGGGGGATTTCCAATATCATGCGCTAAGCACGCAGCGGCAAGAATGTTTCCGAAATGCCCAGCTCTAAATTCGTCTCTGCTTTTTAATGCAGTCTCTTTTTCTAATATAAAACGGCCAGCAAGTTTGCCTAACGATCGTCCCGCACCCGCAACTTCTATACTGTGAGTTAGGCGCGTGTGAACAAAGTCGCTTTTTGGAATTGGGAAAACTTGAGTCTTCCCTTGCAATCGGCGAAACGGGAATGAATAGATGATCCTATCGATGTCGCGTTCGAACTCATTTCTTGCGTCGACAAACGCCCTTGCGATTGCCTTTTCATCATCGTCGCCGAATCGCTTAAATGAAATTAGTTTTGTCCAATCCATTCTCATACTGGCGGGGGTTAAGGTCACGGATTCCTAGTGGGCTGGCGATCAGATTGGATCAGGTGGGGCAAGGAATCTTTACCAAAATAAAGAAAGAAAGTGTTTGGTGCAATACTACTACTCATTTGGTAATGCCGCTAGCATCAACACACATTGGAATGCCGCGCAGATCACGCGCACGCAAAGCTCTAAGTGCTTGCTGAGAGCGTCAGAAAATTCTTTAAGACCCAACGCGGTAATAGTTTGAATCCGCATTCCTGTTTCAGCCACAACTTCGAATTAAGACCGCGTCAAAACTTTATTCTGTTTTCACCACCGCAAGTCATCCAAAGAACATCACAGCCTCTTCATGGCTTCTTCCCGGCCTCTTCGTGGCTAGTTCATGGCTGGAACACGTTTCCGGAGAAACTTCGAAACTGACGAGATTTGGCCATTTTTCATAAGCGAAAGAATTTTTTCAAGTTTTGTTCACCGGGCAAATAGGTTGCCTGGTGCCAAATGATGTTTGCATCACCGCAGGGCATTACATAACCATCCCTTGTCCGGCGGTGAAATTATGAGACAGAATGGAAATCCCATTATGCAAGGTTCGTCAGGCACGCTCGGAGAAGTGGTGTTCAGACAAAGCAAACTCGGCGGCATCGTGATCGCAAGGCGCCCGAGGCCGAGAACATCTATTACCGAAAAACAGGAAAAGGTGAAAGACAAATTCAAAGATGCGGTCTACTATGCCAAGGGCATTCTCGAAGACGCTGCTTTAAAAGCTGAGTACGCAGCCAGAGTAAACGACAAGCTGCCGTCTGTCTACAGTGTCGCGTTCACGGACTACCTTAAGGCACCTGTGGTTAAAGGCATCGACGCTTCCCGGTACAAGGGCGCTATCGGTGACAAGATCGAGATCAGGGCGGTAGATGATTTCAAGGTAGTCTCCGTGTTCGTAGAAGTATTGGGCGCCAACGGTGTTCTTCTGGAATCGGGCGAAGCTGTACAAAGCAGTAACGCTATGTTATGGCACTACGCAGCAACGAAGGCTAATGCCGCGCTCGCAGGCACGAAGATCATCGTAACTGCCAAAGACAAACCCGGTAATGCGACAGCAGAAAACGTAGTATTATAATGTCTTGTCGGAAAATGGTCAGCACCCTCCCTATTCATGTGCTGATCTTTTCCTTCCTTAACAGAGCATGTATTTCAGCACATCGTCCTCTGCATTGTTTCCTACGCCTTCCCTACCCTCTTTGTCTGATCACAAATTTTATAGTATGCAACCGTCCAACCACGTGGGAAACTAAGCAGTGGTGCCAATTTCTCTTTCCATAAGTCTCAGCCCGAGAATAACGAATGTTAATCAAACGAAAATGCAGGATACGTGTACGAGGGTTTCATGTAAATGATAATCCGGAGTTTCCAGATTTGGCGCTGTGAGAATGATTAAGTGCTCGCTTCGAAAGCATCAGAGTCCTCTCACGAGTGACTCTGATGGGCGAAAGCTTTGCCTAACCTTCTAATGGCAATTTATCAGAGACGCTTCCGCCTTCTCCATCGCCCACGTTCAAAAAAATATGGCGGATATCTCACATAAACGCGTATTAACCGTTTACTCCTGGCATTTGCCTTGGCTCTATTATAGAAAAGGTCATATGCACCTCTTGCTTTACTGTCGGAGAGTGTTTCTTTTGCTTCATTAATGATCTTAAAAATTTGTTCAGATTGTTTATCACCGTGATTCTTGTCAGGATGATATTTTAGAGCTAACTGACGGTAAGCCTTTTTAATTTCATCCGCGGTTGCAGTTGGTGGAACTCCCAAAAGTTTATAATAATCTGTCATAATCATAATCTTTAGTGGCACCGTAGCAATTTACGGAATGATGCTTGTCAACTTCTGTCATTCATTAAAATTGCCGGATTTTGTAGTTGTGCTATTGCATTCTCCTACCCTAGCATCAACACACATTGTAAGGCCGCACCTATCGGCGCGCACCAAAGCCTTCCAAAGAGTGTTGCTGCTCCCTCTGGAACGTTCAGTGTAAATTTCAAGAATAAGCTTCTGATTATTGTTTCTCTTTCCAAAGCGGTTCATCTGCTACCAAAGCTATGTTAACATAACGCAATAACATTATATAACTTTTACACAAGTCCAGCCCACACATGAACGTGAAGCGGTCCTGCTGAACTTGCGCGGCTATTTCACAAAAGTTTTTTTTGCCATCGCACATAAATGCAAATGCAAGGCCGCGCAAATGCCTGGCGCAAGGCCAAAGCCCGTGCGAGTATTAAAACAACGTTTTATCTGTAAAATGTAGATCTTCGTAAAAAGCTAGGTCTTGATGCTGGAATGACTTATGTTGTTAAATTCAAAATAAATATTTATGGGACGTCTATACCTTCCGAATGAACGCGAAATAATAGGACCATGGCTTCTCGGTATTCATGAATTCGAAATGCTGGAAGAGCTCTTGTCAAAAATCTATGACAATCTAAAAACTTCCCACGACCGGCAGGTTGAGTCCAATGCAACAAGTGACTTTAGGTCTGGAAAGTTTGATTCAATTGAAAAAGCTTTTGCACGGCATAAGTCGTTCGTAGATAATAAGAGATTCTTCAAGCGAATAACGTTAAGTTCTGAAGATGGCAGGACGTTAGTAGATGAAAGCTTAAAGAATATTCTTATTGACCCTGCCTTACATGGTTTTAAACCTGCAAGCTTGGATTGCAAAGTCCAATGTGGAGTAGATAACAAATTCACTTTGTCTATCGTGGAAGAGAAGGATGGATATCTTAATTATAAAATTAGCTGTTTCGATGATGACATCGAAAACGAAATCCGGTACTTAATTGAAAATTGGATTCAGAAAAACCAGCCTCACAAAGCAAAACAAATTTGGAACAAGTATGCTGGTGGAATCGGCTTTATCGCATTTTGGCCGTTTTTTATTTATTCACTCTCAATTACAGGAGACAATACGGACTATAAACAATTTTACAAAAATCAAATCAAGGAACTGCTGGCAACCGGAATTAGCCAAGACAATCAGACTAAAGCAATTGAACTTTTGTTGAAGCTTTCAATTGAATATCAGCCGCCAACCAGTAGCAATGAAATTAATGTTACTGCGTTAAAAATTGCCATCATTACACTATTTATCCTCATTGTGTGCGTCTTTTACCCAAAAACTGTATTGGGCCTTGGAAAATATACCGGTCGACTAACGTTTTACAGAAATTATTCTACGTTTGTAATTTTCACAATACCTACACTTTTTTTAATTACACCATTCTATGAATGGATACGATATTTGCTGACGATATAATCCTATCGATCACACTCCAACGCACTTGTGCCTTTTCTTTTCATTGCTAAGCTCTGAACAACTTTCTTCAGAAAAGGCGCTCGAATTGTTTGACATCAGTTGAAAATAATTAGTTCGATATTGAGGAGAAGCCGAATAACGGAATCCTGCTGGACATCCAGCGGAACGTTATTGGCGTTCAGACCACGAGAGCTTTTTCGATGGTCTGTTCTCTTCCCATGAACTGGTCTAAAGGTTCGAAGCGGTCTACTATTGCCCTTGGAATTGGTGAAATTCCTAAGATAAAACTGCGGGACGAAATGCTGTTTTTTTACTTTGCTCATAGTGTCTCTCCTCCTTGGTAGTTAATAGTAAGAATCGAGTTTGACATTGGCTTTCAAAAAATTACAGCGTTTTTGAGTCAACATTATAAAGCGGCACTTCCCCCGGCGTGCGTACGTCGCGCTGGTTGACTGGGCGCGCTGTCTTGCTGAAGGGATCAAAGAAAATCCCACTGGTTGACTCCCTCACAATCCGCTGTTTTTCAGCTAATTCAGTTAAATTCCCGAAAACCGTCCGCTCGCTTCAGGTTTAGATGTTGCATTTTTTTTATTTTGCTCAAAACACCCAAAACGTGGAGTCTCTTAATTGTGCAGACTGCAAGGGGACGCGTGAGTATTTTGGGGGATTTTAGGATATGCTCTGTCGACTAACATTATTAGGTTTCCTTTTCGTTTTTTCCGGATCTCTGCCCCTAACGGCTGCTCCACCGGCAGGGCTTAAATTCCAGGGCAGTGAACATCCCATCGACAAACGCACGTCCTACGATGTTTTTGGAAAAAACTCACCCGAGTTTTCCGGGGCCTTCACCGTCGAATTCAACCTGTCCCTCTACCCTACCACGGAAATCGGGTACATATTACGCGTCAAGAGCAAGGAAGATAATACGATCTATAACCTCTTCTACGACGGCCAGGGCGACCAGCTAACATTCCGATTGAATGAAGAAGGTAAAAGCAATCTGATCGTTGCCAGCCTGGACAAGGAATTGCTGAACGCGCATTGGTTCAACATGAAGATCGCATTTGACCTTGAACACGATTCCATAAAGCTCAGCATCAATAAACAATCTTTTGGCGCCAGGATCGAAGGTATTCCGAATGTATATCACCCGATCATCTTGTTTGGCAGAAGCGATCACATTATCGATGTGCCGACCTTCGCCATAAAGGATCTTTCTGTCGGCAACCAAACGAGGTATTCATTTCCGCTGAATGAAAGTAAAGGCAACGTCGTTCACGATACAAACGGCGATGTTTTCGGATCGGTGACCAATCCGGAATGGTTGGTGAATGACGCTTACCACTGGAGACACAAGGCATCATTTCACTCACGCTCCGTTGCCGGCGCCAACTATGATCCTGAAAGCAAGGAAATTTATTATTTCAACAAAGACTCACTGCTCATTTACAATGTCATATCAGGTCATACCGACATTCGGGTCTTCGAAGAAAGCTGTCCCGTCAAGCTCACGCTCGGAATGAACTTCATCGATACCATCGACAACAAATTATATTCATTTGAAGCCTATAAAGAAAACTACACCGGGCCGACCGTAGCAAGCCTCGACCTGGATACTTATCAGTGGAGCGCTGAAAGCAACGACCAACTACCCAGTCCGTTACACCATCACGCATCCTACTTCGACCCGTCCACTGACCGATTCACGTTGTTCGGTGGTTTTGGGCGAATGCGCTACAGCAAGGAATTTTATTCCTACGACATCAACAAAAAAGCATGGGATACGCTGCAGGGATTTACAGGTGATATTCTCTCACCCCGTTACTTCTGCTCCATGGGCTACCTAAAAAAGAGCAACGCCATTTACATTTTTGGCGGGATGGGCAACGAATCAGGAGAACAGATCGTAGGAAGGCAGTACTACTATGATCTCTATAAGATAGACCTGGACACGAAGCATATTTCGAAGCTCTGGCAAATCGAATGGAAGCAAAACAATATGGTGCCTGTCAGGGGTATGGTGATTCTGAACGACTCATCTTTTTATACCTTGTGCTATCCTGAACATGTCTCGGAGTCGCATCTTCAGTTGTTTCGCTTCTCGCTGAAGGATGGCTCATACGACATTCTTGGCGACTCCATTCCCATCCGATCAGACAAGATCACCACCAATGCCAATCTTTACTACGATGGTACGCTGGACAATTTATATGCTGTCGTGCAGGAATTCGACGATGACATCTCTTCGAACGTTCATGTTTATGCCTTGTCATTCCCTCCTATCTCCGCAGCGGACCTTGCAAGGTATTCGGGAGAGAAAAAGAAACCTGGCCTGGCGATCATTATCGCGATTTCCTCATTAACGGTATTTGCAGTGGTCTATCTTGTTTACAGGAGATCCAGAGGTCGCAACATACAGGAACAGGATAGCGTAGCTATTCCGAAAACATCTGTATTGACCGATGACCAGACCAGAAGGAAGGCCACAAGGGCGAACGCTATTTACCTGTTTGGAGAATTTACAGTGCGTGACAGAAAAAACAGGGACATTACTTATATGTTCAGTGCGCAGTTGAAGCAGATATTCTGTCTGATCCTGCAGTATACTACTACAGAAGGCGGCATCACCTCCCAGCGACTCAGCAACATATTGTGGCCGGACAAGCCCGCCGATAAAGTCAAGAACTCGAGAGGCGTTACGATAAATCACCTGCGAAAAGCCCTGAGTGAGCTGGACGGCATCGAGCTGATCCATGACAAAGGTAATTTCAAGATCGAGCAGTCCGGAGAATTTTACTGCGACTACACGCATTGTATGGAGATCATCGCTGCACACGAGACTGAGCAGCGCAGGGATGAGCTTATTGAGATCCTATCACGCGGAAAATTCCTTCAGCTTTCCGATCACCCCCTATTTGACACCTTTAAAGAAGAAACGGAAAAGAAATTGGAGCCGGCGTTGCAGCTGGAGTTGGAGAAGAGTTTTACGGCAGGGCAATATCAAACCACCATCACGCTGGCGGAGGGAATATTCAATATCGATCCATTAAACGAATTTGCATTGAGCTATCAGATCAAAGCGATGGATAAGCTGAAGATGGAAGATGAGGCGAGACTCCGGTACAAGGCATTTGCGCTTGAATATAAAAAAGCCCTGGGAATTGAATATCCACAGGGCTATAAAGATCTCCTATAGCTTTACCGGATCACTTGCCGGTGAGCAGCTGATCTTTCCCCTCATTTACAAGTTTGAAGATCAATTCTCCGAACAACGTGTTTGCCCAGGCGAACCATTTACGCGTGAACATTGCCGGATCATCTTTGTGAAAGCTCTCGTGCATGAAACCCGTTTCCGCGTCGGTGCTGACGAGTGTTTTTACGCACCATGCAATTTCACGATCATCCGAGCTGGTCATCGCGCGCACCGTAATGCTCATCGGCCAGATCATGTCATAGCCAACGTGCGGACCGCCGATTCCTTCGCCCGCTTTACCTTTGAAAAAGTAAGGATTGTCCGTGCTCCAGACCAGCTTCCTTGTGTTCTGGTACACCTCATCGTTTTTATCCACGCAGCCCAGGTAAGGCAATGCCAATAAACTCGGTACGTTGGCATCATCCATAAAAGTAGCACTGCCGAATCCATCGACTTCAAAGGCATAAACTCTTCCGTACTTCGGATGGTCGACTACAGCGTACTTCTGAAGAGCGGATTCGACTTCCGCAGCAAGCGCTGAACATGTTTTCGCGAAGGCGTCATCCCTGGTGACGTTCTGACTGATCTCGGCCATTTGCTTCAATGACACAACAGCAAAGAAATTTGACGGAACGAGAAATCCGTAAGTCGTGGCGTCATCAGAAGGACGAAAGGACGAGTTGATCAATCCGACCGGGTTCAATGGCTGACCGTAACCGTCATTGGATAATGTATCGAGCTGGCGGGGAGTAGTTCGTTCAAACTTATAGGGCCCCGGGCCATTCTTACGCTGCTGAGCTTTAAACGTATCGACTATGGCAGCCGCAGCCTTTCTCCAGTCGGCATCGAATATGGAAGCATCGCCTGTTGTTTTCCAGTAATGATAGGCCAGGCGCACACAATAACAAAGCGAATCGACCTCCCATTTCCGTTCGTGCAATCCCGGCTTCATGTCCGTGCGATCGCTCTTCCATTCGCCGTCAACGAGTTCCTTGTTGAACGCGTTGGCGTAGGGATCCAGCAACACGCATTGTGTCTGCCTATGGATCACGCCTGCCAGTAACCGCTTGAGCTTGTCATCTTTTGTTGCCAACGGAAGATAGGGCCACACCTGCGCTGTTGAATCGCGTAACCACATCGCATGAATGTCACCAGTGATCACAAAAGTATCCGGCCTGTCATTCTTTGTTCCTGCATCCACCGTCGTGTCCAGCGTGTTGGGAAAACAATTTTCGAACATCCACGACAGCTTTGGATCCTTTATTTTCTTCTTCGTGTCTGCAATCGCTTTTTCAACTGCGTCGGAGATAAACTTTCGTTGACCTGCAGGGGGCCGGTTGCTGACATATCTATTCTGCGGCAGCAAACTACCCCATGACACGTTTGAGCCTGCCAGCGAAAGTCCGGCCATGGCAAGTGTGCCCTTCGCGATAAAATCTCTTCTGTTGGTCATGTTGATTATTTTTCGAGCATCTTGATGAAATACCCTCCCACTACGGAACGCGCCTGGAATCCCACCTGTCCGGCATCTGTCGTTTCATACCAGTCGCTCATCGGAACACGGTCCCGCGTTTCTGTTACGTATGAATAAACGGGATCGATGAGTTTCTTAAAGGTCGCGGTATCATCTGCCAGCGTAGCCGACCACACGATCCAGTCCGACTTGGTGTATGTCCGGCGATTGTCGAGCGGAAGCCCATATTTGTTTTGCTTTGTGAGGTAATAAGCGATCTCTTTTTCCCGTACATCCCGGGGAAAAATACCAAGGTTCAGCAGTTTATCCCACACCAGATTGTACTTCTGGCTCCACGTTCCGGGTTGATCGAACGTCAGACGGAAATGATCGCCATCGCCTGCCATTCTGATCCATTCCTGCGCCATTCTTTTTGCTTCGGAAGTGTATTTTTCCGCAATATCTTTTTTGCCTAGCATGTCTGCCAGTTTTCCATAGCCCGCGATAGCCATGATAGCTTTTGCCGAAAGGTTTACGTTGTGAGCGAAGTGTCCTGCGAAGTCATCGGTGCAAAGCTGGTTTTCCGGATCGAGCCCATGTTCGAGAAGATAATTGGCCCAGGTTGTCAATGCAGCCCAATGCTTTTCAGCGTAGGCAGCGTTTCCTTCCACATGGGCAATCGCCGTAGCGAGGATCAACATGTTTCCGCTCTCCTCAACAGGCATATCGCCGCCATAGGTTTGCCCGTTTGCAAGAGGGTACGTGCCAACATCGTGTGCTGCAAAAGGCTTCGTCCATTTCCCGCTTTCAGAATAATAAAAGATCGGATTCATCATGCCTTTCAGGAGCTCCGGATTGTATTTGAGGAACAGCGGCGCTGAAGGATAAGTTACATCGACCGTTCCAATCGATCCGTTGCTGAAGTTCTCCTTTGAAAGGTACAATGTATTGCCCGCGGTGTCTTCCACCAGCTTGTGTGCTGCGATCGACTGGCGGTAAGCCAGCAGACACAGTCGCGCATAATTCTCTCCACCCGCGGCCACTGCTTCTTTGTAGAGGTTGTTATCAAACTGATCGCAACGCGCTATCACTTCTTCATAGTCACTGGCAGCCGCGGTCAGCGTATTTTCGAAAGAAACCCGTCCACCTTTCGACCACCATGGTTTCAGGTTCGTACCAAAGTACTGTATAGACTCGATGTCATTATAAGCAAGCATGATGTATCCGGAGGCAGGCGCGGAACCTACTTCTCCAAGCTTGTCGGTGTATGCCAGCACGGGCATTACGTGCGACATCACAGCGTTTATCTTCTCACCTGACGAACCTGTTTTTCCGCTTTCCGCAAAAGAACGTTTCATGCGGTCGAAATCTCCGATTGCTACGGAGCTGCTCTCCGATTCCTTTGCAGCAAGGTAGAAATACCCCCAGTCTATACGCACATCATCACCCTTCCTCTTTAAAACAGGTTGTTCTGTCGTTCCTGTTTAGCGAATTTGATGCCGCCTGTCTCTCCTGTCACGACTTGCACTTCCTGGCTCAGCTCGTTCACAGCCCACTCCGGAGTAGCTTCAACATAAACTTCTACCTGGTGTGGTTGTCCATCGTTTGAAACGACTTCGTAGCTCACATAATTCACAGGGCGCGAAAGAAGATCCAGGTCGTCCATCAACAACGGCGAAGCAAACTCGAGATGAAGATCGACCGGCCCGCAGGTGAAATCGTACTTTGTCTGTGTCGCCGTAAGCTTCACACTTTTTTGAACAGCGGCCTGCGCAAATAGTGGTGTCTGATCACTGTCCTTGAAGATCCCAAAATCGACATAGGCGAGTCCTCCCCTGTCAAGGCAATGTGCAGCGATGAGGTTTTTACCTTTCTTCAGTACTTTTCTATCAAGCTCTACGGTCACATTGCTTTTGGCCCGGTTGCCGGTATTTACAACAGGCGTTCCGTTGATGTACAGTTCAAAGTCGTCGTCATGCGAGTAGTTCAGATAAAGCTTGCCTTCGGGGCTCGAGCCGTTCAGATTGAATTCTCTTCGAACCCATATCTCCTTTGCTTGCCATGGCGTATTCGTTTCAAAGGTATTTGGAGTTCCAAAACCGGCTTTGCCACTTTTCCACGATGCATCGTTGAAGCCAGGGGTCTCCCAACCTTTAGCGGGCTCGTTGGGTACATATTTTGCTTCCCATGCTTCGTGCTTCGCGTTAGATAAAACCGGTTGCAGTGGAATTTCTTCCTTTCCGAGGAAACGATAGGTCTTTCCATCTACACGCACGGCGCCGATCATCGAATGATTCCTGCCCGACCAGTGTTTTACCGGGGAATCGAACAACTGATTCGACGTCGACCAGGCGCTTGTGTATGGGTCAACGGTAATCAGCGGATAAGCCGGTGCCCGGAATTCAGCTCCCGCCTCTTGTTCGCGATTTTGAGTTTCAAAGTTCGCACAGGAGGTCAGGACTATCCCAACAACAAAGATTGACAGCGCTCGATTAAAGGATATTATGAACATAGGCCTATTATTTTTTTGTTGTCCTGGTTGATTTTGATGTCGTTGTTTTTGTCGTCGCTGCTTCGTTTGAGAACGAATACGGGAAATCGTTTTTGTCAGTACCTCTCGATTTATTCGGGGTTGAGCTCATCTTGAAGTTGATGCTAGCTCCATTCATCAGGTCATTGTGCGTGAGGTAGTTTTTCGTATAACTTTTACCGTTCAGCGTCATTTCAGCCACGTAGCGGTTTTCCCTTGAATTGTTGTCGGCCGTTATCGAGATCTCTTTTCCATTTTGCAGCTGGATCTTTACGGATTTGAACAAAGGCGATCCCAGAACGTATTCATTACTTCCGGGGCATACAGGATAGAAGCCCATTGCCGAGAATACATACCATGCAGAAGTCTGTCCGTTGTCTTCATCACCACAATATCCATCCGGCGTGGCTGCGTAAAGTCTGTCCATGATCTCGCGTGACCAGTATTGCGCCTTCCATGGTTCGCCCGCGTAGTTGTAGAGGTAAACCATGTGCTGGATAGGCTGATTACCGTGCGCATATTGGCCCATGTCCATCACCTGCATTTCGCGCATCTCGTGGATCATAGATCTGCTGTCCATTCCCCTGGAACCTGGAATAATAAACACGGAGTCGAGCATATTGACAAACTCTTTTTGCCCGCCCATGAGTTGAATTAAGCCTTGAGGATCGTGAAACA
>CBHTUB010000130.1:0-12723 GCA_966095595.1 uncultured Chryseosolibacter sp. | reverse complement strand
AATTTTTTCAGGTGAGCGACATTGACACTGGGTCGATTTGTTGCAATGCTCACCACCTCTGTTTTCCCATCAACGCGGTAACATTTGAAGTTTGCTGCCCGTAAGCCTTTTTGTTCATGACTCAACCGCTCACACAATTTTTTCAACAGCTCTTCGAGTGCGATCTCTATACCTGTCAGGGTGATGATAGGCTCCAGACATGGCAACCTTTCCTGGTAAGGCTCCGGAGGTTGTACAGGTTCAAGCAATTCAATTTCCAGCCCGAGTGCCTGGTCGAGTCTTCTTATAAACTGCGGACCAAAACGTTTTCTCAATGACGTTCGCGGCATCGTGATAAATTGTCTTGCCTGATGCAGTCCCAGCTTGTGAAGCCTGCCGATCGTCTCAGGTTCTAGTCGAAGTGCTTCAGGTGGCAGGGACAACAAGGCATCGATGTCCCTTCCCTGCTCTACAAGCAATGTTTTTCCATAACGCGCCACTGCCCAGGCGATCGATGGCGTATCTGCAATAGAAACCCTGACATGATAACCGCGTTGATTGAGTCGTCTTGTAATGTCCCTGATATAAGCTTCGTCTCCGCCCCAGAGGTGTGTGCATCCGCTTGCATCAAACATCAGTCCATCGGGAAGATCTATGGCGACAATAGGCGTGAACCGGATACACCATTCCGCAATTCGTCGTAACAGCTTTTGGGGAAGATCGGCTTTGTCGTCGAGAACATGAAGATCATGTTGAATTGCACGCGCATCGGCGAGGGCCATGCCGTTTGTGATCCCGACTTGCTCTGCGCAGTGATTTGTAGCCGTGACCATCATTCGGCCATGAACAGGAGTCCTCAGAACAAAAGGAACGTTTTTTAGCTGAGGCCGATGCAGACTGAACCAGTCTGTAGACAAATGCCTGAACCATACCGACACAGAACGTTTACAGGCCTCCCGTTTGGGATTTCGCGTTTCTTCCCGGTTGTTGTTCATCACTCATCCCGTTTTCTTCTCCGTTATGATCGGTCGATCCCGGAATGCCTGCTCTGAAGGATGATAGAACTTTCCTTCGCGCCACTGGACTTCCCATCTGCCCGGCTTTCCATTTCTGACACGCAGCAATTCAACGTTCCATACCGGATAGCCAATTCCCGGAAGGTCGGCGATAGGCTCGCTCGGAAGCGCAGTAATTTTCCATCGGGCCGCACACACTGTAGTATGGAGCGACCTGATATTGCTTCGAAGAATAAATCCGGTTGCATTACTTTCCTCAACGGCAAGCTGAAGCCGCCTTGACGTAATGAAATCCAGCTCGCGAACTTCTCCAACCACCGCTGCCAATGCTCCGCACTTAAGCGCTTCATCTATCGCCCAAAGCGCATCCTTTTGCTGTCTTACATTGAGAAAAATAATGTGATGGGGATGGACTCCAAAATTCTGCAATGCAGAGGGGAAGATTGCTCCGGAAGATGTGACCCATAAAGCAACACCTTTCTTCCCCAGAATGAATTTCAGCATGCCATTTAAAAAACCACAGGTAGCAGCAACGTCTTCCGGAGTTCCGGTCAGAAATTCATGGACGGTACCCAACGGGAAGGTCTTATTGGGAAAAGACTCAGCAATACCACCCAACTGCATCTCCACACCGGAACAGCTCAGGTGCTTATACCCCTGCAGACGTAGAATATCGTTCTGCAAAGATGTTATTATCCTTGTGTCTTTAGCCACTATCATTGTCCCTTCCTGAACATCAAGATAGCAAAACTAATTTAATTAGTAATACAAAACAATATAATTAGTTTGTACGATCTGCCATTCCGGGGAACATGAGCGGGATATGGCCTGTACAGTCGATAAAAACCCCTCGGGCGCGCCGTCTCACATAGCCGGAGAATCTCAAAAAACTCATTGGCAGAAAATTTCAAAGCTGCGTTTTGAGCTGGTGTATCAAAGTTTGCAAAACATCTGAATGCCAGGCCCACCAGGGAACATTGACAGATCTTTGCATGATCACCAGGATCGAATATGCTTTCGCCCTCGCACGCCGCATATCATTGTTCCACCGCAAGGTCAATGTGGTCTCCAATGAAGTTAGGGACGCAAGGCCCAGAGTTTAGTAGTGCCTCATTATGAATGCGAGTTTGACCGCATGAATGTCAATGTCCTTATTGAGCATCTGTCGCAATGAAGGTCCATGGAAAACAGTTTAGTATAAACGATCTTGCCAATATCAGGTGTGTTTCGCAAAACGAAGCGCTGTGATTGCCCAAGCTAAAGGTAGATAAGTCTGGAGAAGCGCAGGCCCCCGGCGAGGTTAAGAAAGCTATAGTCCCAGGGTTAAATGAGGTTAACTATGTCGAATGACAGCAGACCCGGATGATACTTCGCCGCAAAGTGTCTTTTTGGGCAACTCACTGAGAGACATTATTCATTGACCGTTTTATTTGTTAAATTAAGGTAGGCCACCTTCCGGAGATGTCCGGAAAAATTGGCGAGATAATTGCCACCAAAGCAGCAATAGCCAAACTAAACTAACCTCATATGAAACTGAAAGGTGTACTCTATCTTTTCCTATGCCTGACGTTGTTCCTGATCCAGTCACAGGCGCAACAAAAGCTTCCCTCTGCGTGGTCTGCCAAATTTAAAAGCCCGGTAAACTGGCAGCGTGTGCATTCCCTCGGATATCTCATTGTGAGCACCAACGACGGTCTTTATGGCGTCAATCCGACAGATGGAAAGATCATTTGGGAGAACCCGTCGTTCAAAGCCCTCGATCCCTCCATGTTCAATGAAGTGGCAGGTACGGAGTTCGTTACCATCGCCTACAAGACCGACGCAACTTCAAAATTCCCGATGCAGGCCATCGTAGAAGTTGTCAACGGAAAAGTGTTGTTCGATTCTCAAAAGGAAAAGATCGGCGTACTCAGCCGTCACGTGCTTCCTTCAGCGGGAAAACTTCTGGTTATCGGGATGCGGCCTGGCGGATCGTTCGTAGCGTCCCTGTTCATGTACGATATTGCAACCGGCAAACAGGTGTGGGCAAATGACGAGCTGTTCAAATCGGAAAGTGCAGGAAAGGGTTTTCTTGGTAAGCTTCAGCAACTCGGCGATGAGATGAGCAGCCTGCAGGCATTAACAAGCGAGCCTTATGAGCTGGATGCCAACAGCCTGTTGCTTACACATCCGAACTATGTGATCCGGATCAATTCATCAACCGGCGAGGTGACATGGAAGAACAAGATCGAGGCTTCAAAGCATGGCAAGGTAGTCTTCTCTCCCTATAAAAAAGGAATTGTTTATGTAGGTACCGATATTGAATCATCCACCGGTTCAGGCTTTACAACGACCTCATCCTCCGGTACACAGGGCCAGCCCCAGAAATTTTATTTCAACGTCTATTATGCTTACGATGTAAACACCGGCACTCCGGTATGGAAAAAACCCGCACGGGAAAATGATCTGCTGAACCAGGTGATCCCTCACGAAAAGGGACTGATCATTTGTCCACGTTCTTCCCAGAAGCCTACCATCAATTTCATCGATTATGAAACCGGTGAGACCGTATGGGGTAAAAAAGGCAAAGGCATCAAGGCGGAAGGAAGCGTCGTCAGCTACATCAATACGAAACAAGGTATCCTGATCACCACTGCGTTCGACAATGCGTGGAACAATAAAGCTGAAGAATATTATCTGAACATCCTCGACCCTGCGACAGGCATGTTGAAATATGAGAAGTCTGTAAAGCTGAAGGGCGATCTTGTAAAGTCCGAGCTCACACCAAAGGGCTTGTTGTTTACAACTACCAAAGAAGTGAACATACTCGATACGAACACTGGTAAGCTGTTATGGGAAAATTCCATCGAAGCGGGAAATCCGTTTAACAGCGACAAGGTTCGTCCGTTCCCTGTGGGAGATAACGGAGCAGGAAAACTGTACGTCTACTCACCGAAAACAAAATCAGTGTTCGAGGTCGATAAGCAAGCCGGGACGTTCAAACAACTGACTTCAGGAAAAATAGAATTTGAGGGAAAAGAGATCCCAGGTTCCATCGATGCCATGAAGGATGAACTGGTGATGATGTCCGAGCAGAACATTATGAAGCTGGGTCTTGATGGTTCGCCGAAGTTTCACAAGTACTATCCTGCACCACGCGAGCCGGCGCTGATGAGAGCATTGCTTGCGGCCGAGGCTGTTCGTGCGGCGTATATAGGCGCTGCCGCGGGAGTGTATTCGGCTGCCTTTGCCCAGGGCGCGGCACAATCAAATGACCCGACAGGGAAAGCGGTCGGGCAGGAATTTGCGAAGGGTTTTGGCGAACTCAGCAATACCGCATTCGCATACTCTTCAAGCGCGATGAAGCAATTCAACGCACGTTACAAGGCATCGATGGCCACGCCTAATTTTATGATGATGATGACCAAAAATGAGAAAAAAGGCAATCAGCTGATCCAGGTAAGCAAGGCAAACGGCGAGATCATGAATGCGATTGACATCAAGAACGACAAGGAACCGGAATATGAAGTCGATCAGATCTACAACCTGGTCTACTATAAATTGAATCCTTCCGAGATCGTATGTTATAAGCTGAACTAACATGTAAATTCAATCCCGGAAAAAGCTGTCATACCATGGCAGCTTTTTCTATTTTAGGCCGATGGCAGATAGTTTAGACATCCATGTCCTGGAAACAGACATTGAAACTGCAGTAGCGGTGTCGAGATGTATCCCTGAGCTCAGCAATCCACACGATGTGCAAGAGTACCATAGTAGAATGCGGGGAAGGGATTCGCTGATCCTGGTTGCCTATGTCGGTGAAGAGCCGGCGGGCTTCAAGGTCGGGTACGACAAGTTCAATGACGGCAGCTTTTATAGCTGGATGGGTGGCGTCATTCCGAAATTCAGAAATCATCACATTGCAAAAAAGCTGGCCGATCGACAGGAAGCATGGGCGTTGTCGCGAGGTTATAGGAGCATCAGGTTCAAAACAAGGAACAAGCACAAGGCTATGCTGATGTTTGCCTTGTCGAATGGCTTTCAATAATCGGCTTTGAGCAAATGGAGAGCATCGGGGAGCACCGCATCCTCTTGGAGAAGGCGTTGGGATAATTTTTTATCCGCTACTGCAGCCACTCCCCCATTTGCTTTCTGTGCTCAAAGATCCCTTTGTTGCGCCACGCTATATCGGCGCGTACAGCTTCGTACTTTTTCTGCAGGCAATTCTCGTCAACACTGTCGGCAATGTATCTTGCCAGACCCACCACGGTAAAGTCGAATGCATATTGGTGCCGGAATATCCCTTCCACCACTGACATGCCGCAGGATTTTTCGACAAGCTCCCTGAGAAATTTCAAGGCCATGGTTTTGTCTTCTTCCGTGATATCAGGCCCGACTTCTGCCCACTGGTCTTTGGTGAAGATCAGCTCGAGAACGGCACGCGTTTGTGCATCGGAAAGCCCGTTGGCTTTGGGATTTTCACGTGCTGTCTCCTGTGGCTTTACGTTATCCTTGAAATACAGCGATGTAAGCTTGCCGTTGCGTTTCGTGATCTGGTCAACCACCTTTGTAACCACAGGTTGCTTCTGATCGGCTGACGACATCGGAGCGATGGATGTCGTTACAGACACGATATCACCGATGTTGACCACTTCAATCCTGCCCGGCTCCAATTTCAGCATAGGAAGCACCTTCGGACTCACATCCAGCGTTACCATCAATTCGATGGCCATCACCGATTGCCTGGTGTTTTTGAATTTTGCATAAACGGAGGACTTGTCACCATTGACAACAACCGTATAAGTAGCCATCAATCCCTCGTAATCATTCTCGATCACATCGCGATCTGCTGTAAACTGATTTTGTGCACACATCATCAATGGCGTAACGATCAGCAGTGCGATACAGGTAAAAATGAGTCTCATCGGATCTTATTTATATTTTCTCCACATCGCGGGAGGAATCGCGCGGGGACACGGGCAGTTCATCTGATCGGTAACGATCTGCCTTATCGAGAGAATAACCGTCTTTGCATACTCCTCGAATCCGGCGGAATTCAAAGTAGCACGATTCATCGCGGCGGCGGAGCAGAATGTCCACAACTGAGCGTTGGGTGCATCGTCCGTTGCCTTCTTTTTATATTCTTCAGCAACTTTTTTATAGAACTCGAACTGTTCAGGAGTTGCTGCCTTTTCCTTATCGCCGCTGTAATAGTAGTTGGTGCTTCCCGTCGAGCCATACGCGATGAGTGTTGTCTCGTCACCTACTTCAATTTTATATTTTTTCCCGTTGGTAGGATTGGTGAACTCATATACGTTAGGGGATGTCATGACATACACGGATTCCTTATTCGGCTCCGTGACAACAAGCGTCTTATCGACAAACTTGATATTTACGGTGTAAAATCCGTTGGACGAGGTATATGCACCTGATGGCGCTACGATCTGGCTAAGCGCATTTGTTGCTACGCAAAAAAATAAAGCACTGAAGAATGAGGGTTTCATAATGATTCGATTAAAATGAAAAACTCCTGACCTATGATTGTCAGGAGCTTGATTTGATATTGACATTAGTTGCAATAAGGACAGTCTTCCATTCCCGGATTGTCTGCCTGCATTTGTTTATAGATCTGGCAGTTGGCATCGGCTTCTGCATCCTGGCCATAGCAACGGTAGTTCCATGCTGCCTGGCAGAAGGCATCGGACTGGATGTCGCCGGTTGGGCCCTGATAGCCGCCGTCACAATTTCCTCCGCCTCCACCACCGCCATCAGTAGTTGCGAGGGTTATGCTATAGCAGCCTGCGTCGCTTGCGGCATCACAAGACGTGTAACATTTTCCGAGGGAAGGACAATGGTATGGGGCATTCGAAGGACAACAGGTAATATTACCAACGGCCACATAACCCGATTCGCAGCTGTAGTCTGCATTGTTGGGATTGTAAGTGGAGTAGTTACATTCTTCCTCCTCGGGTTCCTCGTCTTCCTCGCATGAAATTACAATGAAAGAGCAGAGGATGAACAAAAGTCGAATAAAGTTGCCGGACACGGCGTTTAAGTAGTGGTGGTACATCAGTGTATATTAGTTAGGTTAGTACATACATGGCCTCACACTCCCTGGTCGGGCATGGTGAGGATCAGAAGAATTGGAGATCAGGCAGGCAGAAATAACCGTATACCGGCCGGGCTAGTGTACGCCAACTCTAAAGACATATGAAGATATATTCGCGGTAAAGAGTCTGCAATACTTAAAACAGGGTATTTGACTGTCGTGAGGAGCAATCGAAGCGAAATGCAAATGAATTTCTAACCGGATCCGGGTAGTTAAAGATCAGTTTGCAGGAGCATGTACACCAGTAAGCGGAATGTATAGCGGTGTTTGTAAAGTTCCGGGTGCGTAAATTTGTGCTTCCCGATCCACCGATCCGCAAGGACAATGAGGGAAGTGATGACAACGGTGATCAGTAACGTTAGCCAGATCATAGGAACTTGTTGGTACTTTAAAGTACGGAGATCAATAAAAAATGTTTTACATCTGGGTCATCATCGCACGGATAAAGGTGATCATGCCATTGGGGAACACGCCTATCCACAATAAGGTGGCAGTCAGCATGGCCATTGTAACACCGCTCACGATGTAAAAATAGGGATGCAGCTCTTCAATGGAACGTTTCTGCTCCTCCGTCTGTCTTTCGAACATGGCTGCGATCAGCTTGATATAATAATACAATCCTATCACACTATTCAACACCAGCATGATCACCAGCAACCATTTTCCTGTATTCACTCCTGCGGCAATGATGTAGAATTTCCCAATGAATCCCGCAGTGAGCGGAATGCCAGCAAGTGAAAGTAGCATCACGGTAAAGATCGCAGCAGTCCATGGTCTTTTCCAGAATAGTCCCCGGTAGTCGTCGATCAGCTCGGCGTCGCGGTCCCTGTCCGACAGGCCTGCTACAATTCCGAATGCACCTGTTGTTGTAATGAAGTATGCTACCAGGTAGAACATCACGGCCTCTACTCCCAGCTCTCCGCCGGCGAGGAATGCCACCAGAATGTAACCAATGTGGGAGATCGACGAATACGCCAGGATCCTTTTGACATTGTTCTGATAAAGTGCCAGAAAATTTCCGGTGAACATTGAGGCCACTGCGAGGATGGTGAAGATAAGAATGATGGTTTGGTGATGTCCATTGATCTGTGTGAAGAAGCGAATGAGCAGCGCCACCATACCTCCTTTGGACACTGTAGCGATAAAGGCTGTAACGGGAGCCGGGGCGCCTTCATAAACGTCCGCTGTCCACATATGAAAAGGCACAATGCCAAGCTTGAATCCAATACCTACGATCATCATACAAATTCCCATTAGCAACACCATGGGCATTTCAGGATTTTTGTCGAGATACTGGCCGATCATGGAGAACTCCATTGCACCCGTAGCTGCGTAAACGAGTGCCATACCGAACAAAAGGAACGCCGACGAAAAAGCTGCAAGGATCAGATACTTGATACCTGCCTCATCGGACCGTTCACGTTTTCTCAGGTAGGCGATCATGGAGTAGAGTGAGACACTGAGGATTTCAAGTCCCAGGAACAGGGAAACAAAATGTTTGCTGATCACCAGCACGGCGCCGCCCAGTGTTGCAAGAATGAGAAGTATATAATATTCTTCCTTGCGTTCTTCACGCTGCTCGAAATAAGCGTATGAAAGCATGGTGACGGCAAACGCGATGGCGAGTATGAGCCCCATCCCGAAAACACCGAACCCATCGAAAACAAAAAGAGGCTCCACGATATGCGTCGACCTGGAACTGAACGATATCAGATAAAGCAAGTCACCCAGCAGGGATGCCGCGGTGATAACGTAGATCACTTTATGATTTCGTTTGACAGCAATGGAAAATAAAATAAGTATTGACGCACTGGTCAGAATAAAAAGCGGAACAATACTGAAGAGATCTTCTTGTGTCATAGTCACTTCGTAATTAATGCGGTTTCAGGATCCTGAGTATGGGCAGTACCCGTGCTTTGGTGTAAAACTTCGTTCACGGGTGCCGCCGAAATATTTGTCACCGGCGTAGGATATAAGCCCAGCGCGATGATGGCGACCACCATGGGGAGGAGAATGAGCTTCTCGCGTACCGACATGTCGTGAAGCGAATGCGTTGTATCCGACAATTGTCCATAAAATACCTTTTGCATGATCCGCAGTGAATAGGCCGTCGCTCCTACCAGACCGATCGTTGCCAGAATAGTGAGCGTCTGATCGGCCTGCCAGGCGCCGACGAGGATAAGGAACTCGGCAACAAAATTTCCAAGGCCCGGTAATCCGAGAGAAGCCATCACAAATACCATGGAAATGCCTCCCATAACAGGCATCGATGCCCAATAACCACGCATCGACGCTATGTCGCGTGTATGGATCCTTTCATAGATCGCGCCCGACAAAATGAATAGTGCTCCGGTGCTGATCCCGTGTGTGATCATCTGCATGATCACGCCTTGCAGGGCAAACTCGTTGAATGAAAATGCTCCCAGCATGACGAATCCCATGTGGCTCACGCTGGTATACGCAACAAGTCGTTTCAGATCGGTCTGGGCGAACGCCAGTACAGCGCCATACAATATGCCCACTACGCCAATAGCCATAGCGATATAACTGATCTCCTGTGCAGACTCCCTGAACATCGGTATCACAAATCGCAGTATCCCGTATGCGCCGGTCTTCAGCAACAATCCCGCAAGGATAACGCTTCCCGCCGTAGGCGCCTGGGAATGGGCGTCGGGTAGCCATGTATGGAAGGGCACCACCGGCAACTTCACGACAAAGGCGATAAGAAACCCGAGCATCAGCCACATGCCAACGTCAGGAGCGTATTCGGTATTGAGTAGTTGCAGATAGTCGAAGGTAAATGTGCCCGTAGATTTGCCATGGATATAATAGACGCCGAGAATGGAGAGCAGCATCAGCAGACCACCGGCCTGCGTGAAGATGAAAAACTTGTAGGCCGCGTATCGCTTGTTTTCGTGTCCCCAGATCCCGATGAGAAAATACATGGGGATCAGCATGACCTCCCAGAAGAAATAAAACAAAAACAGATCGAGGGTAAGGAAGACACCGGTGATCCCCGCCAGCACCCACAGTAAATTGAAATAAAAGAAACCGACACGATAGCTGATCTCGTTCCACGACGTGAGCAGCGCGGCAATGCCGAGGAAGAAAGTAAGGACCACCATCAGCAGGCTGATGCCGTCCATGCCAAGATGAAAGCTCACGCCGAAGGCTTCGATCCATGGAACGTTATACTCGATGACCCAGCCGGGCTCAAAAATGTCTCCTGAGCGGATTTGATCCATCCAGATAAAGATGACGATCGCCAGATCGATGAGAAGGGTAGCCAATGAGATCCATTTTACCATGTCCTTGTTCCACTTCTCCGTTATCCAGGCGACGAGGCCGCCCACCATGAGAATAATGATCATTGTTGCAAGTACCATAGTTGTTCAGTCTAATGTTATGACACGCCTATCCAGAGTCCTATCGTCACCACGAGTATCGTTCCGATCACTATTCCCATCATATACCACCTCATGATACCGCTTTGAGTCCAGGCAAAGAGGCGGTGGAAGATGCCCGCAAATTGTACCATGCCATCGTAAACCCTATCCAAAACGTCGCCTTTGTTTACGCTTGCGATCCACACAAATGGTGTCACGATGATCATATCGTAAAGTGCATCGAACCCGAATCCGGAATGGGCAAATGTATACATATCGCGCACTGACGATTTCACATTCTCACGAGCGGACGGGTTCTGTATGTAAAAGAAATAAGCAACATAAACGCCGCTGAGGCAAAGTCCTACGGCAATGAGTTGAACGAGCCACTCAGTATTTTCAATTCCTTCCTTGAGGTTGATTGCGGGCAACACCGGCGAGAGGTAATCGGAGAATACCTGAACGTGGCCGAATGTGTGAGGCAGCTCGATGAATCCGCCGAGAGTAGACAGCACGGCGAGCACTACCAGGGGTATGGTCATTAGTTTTCCGGCGTGGTGAGTAAGGTGCGATCTCTCCTGACCAAAAAATGTAACGAATACCATTCTGAATGTATAGACCGAGGTAACAAAGGCGCCGGTCATCGCAGCAACCAGGAACCATATATTGCCTTTCTCCGCTGCAAAGGCGTGCCAGACAATCGAATCTTTGCTGTAGAAACCTCCGGTGACGAAGGGGATGGCTGCAAGTGAAGCAGCGCCGATCAGGAATGTCCAGAAGATCACGGGCAACCTATTCTTCAATCCACCCATTCTGAAGATGTCGTGTTCATGATGAAGCAGTAAAATGACCGCGCCGGCTCCCAGGAATAACAATGCCTTGAAGAATGCATGGATCATAAAATGAAAGATAGCCGCCGACCATGCGCCAACACCCAGGGCCAGGAACATATACCCGATCTGGCTGATCGTAGAGTAGGCCAGGATCCGTTTCAGATCGTGTTGCGTTAACGCTGTAAAACCGGAGATCAGCAATGTGAGCGCTCCAATGATGGCAACCCACATCTGCGCTTGCGGCGCGAGCTCGAATATGACATACATCCGGGCGATGAGATACACACCTGCGGTCACCATTGTCGCCGCATGGATCAGCGCGCTTACGGGCGAGGGGCCGGCCATCGCGTCGGGAAGCCAGGTCTGCAAGGGAAGCTGAGCCGACTTGCCGCACGCTCCGCCCAGAAGAAGGAAGGCAATGGCAACAACCGTTTCCGACCCGACGATCCATTTCTGTGGCGCATTGATGAGTATCTCCTGAATATCGAGCGTGCTGAACGAGCGGAATAACATGAACAGACCAATAGCCATAGCGGTATCTCCTACCCTTGTGATCAGAAACGCCTTTCGTGCGGCATGGCCGTTTTTTTCTTCGGTGTACCAGAACCCGATCAGAAGGTAGCTGCACAAACCGACGCCTTCCCATCCGAGATACATCAGTAAAAGGTTGTTTGCCAGAACAAGGATCAGCATCGATCCGACAAAGAGATTCAGATATGTGAAGAATCGGGCGTATCCTTCATCCTCTATCATAAATTCAGCTGAATACACATGAATAAGAAAACCGACAAAGGTGATCACGAAGATAAATACCAGGGAAAGTGCGTCGAGGTGAAGCGCGAAATCCGGGGTGAAGCCGGAAACATCTATCCAGTTCCACAGGTGCTGTACGAAGGATTTTTCTCCGGACGCCAGGAAATCCGCTCCTGCTCCCAATGTCAGGAGGGCAGAAAGGCCTACGCTTCCCGCTCCTATCAACGGAATCACGCCGCGACTCAGGCGCTGCCCGAAAGTAATGAGCAGCAGGGCGCCAAGGAAGGGCAAGGTTGGAATGAGCCAGAGTAATTCTTTCATAGCCGAAAATGTTTATCAACCTCTCATTTTGTTAACGGCATCGCTATCGAGCGTCTTCACCTGATGATAGATCTGAAGGATCAGCGCCAGGCCTACCGACACTTCTGCTGCTGCCATGGTGAGAATGAATACGAACATCACCTGCCCATCGGGTTGGGACCACTTTGCTCCTGCCGTGATGAAGGCAAGCCCTGCGGCGTTCAGCATGATCTCCACCGAGATCAGCATAAAAATGATATTTCGCCTGATCAAAACACTGATGAGACCGAGCATGAATAAAATTCCTGCGAGTATTAATCCTGCTTCTACTGAAACTGCCTTCATACTTCTGTTTTTTCTAAATAGCG
>CBHTUB010000129.1:0-12732 GCA_966095595.1 uncultured Chryseosolibacter sp. | reverse complement strand
AGCATTCCGGCACCGGCAAAAAATATTTACCACCAACAACCACTACGAATGGAGTAAAGTACCAGTCGCGCCGGAAGCTGTTTCTTTAGTCCACGTTGTCGTGGAGAAACTTGTTGTTACCAAGCAATGAGTTGTCCTCATTGAGGTTATACTTTGAAATAAATGGTTCGGATGAGTGCGGAACATCGTTCATCTTGACACCACGTCTCAGGTACGCAGGCAGCGACCACTTCTCGTTGAACTCTTCCTTGGTCATTTCCTGTTTGCGAACCTGCTTCAGATATTCCTTCCTTTCTTTTGCCTGTTGTTCGAGCCGATCGCGCGTAGTGCGCACATCCATCATGCCGTCGTCATTGATCGTCTGGTCACCATACTTTTCTGTCATCGGATCGAAGTCGTCATCCTTTAACAGGCTGTCTTCCCCGTCATCAAAATTTGTAGGCTCGACGTTGTTCGGCACTTTGTTGAATGGCCCCGTGAATACGAAGTCCCGGTCATTCGCCTTTTCCTTGTTGCCGAAACCAAAGTCGCGCTTCACTTCAGGCTTTGCAGGCTCGACGGGCTTCACTTCCTGTTGTCTATTGCGAACCTGGAAGTCTCTTTTCTCATTCACCGAATTGTCCATCGAGAATAACCATCCCTGTGAACGCTCGAGCTCGTGGACTTTCTTCTCTTCTACCTTCTTGGAAACCGGCAACTTTGCATCGGCATGAAAACCGGTCGCAATAACGGTAACACGAATACGATCGCCAAGGTCGGGATCGACGCCGTGACCGAAGATCATCTCTGCTTCATCACCAGCCTGACCCTGAATATATTCCGTGATCTCCGTCAGTTCATCCATTTGCAGCTCAGCTTCTACTCCCGAGATGATCGAGAGAAGAATTTTCTTCGCGCCCATGATATCGCGGTTGTCGAGCAGCGGAGACGCGAGTGCGCCGGCTGCTGCTTTCTTCGCACGGTCTTCTCCCCTGGTTTCCGCGGAGCCCATAACCGCCGCTCCGGCATTGAGCATCACCGTCCGTACATCCTGAAAATCGACGTTCACGTAACCGGCAAGCGTGATGATCTCTGCAATACTTTTTGCGGCCGTTGTCAATATATTATCAGCCTGCGCAAAAGCTTGTCCTATTGCGAGGTTTCCATAGATCTCTCTCAACTTGTCATTCAGAATAACCAGTACCGTGTCGCAGGTTGCCCTGAGGCCGTCGATACCAAGCTCCGCCTGTGAAGCCTTTTTCTTTCCTTCAAAGGCAAAGGGTGCGGTCACGATACCTACTGTGAGGATGTCCATGTCCTTCGCGATCTTGGCGATCACGGGAGCTGCTCCGGTTCCGGTTCCACCACCCATTCCAGCGGTAATAAATATCATCTTGGTACCAGTGAGCATCTCGCGGATCTGGTCCTTGCTTTCCAGCGCAGCGTTCTTTCCAACTTCGGGGTTCGCTCCGCAGCCGAGACCTTCCGTAAGGTTCGCGCCGATCTGAAGCTTGCTCGGTACGGGACTGAGATTCAGCGCCTGATTATCGGTATTGCAAACTACAAACTCGACATCTTTGATGCCTTGCTTGTACATATGGTTCACCGCATTGCTTCCTCCTCCTCCCACGCCAATCACCTTGATGATCGAGCGGTGCTGGCTATGTTTGGGGATTTCAAATTTGTATGATCCTGTTTCAAACATAAATTATTTGTTAGTGGTTGTAATCAGTATTCGTTTTTGTCGTTCAGGTCGTCGATCAACAAACTCTTCGTTTTGTTCAGAATGTCGTTGAAGAAATTCTTCGACGAAACCGCTGGTGCAGCTTTCTTCACACGCGTTGCTTTCACAACTTCGCGCGCCTCGCGATAACGATCCACTCTCTCGTCGAGTGATCTGAAGCCTGAGAGCACCAGGCCGACCGCAGTAGCATACATCGGGCTCTTGATCGATTCTATCTTGCTTTTTCCAAGATGCTCGTTCGGATAACCGATCCTTGTATCCATGCCGGTCATATATTCGACAAGCTGTTTCAGGTTGTTGAGCTGCGCGCCACCACCGGTGATCACGATACCGCCGGCGAGCCTGTTCTCAAAACCCGAGCTGATGATCTCCGCATGGGCCATCTCGATGATCTCTTCCATTCTCGCTTGAATGATGTTTGAAAGATTTTTCACCGAGATCTCCTTTGCTGCCCTGTTCCTGATACCGGGGATCGAGACGATCTCGTTCGGACTTGCCTCTTCGGCGATCGCTTTGCCAAAACGGGTCTTCAGTTGCTCGGCCTGCTGAGGCAACACCATCAGACCTTGCTTGATATCGTTCGTCACAATGTTGCCTCCGAACGGAATTACCGCCGTATGACGGATAATGTTGTCGTAGAAGATCGCTATGTCTGTAGTACCACCACCAATATCAATTAAACAAACACCCGCCTCCTTTTCCTCATCGCTCAGCACGGCGAGGCTGGACGCAAGAGGTTCGAGGATCAGGTCTTCGATCTCCAGGCCCGCACGACGCACACACTTGTTGATGTTGTTGATCGCATTTGTCTGAGCAGTGATGATATGAAAATCAGCTTCGAGCCTTACGCCCGACATGCCAACAGGTTCCTTGATGCCGTCTTCGTAGTCTACCATATAATCCTGGGGCATAACATGGATAATCTGACTTCCAGGAGGAACCACCATTCTATACATGTCCTGAGTGAGACGTTCTACGTCGTCCACCGTGATCTCATCTTCTTTCGAAGAACGTGTGATCCCACCATGCTGGATAAAGCTCCGGATGTGTTGTCCGGCAATACCAACATTTACCACACCGATGTCGATGCCAGATTGATCACTCGCCTCCTTGATCGCTTTCTCAATTGCGTATACCGTTTTATCAATATTGAAAACAATACCCTTAACGACGCCCTCAGATTCAGCTTTACCCATCCCGAGCACCTCCAGCTTGCCGAACTCATTCTTGCGGCCCACGATAGCACAGATCTTCGTTGTGCCAATGTCGAGCCCGACTACGATTTTTTCCTGTTCCATGTTAGTATAATTATATAGTGGTTTCTCTTTTAGCAAGTCAATTGGTCAGTTGTCAATTGTAAATACATTTGAACCCCTATTGACTATTGACCATTGACTAATGACTATTCAACTATTCCGCAACAATCTGTCCCTCGTACTCAAGATTCACCCGGCTGTATTTGTTCCAACCCACTCTGGGTAAAATCTCCTTGTAAAAGATCTTCAGCTTCCTGAACTTCACTTCGAGGTCATCGGGCTTGCCGAATTCGATGTTCTCATCTCCTACCTGCGGCATGATCGTGATCTTGCCTTTGCTGTCGATATCAAGCTGAGCGATCTGGGCTTTCCAGAATTCATCATCACGGATCTGTTCGATCATACCCATCAGCTTTTGTCCTTCTTCCAGCTCATTGACATTACGGACCTTGAGCAACTGACGCACATACGAGCCGCTGATCAGGATCACCCGCGCCTGGAACTTTTCCGACACAGGCATGATCGTTCCGTCTTCGGCGATGTAGCCATCTGGCCCATCATTCCTCACGATCCGCGCGATCGGCCTGCGGAGCTCGACATTTACCATCACATTCCCTTTCAAATCACTGTAGATCTCGGCATCCCTGATAAATGGGTCTTTCTTGATCTTGTTCTCTATCTGTTTGAATTTGACCTTCTCGAGACTCGAACCTTTCACATTTTCCGGGTTCCACTGCATGAGCCTCAGAATGTCTTCCTCATCGAGGAAATGATTCTCGTGAACATTCTCGATCCTCACCTGTACCTCATGCACGGCGGTATCACCCTTCATTCTCTCCGTGAAAGCTATCAATCCAAAAAACATCACAAGTATCGCCCCAACCTTAATTTCTCGTTTAATGTTGAGCTTAACTTTCATATCGCCTTATCAACATAGATTTAATCGGTTCTATAAATGTATCGATATCGCCAGCCCCGATCGTGGCAAGCACATCGATGTCCGTCTGCTCCAGCTTTTGCAGCAAGTCCGTCTTGTTGACACGATGCTTCTTCGGACTTGTGATATTCCGCATCAGCATATCCGAGTCGACACCGGGAATCGGAAGCTCCCTTGCCGGATAGATATCCATCAGGAAAACTTCGTCGGCGATGCTGAGGCTTTTTGAAAAACCTTCTGCAAAGTCACGGGTTCTGGTAAAAAGATGCGGCTGGAAAATGACACTCACCTTTCTGTTCTGGTACATCGATTTCATCGATCTCAAAAATGCCTCGATCTCCGTCGGGTGATGCGCGTAGTCATCCACGTAAATGACTTTTTTTCCCTTGAGGATAAACTCAAACCTTCTCTTTACGCCCGCGAAGCTTTCGAGTGCCTTCCTGATGGCCGGAAGGCCGACGCCGCAGAGTGAAGTGGCAATCGAAGCAGCGACTGCATTTTCAATGTTATGAAAACCGGGGACACCGAGCCTGATGTGTTCGACCTTATCAAAGCCTTGAAGGTCAAATTCAAAAAATCCGCTCTTCGCGTTTATGTTGCCGGCAAAAAATTGTCCCCGGCTCATGCTGTAAATATGTTTATTGACATGAGTTACATCGGCAGCGAGCAACTCAGCAATCGATTCGTGGATAATAAGATGTCCGCCAGGGTTGATCTGTTTGATGAAGTCCCTGAAAGACTGAAGGAAGCTATTATGATCGCCATAGATGTCGAGGTGATCGGCATCTGCAGATGTCACCACGGCAACCTGCGGGAACAGTGTAAGGAACGATCTGTCAAACTCATCTGCTTCTGCAACAGCTATCGTCTCCTTTGTTACCTCACCTTGCATGATAAGGTTCGAGCTGTAGTTGGCAGTGATGCCTCCAAGAAAACCAACCATGTTCTTGCCTGCCGATTTCAGAATATGAGCAACCATCGAAGATGTGGTCGTCTTTCCATGCGTGCCGGCAACGGCTACGGTTTTATAATCCCGGGAGATCAGGCCGAGGACCTGAGAACGCTTATTGATCGTGTATCCGTTGTCCTTGAGATAATTATATTCTTTATGATCCTTCGGGATCGCGGGCGTAAAGATTACCAAAGTACGTTCCCTGTCATCGATTACTTCCCCGGGAATAGATCCGACGCTATCCTCGAAATGGATCTTCATTCCTTCCCGTTCCAGCTGTGTGGTCAGAGGCGTCGACGTTTTGTCGTAGCCTGCAACCATCAGTCCTTTTTTCATGAACCAACGTGCAAGTGCCGACATACCAATGCCACCGATGCCGAGGAAGTAAATGTTTTTATATTGTTCGAGTTTCACAGTCGTACTTAATTGGTTCGTTTCGCGCCGATAATTTTTTCTATCTCATTTACGATGTCACGTGTGGCATTCGGCCTGGCGAGCTTGCCTATGTTCTCAGTCAGCAACGCCGTCCTTGTTCCATCGAACAAAAGGTGCAGTGCCTCATCTACCAGCCTTTCGCGCGAGTCCTTGTCAGCAATCATTACGGCTGCACCTTTATTGACGAGTGCCATAGCGTTTTTTGTCTGATGGTCCTCTGCAACGTTCGGCGAAGGAACCAGTATGCAGGGCTTCCTTGCAATACACAGCTCAGACACTGAAAGCGCACCTGATCTCGATATCACCACATCGGCAGCTGCATATGCCAGATCCATTTCCTTTACAAAATCCTGAACGCGGATCTTGAGCAGGTCATATTTTGCCAACCGCTCTTTATATTGATCATAATAGCCGCGTCCCGTTTGCCAGATCACCTGGACTTTTGCATCGATCAGTTTTTCAATACCGCCGAGAATACTTTCGTTGATCGTTCTCGCTCCGAGGCTGCCTCCAATGATCAACAACGTCTTTGTGTGCTGATCGAATCCAAAGTGATCACGCGCCATCGAGCTCTTTTCTTCCACCGTAAGAATATCCTTTCGAACAGGGTTGCCGGTCAACACGATCTTATCCTTTGGAAAATACTTTTCCATTCCTTCATAGGCGACACACACGCGTGTTGCCTTGTCCGCCACTTGCTTGTTGGTCAGGCCCGCAAATGAATTCTGTTCCTGAATAACAGTGGGAATACCCTTGCGTGTTGCTGCGATCATCACCGGACCGCTCGCGTAACCACCCGTGCCAACGACTACGTGCGGGTCGAACTTTTTCACTATGGCGTTGGCCCTGAAATAACTTACGAGGAGCTTCACCGGAAAAAGCAAGTTTTGAAATGTCAACTTCCTCTGGAGGCCGCTGATCCACAGACCGACGATCTTATAACCTGCCTCGGGCACACGCGTCATTTCCATTCTTCCCTCCGCACCTACAAAGAGGATATCGGAGTCCGGATAACGCTCCCGGAACTCGTTTGCAATGGCAACCGCAGGAAAGATGTGCCCCCCGGTGCCTCCACCGCTAATGATCAGACGATATGGTCGTGTGGTACTCAAGCTGCTACTTGTTCTCCCAATGTATTCTCCTTCGGTTCTTTATTTACTTTTCCTTCTTTCACGCTGTTATCATTGGATGAAGTTTTTTCACCCCACGCTTTATCCATCTCGCCCCTGCTCACGCTGAGGATGATCCCCACGGAGAGACCAGTGAAGACCATCGACGTACCACCCATCGAAATGAGTGGCAGTGGCTGACCCGTGATCGGTCCCAGCCCAACAACCACACCCATGTTCACAAATGCCTGACATACCAGATCGAAACTCAGACCCGCAGACAATAATCCCCCAAAGGCTCGCTCACTATTATAGGCAGCCTTCATCCCCCGGTGAAGCAAGATGAGATACAGGACCACCACGATCATCCCGCCGATCATGCCATATTCCTCGATGAGAATTGCATAGATAAAATCGGCGTACGGGTTCGGAAGAATATTTCTCTGATCGCTGTTACCAGGTCCCTTACCCAGGACGCCACCAGTGGCGATGGCGATCAATCCATGCTTGGCCTGGAACTGTGGCTCTTCTTTTCCTTTTAGTACCGCAGCAAAGTGCTGGATTCGCGACACCATGGTACCACCGCGGTTACCAAACTTGAATGCCAGTGCCCCGAAGAGCAGACCGACAAACAAGAGCATTGCGAGATATTTCATTGGCACACGTCCGATAAACATGATCAGCATACATGTCACAAGAAGGAGGATCCCCGTCGACATATTATTCAATGCGATGAGACCACAAATCATCCCGCACCAAAATAAGATCGGTATCAATGACTCCTTGATGTCGTCGATATTCTGCTGACGTTTCGCGAGCATACTCGCCATGTTGACGATCAGGGCAAGGCTGGCAAAGTCGGAAGGCTGGAACGATCCGAACAAAGGCACCTGGATCCAGCGGGAAGCATCGTTGACCGACGTACCGCTTCTCCATGTATAGAGCAACAACGGGATGCTGATCCACAATGCAAATCTCGACAACTTCGAGTAGTAGCGATAGTCGACCTTGTGAGCGAACCACATCGCGGCCAAGCCGATAAAAACGTGAAGGGTGTGCTTGATCAGTATGGTCTCAGGACTTGCGGACCGTTTGAAGGCAAGCGTTCCCACAGAACTATAGACCACAAGGATGCTAATGAGTGAAAAAGCAAATACGACTGCCCAGATGACTCTGTCGCCTTGCAGATTTTTGTCGGCCCAATCTTTGACTTTATTCATATCAGCCTTCGATTTCTTTTTTCAACTCCTGGACTGCCTCGCGGAACTGGTTTCCGCGATCCTCGTAATTTTTAAAAAGATCAAAACTTGCACATGCAGGTGACAACAACACCACATCTCCTTCCTTTGCCAACTTCGACGCCATACGCACCAGATCTTTCACGCTCTGCGTTTCCTGTATCACAGGTACAACGCCTCCGAATGCTTTTTTCAACTTATCGTTCTCCTTGCCAAGACAGATCAGGGCTTTCACCTTCTTTTGAACTGCATCCCTGATGAGATTATAGTCATTTCCCTTATCTACTCCACCGGCGATCCACACGAGCGGTTTCTCATAACTGCCCAGGGCATACACAACGGAATCAACATTCGTTGCCTTTGAATCATTGATGTATTCCACACCCTTTATCACTCCGACCGGCTCCAACCGGTGAGGCGCATTTTTAAACGTCTTCAGACCTTCGCGAATAGATTCTATACCAGCGCCGGCCAACTTCACCGCCGATACCGCGGCCATGGTATTGATCAAATTATGCGGTCCCTTCAATGTTGTTTGCCTGATCGTGAACGCCTTTTCAAAACCAAACGACATTGCTTGTCCGTCGAATTTTACCGGCGCATCACACGCGGCATTCAGCGACACGGAAACTTTTTTTGCGGAGATGGGACGACTACCCACCTCGTTGGCGATCACGGGATCGTCGATATAGTAGATGAATGTCTCCTGTTGCGACATGTTGCGGATCAGATTGAACTTGGAGTTCACATAGTTTTGCATCGTGTACTCGTAGCGGTCAAGATGATCCGGTGTAATATTCAACAACACTGCGATCTCGGGTTTGAAAGTCTCGATACCATCGATCTGAAAACTGCTCAACTCCAGCACATACCAGTCGAACTTGCCTTCGGCCACCTGGCGTGCCATGCTGAATCCCACATTCCCTGCCAGTGCCACATTGAAGCCCGCAGACTTCATGAGGTGATAGGTGAGCAACGTCGTGGTGGTTTTCCCAGTGGGCCCCGTGATCGCTATCACCTTGCTGTGTCCGATGGAGCGATATGCAAATTCGATCTCATCGATGATCGGAATATGTTTCGCTTTCACAGCCTTGATAACGTCAGCCTTGTCGGGAATGCCGGGGCTTTTTATGATCAGATCCGCATTCAGGATTTTCGCCTCTGAATGTTGTCCCTGTTCAAACTCAACTCCATGCTTCTTTAGCTCAGCCTGGTATTTTTCTTTGATCTCTCCCTTGTCACTGACAAAAACGTCAAAGCCCTTCGCTTTCGCGAGAATTGCCGCTCCCGTTCCACTTTCGCCCGAACCTAATATGACGACTCTCTCTTTCATCTCAATTTCAATGTTGCCAGTGTGAGTATTGCCAACAATATTCCAATGATCCAGAAACGGGTCACGATCTTCGCTTCAGGAATGTTTTTCTTTTGATAGTGATGATGCAACGGGGACATCAGAAAGATCCGTCTGCCCTCCCCGTACTTCTTCTTCGTGTATTTGAAATAGGAGACCTGGATCACAACGGACAGGTTCTCGACCAGGAAAATTCCACACAGCACCGGTATCAGCAATTCCTTTCTTACGGCCAACGCCAGAACAGCGATCACACCACCAAGTGTAAGGCTACCCGTATCACCCATGAATACCTGTGCTGGAAACGCGTTATACCAAAGGAATCCCAGACATGCCCCAACGAATGCTGTACAGAAAATTACAAGCTCTGCCAGGTTCGGGATGTACATGATATTCAGATAGCTACTGAAGTCAATACGACCCGACAGATATGCAAGGATGGCAATCGTCAATCCAATGATCCCCGAAGTTCCGGCGGCAAGCCCGTCAATACCATCCGTAATGTTTGCGCCATTTGAAACTGCCGTGATGATCAATATGACAACAAGCGTGTAGATCACCCATGTATAATCCGCGAGGGCCGTTGGAATCAGACTGTTGTAGTCGAACTCGTTGTTCTTAAGGAACGGAACGGTGGTCTTCATGGACTTGACGTCCTTGTAGCCGACGTTTTCGTCCTCCTGCCTTCTTATCTCGTTTGCCTGTATCTCGGTCTGTTCCTGAGGCGTTACCATTTCGCGAACAACTACATCCTCGCTGAAATACAACGTAAGCCCTACGATCAGGCCCACACCTACCTGTCCTGCTACCTTGAACTTTCCGGCCAACCCCTTCTTGTCCTTTTTAAACACCTTGATATAGTCGTCCAAAAATCCTATCAGGCCCAGCCACACCGTTGTGATGATCAACAAGATGATGTATACGTTGTCGATCTTCGCAAACAACAATGTCGGAATGAGGATCGCGGCGATGATGATCACTCCACCCATCGTTGGCGTTCCCTTCTTCTGCATCTGACCCTCCAGGCCAAGATCCCGGATATCTTCACCCACCTGTTTTCTCCTCAGGTAGTTGATCAGGTTCTTTCCAAAAGTGATCGTGATGAGCAGCGAAAGGAATGCAGCCATACCGGCCCGGAACGAAATGTATTGAAATACACCAGCGCCAGGTACGTCTAATTCATTCAAGTACTCAAACAAATAATAAAGCATCTATCTTTTTAATTTGTCAATTATCAAACGTGTCAATTATCAATTGCCTCTACCGTTGTGATCCACCTTTCGAGGTAGAAATTATCTTGCTCAATACCTTTAGTATTGATTCAATGTCAACAAGTAGCTTCCCTGGCTTCGGATACTTTTTCGCAAATTCGCACAGCTCCAACCAGTATTCAGTTTCCTCCGCTTCCTTTGAAGCCAACTTCAACTTGTGTATAAAATCAGCCTTGCTCTCAGCGCTTTGTGCTTCCTTGACATTCGCTCCTATAGAACAACCTGCTCTCAAAAGCTGATCGGCGAAAGCGTATCGCCTTTGTTCCCGCAACATTTCCGCGAAATCCATCACACCAAGTGCAAACTCAAATGTCATCTTCACGATAATGTTGTCCTTATAGTTTCTCATGCATTAATCATTGAATATTTGCACATCGAAAAATTTTCACATTTTATACACCAAATAACTTCAACATTCTCCCAACAACCTCCCGATCGTCGAAGGGATGTTTTACACCCTTGATCTCCTGGTAGGTCTCGTGCCCTTTTCCCGCGATCAGAACAATGTCCTTTGGCTTTGCCATCATACATGCGGTTTTGATCGCCTCCTCCCTATCTGCAATGACAAGCGTCTTTCTCGCCTCTGTCGGCAGAATCCCGGTTTGCATCTCCCTGATGATCTCCATCGGCTCCTCGTCGCGCGGATTATCCGAGGTCAGCACAACCTTATCACTAAGCTTACATGCGATCGACGCCATCAATGGCCTCTTCGTCTTATCGCGATTCCCTCCACAGCCCACAACCGTGATCACACTTTCATTGCCTGTACGAAATTCAGCAATGGTCTCGAGAACATTTTTCAAAGCATCCGGCGTATGCGCGTAGTCGACAATCGCCGTCACCTTCGATCCGGGCATGACAAGCTCAAACCTTCCAGGCGCTCCGTGCAATGATGAAAGTTGCGTGAGCACCTCATCCGAATCCTCGCCCAGCAAAACAGCAGCTCCATATACGCCCAGCAGGTTATATGCATTGAAATCTCCGATCATCTTGAACCAGACATTCTTTCCGGCAATCTCCAGCTCGAGTCCGTCGATCGAGTTCGTGATGATCTTTGCCTTGAAGTCAACCATTTTTTTCAAACCAAAGGTGTACTTGGTTGCCTTCGTATTCTGAAGCATCACCATGCCACGTTTGTCATCCGCATTTACCAGCGCAAAAGCATCGCCACTCAATTCATCGAAATACTTCTTCTTTGCCTTGATGTAGTTTTCGAATGTCTTGTGATAGTCGAGATGATCATGAGTGATGTTCGTGAAGAGCGCGCCGGCGAATTTTACTCCTGCGATCCGTTCCTGTTCCACTGCATGCGAGCTCACCTCCATGAATGCATGCGTACAACCTCTCTCGACCATGCGCTTCAACAGCTCGTTAAGCTGAATGGGATCAGGTGTCGTATGTGTTGACGGTATAACGTCATCGATGATCCTGTTCTCGACAGTGCTGATCATTCCAACGTTGTAACCTAGTGCGCTGAACAGCTTGTAGAGCAGTGTCACCGTGGTCGTTTTACCGTTGGTTCCCGTCACCCCGGTCAGCTTCAACTTTTCGGAGGGGTTACCTGCAAAATTCGATGCGATGATTCCCAATGCGGCAGCACTGTCCTTGACCGTAACATACGTCACCGACTCATTGACCGTGGCTGGCATCTTCTCGCACACAATGACCTTCGCTCCAAGAGCGATAGCTTTATCGATGTAATCATGTCCATCGGATTGAGTGCCTTTCACTGCGATGAACGTAAAGCCGTCTTTTGCCTGGCGTGAGTCGGAGCAGATCCCCTTCACAATGGTGGTCATGTCACCAAATGATGATGTCAGGGGAACCTTGTACAATATGTCTTTTAATTCACGCACAGCTCTGTTAACCTAGTTGTATAAATATCCTATCTCCTTTCGAAACACGACCGCCCGGGTTCAGCGATTGCCTGACGACACGTCCCTTGCCTTCGTAAAACACCCGTAGCCCCGATTGCTCCAGCAAAAAAATGGCATCGCGAAACGTCATCCCCGTTACGTCAGGGACGATATCCTTCCCATATATATTCTTCTTCCAGTTCACGCCATTTCCAGACTTACTCGTTCGCACCCATTCTTCGTCGGTCAACGTGTGATTCGAGATACCAAGCTCATTGCAGATCATGGTAAGGTCCTCCTGGCGGCCAGCCTTGATCACGGGCAGTGCATCCGCGTTGGCAAACTTCTTTTTGTCCATCGGATCATGAAGGTTGATGTCGCGCGCGTAGATGTTGTCCGCTATCTCCTTGAACACCGGAGCGGCCACACTGCTTCCATACTGGTGCCATCCGCGCGGGTTCTTGATCAGCACTATAGCGCTGTACTTCGGCTGATGCGCGGGGAAGTATCCTACAAACGATGTAATGTATTTTTTGGTGTATCGTCCATTTTCCAGGATCTGTGCCGTACCGGTTTTGCCTGCGATTCGATAATGTGTTCCCTT
>CBHTUB010000128.1:0-12740 GCA_966095595.1 uncultured Chryseosolibacter sp. | reverse complement strand
TTCGCACGCTTGAACTCACCCTGCATATAATAGACCTTGCTGAGTTTCGACAAGACCTTTACATACTCGGGATGTTTAGTGCTGAAGAATTGCTCGTACAGGTCTTTTGACTTGTTGTAAAACTCCTCCGCCCTCTTATAGTTCTTGATCTGATAATAAACGTCACCCGTGAGGGTAAAGATGCTCGCCGCATTGATGTTGTTCTTGCGCCCTGTTTTGGCGCGCCAGATGCCCTCGGCAACGGTAAGGGAATTGAATGCGATGTCATACTTCTTTTCGGATATATACAGCACCGCGACATTTTTCAGGATCTCTGCATATTGGGGATTTTCCTTGCCGAGCTTTGCCGCCATGATATCGCGGGCCTCCAGCAGGAACTTCTCCACGACCTGACGGTTGTCTCCTTTGTAGAATTTGATAAGGGCGATCTGAGACAACGACTTGGCAACCTCGACGTGCATGCGTCCAAATTGCTTCTCCTGACTGGCGATAGCCTTCTGGCAATTGGTCTCAGCCTTGTCATAGTCACCCAGCGTATAATAAATGTCTGCAAGCAGTTTTTGGGTAGGTGCTGCCTTTGTGGAGCTTTCGCCATATACCTTCACCGCTATGCGGTTGGCCCGTAACGCCACCCGCTCCGCCTCCGTGTAGTCTCCCTTCGCAAGGAATATCCTGCCCTTGTTGACCAATGGCTCGATAAGCTTGAGTGATTCGAGACCGTACATTTTTTCATATTCGGGGATCTGTTTATCGAGAATTACCTGTGCCTCGGAATATTTTCCCAATTGAATATTCAACGCTGCCAACTCTTCGGCGCTGGAAACATCACTACCAAGAAGCACATCTGCATTCCTGATCATTTTCCTCGATTGGGAGAGATTTTCCTCGGCTTCATCGAACAAGCCCTGAATACCGAGCAGCTTCGCCTCCGTTTCCAGCACATGAATCCGTGCACCGAGCCATCGATCGTCCTTTCTGAATTCGTCCAGAATCTTCATCGAGGTCTGTATCTTCTCCGCTGCCTTATCGTATTGACCGATCTTGATCGACAGGTCGGCGATGTGATCCAGGGCGATACCGTAAAGCGGATCGGTATTGTCATATTTCATGCGCGCAATGTCAGACACCCTGTCCAACGTGGATGCGGCAAGGCTGTACTTGTCCGTGAGCTCGTAATACTTTGCCATGTGGCCGAGTATGATCATATGATCCTTGTGCCGTTCGGCAATTTCAGGCGCTACAATTTTTGTGTAGCTCTCCTGGAATATCCTGCCCGCTTCGTCGAGCTTGCTCGTGTAGTCCATCAGGAATCCCGCAAGTCGAAGTCTTGCGAGGTGATACTCGGGCGAGTTTTCACCACAGAGCTCCTTCTTGATCTCGCAAACCTCCGTCAGATAGCCTTCCCCGTTGGCATAACGTTTCTCAACCAGGGCTACATCAGTAAGGAAGGTCAGAATAGCTTCCGTCGTTTTATAGTTTCGGGGGATCGATTTCGATTTAAGCATACCGAGGGCACTGTTCTCGATATTGCGTGTTTTATCCCTTGCAAGTTTCTTATTGAACTCTATAGCACTGAGATTCGCATTTACAATGCTATTCTTCGGAAAGTATTTATTAAGTTTTTTTTCGTACTCGTTCTTTATGTTGAGATACCTGGCGCCATGTTCCGTCTCGATAAGGTACTTCAGATACGAAAGGTATACCTCATGCGCAAGGGCGTGCGTGGGGGCCGCCTGTTTTTTCAGATCGTTCAGGATGTTGTCGAACTCGAGGGAATTTTCACGCTCCTCGTTACCGTTGTCGACCAGCATTCTCGCATAGAGGTAATTCGTGGATACGAGCGCAAGGCTGCTCTCACCGAGACTTCCCCGGTTCTTCCTGATCCATGTCTTGGCAGCGGTGAAAGCCGAATCGGCAGCGATCAGATCACCTTTTTTCCCATAGGCGTTGGCGATGAGCGTGAGCAATTTCGCGTATGATTCAAAGCGGGCTGGAATTTCCTCGTCGGGGATCCTTACTGTTTTGATCGCACCATTTTCAACAATGGTCTGTTTCTGCACTGCGCGTCCCGCGAGATAGGTTTCCACGCTGCGAAGGTTCTCGATCGCTTTATTGCAAAATCCCTGACCCGTCAGCGCTTCAGAAGAGATCAGCGCCAATCGCGCGTTAAAGGCGTCGTCCATGAGCGACGACTTCGACAGGATCTCCCGTGCGGTGTCGCAATAGCCAACAGCCAACCTGAAATTACCATATTCATTGTAGAGCTCGGCAACGTCGAGCAATGTCGTAACATAGGATTTACTCGAAACACCATACGTTTTCTCCGAGAGCAGCAAGGCGTTCCTGACCGCCTCTTCAAATTCGGGTAGACTTCCCGAAGATAGATGCAATCTCGCCTCGCGGACGTGAAGGTCTACCATGTAGTTACCTGGCGAGCCCAGCTTCTGAACACCGCTTTTGAACTTCTTCAGGGACTTAAAAGCCTTGGGAAAATTTCCCGAATAGTAATACGTATCAACCTTCTTGAGTGTCTTGTCAAGTTTCTTGTTTTGCGCAAAGACAATCGACGCTGTTACCAGGCAAAGAAGGAAGCTCAGGGGAAGTAGTCTGAAGTGGCTCATGACTAGCAGGTTATGGTTAGTGTACAAATTTAATCAATACTGTAAGAAAGCCGCCTTCCCGTGTGCAAATTGTTAATGGCATGCCAGAAAATATTTTTGACGCTGCATGTCAAAAAACATTCTTAAACTTGTTGCTCATTCTATCCCATTGGCCAGGATCTTTTCAATCTACAGAAGCTCAGCAGGAAGCGTCAAGACAAGAACGCTCGCGAAGGAGTATTTGAAACTCGCTCTCCAACAGAAAGCCGAGTATTTCCGATATATCCTCGCAGTAACGTTCACCAACAAGGCTTCGCAGGAAATGAAGGACAGGATCCTGTATTATCTGGATCAGTTCGCAACGGGCAGCAAAAACGACCTTGCGGAAGAGCTGCAGACGGAGTTGAATCTCGATGCGTTTACTTTCCAGGAACGCGCCCAGGCAGCACAAGCGGCCGTATTGCATCAGTACGGGCACTTCTCGATCAGCACGATCGACGCGTTCTTTCAAAAGGTAATTCGGTCATTCACCCGGGAAACGGGATTGGTCGGTGACTACAGGCTTGAAGTCGAGCAGGACGCAGTGCTCGAGCAAGTCATCGACAATCTCATCGACGAGTTGGGAACCAACCCCGAGCTCACGACGTGGGTTGTCGACTTTGCGAAAGAAAATCTCGAGAACGAACGCGCATGGGATGTGCGGTACAGCCTCATCGAATTCGCAAGGGAGATCTTTCGCGAAGAGTTCAAGGCGATTGAAGATGAGGTAACGACAACCACTTCGTCCAAAGGATATTTCAAGGACCTGCAAAAAATACTCTGGGGTACGAGACGTAGCTTTCTTGCGAAGGTCGGCAAACCGGCTGTGCATGCCCTGAATATCATCAAGGCCAACGGCTGGACCGCGGATGATTTCAGCTATGGTAAAAACTCGGGCTTGATCACCTTTTTCAGAATGTTCGCCTACGAAAAAAGTGTCAGTAAGCTTAAGAAGCCAGGTGAACGTATAAGGTCCCATTTTACTTCTCCCGACAAATGGCCTGGAAAAAATTCCCCTCACGCCAAAACAATCCGTGACGTCGCCGCTCGCGAGCTCGTTCCTGCGCTCACGGACATCCTCGATACGTTCGATACTGAATATCCGACAGCGCTCACCGCTGAAGTTGCTATAAAAAATCTCTACGTATTCGGCCTCATCTCGGATATCGCCCGTAAGCTGAGGGAGTACAAGGACGAAAACAATCTCATGCTGCTCGCTGACGCCCCTAAATTCCTCAATGGAGTAATTCAGGATAGCGACACGCCATTCATATATGAAAAAGTGGGCTCTTTCTATCGCCACTATCTGATCGATGAATTCCAGGATACATCGGGCATGCAGTGGAAGAATTTTCAACCGCTGATCACCAACAGTCTCGATCAGGGACAATCATGTCTTGTGGTGGGAGATGTGAAACAAGCTATTTACCGGTGGCGCGGCGGCGACCTGAACCTTCTACAGCAACAGATCATTTCACAGATCGGCGATCATCGGGTGAACGTAAGGGAACTCGACCACAACTTCCGAAGCGCCTCTACTATCGTGCAGTTCAACAATCAGTTCTTTAAATCTGCTTCCGATATTATCTCGGCAGTAACAGGCGCGGCCACTCCATCGACGGTTTATACCGATGTAGAACAACATCCTTCAAAGAATAGCGAAGGCATTGTTAAAGTTCAGTTCATCTCCGAAGACCAGGACGCCGATGATCTGTTTAGCGATACCGAAGAAGAGACGACTACGTCGAAGTGGAAAGAGCAGGCGCTTGAACTGATCCCGCAACAATTGGAAGAGCTTCAGGCCCATGGTGTACAGTTAAAAGATATTGCAATCATCGTCCGGAAAAATGAGGAAGGGCAGCGCATTGCAGGTCATTTGCTTCAATATAAAAATTCAGGCAAGGCGAAACCGGGATACCGTTATGATGTCGTGTCCAACGAATCATTGCGAATCGATGGGGCGGCAACGGTGAACCTGCTTCTCGGTGCGATGTATTATCTTCTTAATCCGGAGAATGCCATTGCCCGCGCGCAGCTCGGTTACGAGTATGCAAAGCTCCACGAACCCAAACGGCCGTTGTCGGAAGTCTTCAGCGTCGCCAACCAGGCATTTTTTGAGAATAACCTCCCCGACGCCTTTACAAGGGAAAAAGGAAGCCTCAAAAAATTGGGATTGATAGAACTCACGGAAACGTTGATAGAAATCTTTCAGCTCGGCAGTGTGAAGGGCGAGCTGGTATATTTGCAGGCTTTCCAGGACCTTGTGCTTGAATTTTATTCGCGCGAGCGGAACGATCTTGGCGCGTTTATAGAGTGGTGGGAAGACAACAAGCACAAAAAATCGATCCAGCTCTCTGGCGACGTCAACGCGGCCCAGATCATCACCATTCACAAATCGAAAGGGCTTCAATTCGGTTTCGTGCTGTTGCCATTCTGTTCATGGGCGCTTGATCACGATAGTTGGCAAGCCCCGAATCTTTGGGTGACAACCGAGAAGCAACCATTCGCCGGTGCAGGATATCTCCCTGTAAAATATGCAGCGGCCCTCGAAGACACTTTTTTTGGCGATGCCTACCGCGAAGAGCGCACAAGGACTTTTCTGGACAATCTCAACCTTCTGTACGTGGCCTTCACGCGTGCAGAAAAAGGACTATTCATTACAGCACCTGCAATAACGGTAAAAGGAAGCAAGGACAGCGTCGCAGGAGTGGTCTACCAGGCTATTGCCTCCAACACGGAGTTGAAACAAAGCCTGGACGAACAGAAGGGGATCTGGACATCGGGCAAGATCAATGTCGATATGAGTGCGGCACGGCCCTCCGGAAAAACCGTAACGTTGGAAAAATATTCAGCCAACAGGTGGCAAAAGAAAATCGTCATCAAACGATCGGCCGAAGAGATCTTCGATCCGGAAAGCGATCAGCAACTAAAGATCAATTACGGCCTCCTTGTCCATACGGTGCTCTCGCGTATCAACACCGTAGCTGAAGTCGGTCCTGCTATTACGACGATGCGCCATGAGGGTCTCATCGCAGAGGCTGACGTGGCACGGATCACCGAGACCCTGAACACCCTGTTCATGCTTCCTCAGGTTCAGGATTGGTTCAGCGATCGGTGGCAAGCCAGAACAGAAGCCCCGATCCTGTTGCCCGGCGGCAAGGAAGCACGCATCGACAGATTACTCACTGCTGAGAGAAAAGCCGTTGTGATCGACTTCAAAACCGGATCACCCAATAAAAAGGACGAACAACAGGTGAAGGACTATATGACGATCATGCGGGAAATGAACTTCACGGAAGTCGAAGGATTTTTGCTTTACCTGCGCGACAACACGATTGCGGAGGTCAGGCTGGAGGGCCGACAGAAGGTGGTAAAGAAATCAGTATCAAAAGATCAACTTTCATTGGGGTTTTAAGAGATGAGATCATTTCTAAACGAACTTGCCGAAAAAATATATAAAGCCAACCCTCAGATCGAGCTGGTCACCCTCGTCGTTCCCAACCGAAGGGCAGCGCTGTACTTCCGGAAGTACCTCAGCGAACTATTGAATAAACCCTCCTTCGCTCCTGAAGTGATAACCATCGAGGATTTCATCGCCAAATTCTCGACACTCGTTGTTCCCGACAAGCTGAAGCTGATTCACCAGTTATACAAAGTTTATCAGGACACGGTACAGGCCGACACTTCGGATACAACGGAGCCTTTCGACCAGTTTTACTTCTGGGGCGAGATGTTGTTGCGCGACTTCGATGAAGCCGATAAATATATGGTGAATGTCGAGCATCTTTTCAAAGACCTCAGCCACCAGAAAGAACTCGACTCGAATTTCGATTATCTCACAGAGGAGCAACGAAACTTTCTCAAGGGTTTCTGGAGTACGTTCGAGGAATACGAGACTGCCAACAAAAGGAGGTTTCTTTACATCTGGCGCAAGTTACCAGAGGTGTATACAGCGTTCAAAGCTTCACTTCTGAGCAACAATCAGGCATTTGACGGCATGGTGCATCGCATGGTTGCGGAAGATCTCGCGAAGGCTCCCGGAAAATTCGACAAGAACCGGAAACTGAAATTCGCAGGATTCAACGCTTTGACGAAAGCTGAAGAAAAGATCATCAGCCACTTTGTCGAGCACTACGACGCCGAGGTATTTTGGGATATTGACGATTACTATGTTAACAACAAAATACAGGAAGCAGGAGTTTTCTTCCGCGAATACCAAAACCATTCTGTTCTCAAACGTACTTTTAACGAGACCATACCCGCGAACCTCTCGTCAAGGAAAAATTCCGGAAGCGCAATCAACCTTTATGGCGCTGCACAACCCATTGGCCAGGCAAAACTGATGGCACAGATCCTGGAAGAGGAGTTCTCCAGGGGAGCATTGAATCCGGAAGAAACGTTGATCGTATTGCCGGATGAAAAGTTAATGATCCCCGTACTGCACGGCATCCCCTCTCAGATAGAAAAGCTGAATGTCACAATGGGTTTCCCGTTGAGCAGTACACCGCTCTTCAATCTTCTTGAGATCATCCTCGACCTTCAGATCACCAGGAGAGAACAATTTTTCAACCACAGGCAAACGCTGTCTATCCTGGGGCATCCGTATATTGTATCAGCCGACCCCGCATCAAGCAACAACAAAAGGAAGGAGATACTCAGGCACAACTGGGTTTCCATCCCGAAAGGTTTCCTGGCGACCGAACACGATGTGCATCGAACGATTTTTACGGAATTTGAAAAGGACAGTTTTTCTGTCGATATCATCGAGTCCATATTGGAGTATCTCCGGCGTGTGGTCACTCAGATCGGCGCACTGAAGACGATCAGCGATTTCGACAAGGAATTTTGTCTGCAATTCCTAAAAATGTTGAACCAGATCCAGGGTATCCTGATAGAGGAAACAAAACGCAACGCAACGCTCGATCGATTGACCGACCGCAAGGAACGACAAAAAGCGTTGAAGTCGTTTCTGCGATTGTTCCGGCAACTTTGTCGCGGGATGAAGCTTCCATTTTCCGGTGAACCTCTCAGAGGCCTCCAGATCATGGGTGTTCTCGAAACCCGTAACCTTGACTACAAAAATGTTTTTGTCCTGTCGCTCAACGAAGGTTCATTTCCTTCCAACAGCAGTAAAGGATCATACATTCCCTTCAATATCCGGAAAGCCTATGGTTTGCCGACAGCCGAACACCAGGATGCGATGTACTCTTATCTCTTCTACAGGGTATTGCAACGCGCGGAAAATATTCATCTCTTTTATAACTCCGAAACGGACGTTCTCGGTCAGGGAGAAATGAGCCGATACCTTCAGCAGCTCATCTATGAATCCGGGATCCCGATCGAAAAACGAATTCTTGACAATCCGATCTCCCCGCAATCCATTCAGCCCATCATGGTGAATAAGGATGAGTCGGTGATGGAAGACCTTTTTAAACTGAATGAGGGCAACATTCATTTCAGGGGTATCTCCCCTTCCGCGTTGAATACGTACATCGAGTGCAGACTCAAATTCTAGTTCCGGCATGTCGCGCGCATCAAGGAGCCCAGAGAGGTTGAAGAAGAACTCGATGCGCGGGTACTCGGTAATTTTCTCCATCTTATCATGGAGCGTTTTTATAAAAACATCAGCGCTAGAAAAACCGACCGTTACATCGAGAAGAATGATCTGATCCACTACGGGAAAGAGATCGATAAGCTCATCGACGAAGTATTCATTGAAAACTATCGACTCGAGCCCGACAAGGAAGTTACGTACGAGGGGCAGCGCCTTGTGGTGAAGGAAGTCGTAAAAAGGTTTATCGATCGCATCATTGAAATGGATCAGGCTTACGCACCATTTTACATCGAGGGACTGGAGCAGGAGGGCCTGACCTTCGAATTAAAGATAGACCAGCCACCCTATAAAGCGGTTATTGGCGGAAAGATCGATAGGGTTGACAGAAAGGACGATGTGCTTCGGGTGATCGACTACAAAACCGGAAAAGACAAACTGAATTTCGACAGCGTCGCGTCTCTTTTCTCGAGGACAAGCGATAGAAACAAGGCGGCATTCCAGACGCTCTTGTATGCACTCCTATATAAACGCACTCATCTCGCCGACGGCAGATGGAATAATGCAAAACTCATCCCGGGGCTTATCAACAGGTTAAATCTTTTCGATGAGGGCTTCAGCTTTGGGCTCAAAGTCGGTAAGGACAACGTGACCGATGTTGAACCGTTGTTACCCGAGTTCGAAGCGCGAATGCGGGAGCTGTTCAACGAAGTGTTCGATCCGGAAAAACCATTCGACCAAACCACTGAACTGTCGAATTGCAAACTATGTCCCTATACGCAGCTTTGCTATCGTTAAGGGATCTCATCTGCAAGCTCGGAAAGATCTTTCTGTTCAAGCATTTTCCGCTCTGGTTTCCCGCCGACCTGCTCCCATTTGATCAATCTTATTTGTCCTTCAGCGATCTCCAGTCCGGTAATGTCACCATCGGCAAAACAACAACAGCCCGAGTTGAAGTAGGTAGGCCGGATCTGCAGATAGTCCGCCAGGCGAGGCAGATCTTCCTTTCGGGTCCAGCTCAATTGCGCATCCAGCGCTTCCGCCCACTCTTTGTTGTGCTCGTACAATGCTTTCTTCTGCTCACGTCGGAGCCGCTCGGGATGGGTCAATGATTCGAATATCGGTTGATGCGTGTGGCCGGTGATCAGCACGAGTCCTTTTTGCTGTGCTGACCATTCGTACATCATCTGATTGTGCAATGACTTCAGTTGAAGGTCATACGCTGGGGTATTGGGATTGATCTGCAGATAAGCTTGCAGTGGCGCCCATATCTTCGCTACAAACATTTTGCTGAACCAATTTCCGTCGCTGTGCATATCTCCCTGATGTCCATGCGTGCAGAAAAATTTGAGCAGCTTCCCCTTCACGGTCGTTTGAAGGGTAACTGCCTTTAGGATCACGATATCATAGCCATAAATTTCCCTGAGGTATACAGTCGCGAGGGGATCGATGTCCCAATCGAGATCGTGGTTCCCAAATATTTTTGTAAATCGATTTTTTGATGCAAATTTTGCCTCCGCCTCAAAAGACGGCTTGTTGTACTTTCTCACTTGGAGCAATGTATTCTCCCAGAGCTCTTCGCTGTCACCAAGCGCGATCAAATGATATCCCTGATTGTAATAGTAGTCGAGCGCGGCAATGTAGTTCGGTTCTGCCAGCGCAAAATCGTCGGCGCCATTTTTTCGGCCTTTGTGATGATCAGAGAAGATAATGAATTTATTTACCGTCGTATCGAATGGGATCACGAAACCTTTTTTCGCATCCGCTCCCTCCACTTCGGCCTTCAACGCCGTCAACGCTCTGAAAACTCTTTCGCGGTCCGGCGCAGAAGAAAAAGTCTCTACTAGCCACAGAATGGGTTTGTACAGGAGGAAACGGATCAATCTCTTCATCGGCAAACGTAACATTACATGAAATCATGAAATCATGCAATATTAAAAGCACGTGCCTGGTTTCGGGGATAGGCGTTCCGGGTTGGGCGTTCTGCGTAAAAGGTTACGTGTTTCGCATTGGACGTTTCGCGTTAATCGTTAAGTGTTGCGGGTTTATTCGGTTCTCAGCGTACGGGCCGGGTCGGTAAGGGCCGCCTTGAGGGCGCGGAAGCCGACGGTTAAGAATGCGATCGCCAAAGTGCTTGCGATGCTGATAACAAAAACGGACCAGTTGATGTCTATGCGATAGGCAAATTCCTCCAGCCACTTGTTCATAATGTACCATGCCAGTGGAGCGGCGATCACGAATGCTACGCAAATGAGCTTGACGAACTCGCGCGAAAATAAAATGACTATACTGGAGACCGAAGCACCAAGTACCTTCCTGATTCCCACTTCCTTCATCTTCTGCGTTGCCATGAACGAGATCAGCCCGTAGAGCCCGAGACAGCCAATGAATATAGCGATCATCGAAAAGATCTTGAAGAGGGTAAGCGTACGTTCTTCCTGCCTGTAAAGCTTGCCCAATTCGTCATCAAGAAACGAATACTCGAAATAGTAATCAGGATGAAGCTCGTTCCAGGTTTTTTCGATAAAGGCAAGCGTTTCTGCCATGTTGCCCGTTTGGATCTGAATTCCGGCATCTACATAGAAGTAGGGAAAGTTAACGATAATCACCGGCTCAATGCTCTTGTGCATCGACGACGTATGAAAATCCTCGACTACGCCAACAACAGGAGCGTTGATGTCGTTGATCCCTACTGTAAGATACTTCCCGAGGATATCTTCGGGGTTTTCGAAACCAATCTGGCGTGCAGCCGACTCGTTGACCACAAGAACATATTTTCGTTCTTCCCACGAGTACGGCTCATCAGCAAGCTTTGCTTCGGCCTCTGTCATGGCGCGGCCGGCAATGATCTTCAATCCGTATGTTTCGAAATAATTTTCGTCGGCTGTCTTGACGTTGACATCATAGAATATCGACTTATCACTTTCTGTCAGGCGATAATTCGTGCCGAGTCCGTTATCCGAGATGGGGGCACCGATAGACAAGGAAACGTTTTTTATCGCAGGATTCGATTCGAGGCGTGTGCGAAAAGCCTGGAGCACCTGTTGCTTGCGGTCGGGCATGTCGACGTTGATGATCGCCTCCTTGTTAAAGCCGAGAGGCTTGCTTTTGAAAAAGTCCATTTGGTCAACAATAACCAGTGTGCCGATGATCAATGCCTGCGCGATCAGAAATTGAAACACAACCAAAACTTTTCGAAGTGAAGCTCCCGAATAGTTCATGGTCGACAGATTGCTCTTTAACACGGCTACGGGACTGAATCCGGATAAAATGATGGCTGGATATAATCCGGAACATATTGTGACGACGATGACCACGATCAAAAGGAACACGATGAGGCTCGACTCGCCCAGGAGGTCGGCACTCAATTGCTTTTCAAGAAAGCTGTTCAACCATGGCATCAACCACTCTACAATGCCTAGCGACATGACAACTGCAAGCGCGGTAAGCAAAAAAGTTTGACCAAGAAAATAAAATGTCAATTGTTGCCGCACGGCACCGAGCGTTTTTCGGATCCCGATCTCCCTGGATTTTTTTATTGCCAGAGCCGTTGCAAGGTTGATAAAATTCATACAGGCAATTCCTACGATGAAGATCGCCAGAAAGCCGAGTGCAGTGAGATGCGACTTCGATACCGCACGAGTATTGTAGTCTGCATTGAAATGTATGTCACTCAACGGCTGAAGCTTGTACTGCTGCCGCTTTTCTTCATTTGTATAGTATTTCTTTACAAAGTCCGTAAAACGCTCTTCGATCCCGGCGACCTTTAGGTTCTGCGGCAATACGATATAACTGTATCCGGCCGAATTCATCCCCCACTGGTCTATCGCGAGCCCAAGGAATTCTTCAGACAATGACGGCATCGACACGATCATATCAAATTGAATGTGTGACGTTGGCGGTGGGTCAGCTAGAATACCCGCGACTTCGACCGTGATCACATTGTTGACCTTGATCGATTTATACTGTCCTTCCCTGAAGATCTTATTGGCTAAAGACTCCGTCAGGAAAACCTTGTTCGGTTGTGAAAGGTCCTTCTGCGGATTTCCGCTCAAAACTTTAAAGTCGAAAACACTGAAGAAAAGCGAGTCTGCAAAGATCACGCGATCAAGCATGGTTTTTTTGCCCTCGACGCTGATCAATGTCTCTTCGTTGTCATGGAACTGAGTGTTGAAGGGAACGTCCTGAAAATCGTTTCGGAATGCTTCTGCAAAGGGGTAGGGTGTAATGCCGCTGTGCTCGACACCCGAGCTGCTCTCTGAATCACGCACCACGCGGAAGATCCGGTCTGCCTTTGAATGAAACTGGTCGAACTGCAGCTCATAGTCGATCATGAGGTAGATGATGATTGCGCAGGTAATGCCGATACTCAGACCAAGAATGTTGATCAACGAGTAGTTCCGGTTACGCGCGAAACTGCGCAGTGTAATGATAAGATAATTTTTGATCATACTATTCTGCTCTTAATACTTTGACTGGGTTCGCGTTTGCCGACTTAAGGGTGTGAAATGCAATCGTCACCAGCGCAATGAAAGAAGTTACCGCGAGTG
>CBHTUB010000127.1:0-12752 GCA_966095595.1 uncultured Chryseosolibacter sp. | reverse complement strand
AACCATGATGCAATTTAAGCTAAAGCTTCACGCTCGTCACTAAGATTTTCATCACAACGCACAGCGGTATAGCAATACACTTCTTACTCGTGGCCTTTAATAAAGTCTGACGTATCTGATTTTCCAGCTGGCCTAAGTAGTTAATACTCTAATAAGCTCTTCCGGTTTCAGAGGCTTGAGGAGATAATCTTTTACGCCTTTTGATCGCACCTTTGAGATGTCACGTGGATTGTCAGATGAGCTGACAACAATGATGCGGACATTTCCAACCTCTAGTAAAGGAAGCTTGTAGAATGCGTCGAGGAATGAGAACCCATCCATCACCGGCATATTTAAATCAAGTAGAATCACATCCGGAAGGCTCATAGAGCGGTCAAACCATTTGTTCAGATGCGAAATCGCTTCCGCACCATTCAATGCAGTTCTTACCTCGGTAACTAGACCAGTTCTTTCCAGAATTTTCTTTGCAAGGATTAATGAGACGTCGTCGTCGTCGATCAATAGAAAATTCATAACGTTGGGCTAACCCAATATACAAATTAATTAAACAATCTTACCAACGGTATGGCTGCCTGTTTTGTACATCATCCTGGAGGTTCTAGACAGACTTTCAGAAATGGACGCTTCTTAATGAAGTTGTGGAAATCGTCAATACCACATTCGATTGGCTAAGCGTTCAAAAAAGTTTCCAGGCCTGAGTCAAGAAGAAGCGGAGTATTCAGCGTTCCGATGCATTAGTATCAGTCCAATTCTGGTGATGGTATAACGTCGTAATGGTGATGAGGATGATAGTTCTGAAATCGTTCGTCGAGGTCGAACTGCATGACTTTATTAAGATTCACCGTGTAATATTTTGTCTCTTTTTCGTCGTATAGCAGGGCAGTTATTCCTTCCACTGAGCTCACTTTAGCGTGGTTCTTCATCCACATTTCTCCAATGGGTCTACAACGAAACCCCACGCTATCGGAATACGAATGAATATTCACAAGCAACCTTTTTAGCTCCACGCTAGAAATCTTTTTATCGCTCGCAATCTTATTTTTCGATCTTTCTGCGCTAAATTCCATCAACCTGAAAATGAAAACGTAAAATAATAATGAAGAAATACAACCACATTGATGCTACTCGTTGAGTCATCTTATACGATGATAAAAAAATTGTGCCAGCTGCTGTGTTAGTGACCAACATCCAAATCGAAACCGCCATTTTTGAGTAAGTTCCGCGTAGTGTTTGTCAAGAAAATCTGACAAAATAAAAATGCTAACAGACTCTCATTCCAAAATGAATTTTTATATTTCCTCCAACAAAAAATCAATCAAAACCTCTCAGACAGAATTGAGAAAGTTTTGATTCATGATCAATAGAAAAGCACATTCCTGGACGATGAATGTGCTTTTCTGCTTTTAATACCTATATCTTCTACTAACTTTAAGCATAATTTTCAGGTGTTAGGTTATCAACGAACCCCTAACAAAGAAAGAGCACTGGCAAGGACGTTGTTGGTGCTTTTTTAGGTCCTCATTTAAAGCGTAAGAGACAAATGATCTCCCGGAAAAACAGAAGCAGCGTTGGACCAACGAAGCCCTAATCTGCCCCTGATAATAGTATGAATGCAAGGTTTCGATGATTTATCGAGAATTCGTAGGCAAGTCTGCTTCTATCTTTAACAATAAGAGCCAAAGAAGGCGTATTTATGGATGTTGTTGACGCAAGCAAAAAGAAGTCTCCATACGACAATGCGAAAAATCATTTCCTTGGAAATTTTCCGGCTTCGCTTCCGATCGAGCAGGCATACGTTCACATTGGAATGTATCTCGGGTGGATAATTGAAACACGGTTATACTCAGAGTATTTCGAAGAGGAAGCCTCCAATCAAATTTTCAGATTCAAGCGCAGAGAAATCTCCTGTACGATTCTGAGTGAAATATGGGATGGATATTTGGGTCATGAACTATTCAGTGAACAAGGCAATATGTTCACCTATTACTATTACGGAGGCGGTATCTATCGGAGCGACTACCAGGATATACTCGTAAAAACTCTCCCTTCCATCTATCACGTTTCCGATTCATGGGAAAGTTATCAGAAGATCAAAGAACGTATCGACATGCGGTTTCAAGACTGGAAAAAGATCATAAATGTTGAATAGTGGGATTGGTATGTCTGTCTACCTACTGGCTGACATCATGGAGAAATGGTTTTTTGTATTAACAGGTGAGCCAAACAAAAAAGCATCCACAACATCTATGTGAATGCCTATTCTGTAACCTTTAAAAATTTAATAGTTGGCATGTGCAATTTACGAAATGGCGATAAAAACAAACACATATATATCGGCTTTTCGCGCCTGAAGCTAAAACCTTTTTCAACGAACAAGCCGAGGTTTTCAATTTTTTAAATCTTCATGCCCCCTTGGAGTCGGCGCAGCTGGATTCGAATTTCTTAGGAAATTGAACGTGTAACTTGTTGATTTATAGAGTATAATATTTTCAAAGGGTTCGACAATCTGTCCGTGAGGTCTACAAATAATGACCTCTTGGATTTACCTCTGAGAGGTTTCTTTTTTTTGGTCGGAAATCAGCAGGCTTACATTGACATTTTTTTATGGTAAGTTTTTAGTGTCAGAAGTGACTTGGTTTTGTATAACGTCAGTCGATATCTTGGAGAAAAGTAAAATGCGACCTGTTTTATTCACAACATTTCTTCTGATTGCATCTGCAGCATATTCACAAAGTCTTTGCTATCAGCCGGAGCTTTTATTGCCCGACACTGTAGGGAGTATTATCAACCCTGCACTTCAAAAAAGTGGTGGATGTGACAAACCGGTCGCTTATCACATCATATCCTATAAAATAACAGTAGGGCGTGGGGCCTCCGCATCGATGGTTCGGTTAGACGTCAGGGGAGCGGCAAACATTGGAGCCGATGCAAAGCCTGGAGATCGAATTACGGTCGAGATAACGGAAGCACAGCGTGAATCAAACGGACAGCGTCAAAATCTGCCTTTGGGTAAATGGGCGCGAAAGACTGCAGTTTTCCGCCAGCAATAGGTCCTTCTTGACATAATCAGCCCCTAATAATAACGTCACTGACGCTGGACGGTCAATTTAATTTGTCTCAAGCCGGCACACCCTTTTTACGCTCATAACAAATTGTTTTGATTATGGAAAAGTACATAGCAGCCTGGTGTATTGCCGCCCTGGGGTCTTTGTTGTTCACCGACGCTTTGGCACAGGACAAACGAGGGGACACGGACTATACCAACAACAGGAAGAGTAAGGCTTATACAAATGAGCGCAAAAAGTCGGCAGGAGATCAGGTAAACACAAAGCAGGAAACGCCGGTTAAGATCATTCAATTCATTCCCGGATCGTGGACGCTCGACCAGGTGTTGCGCGGAGGGAAAGATATATCAGAAAATGATACGGTCGCTCAGCGTCAGACGTTGGAGTTCAATCGTGAAGGCCGATATATGAGCTATTCCGGAAATGAAAAGATCGATAGCGGTGCTTACCGGCTGAACGAGGATCATGCGATCCTGTATCTGTCAAGCGAGACGGATGACAAAGTCCAGGAATGGAACGTGTGGTTCGGGCAGGATGGTACCATGAAACTCAAGCTTCGCGACGGCGAGGCTCATGGCGAGAACTTCTCATACATCTATAAGCGGGCTGCAAACGCAGCGAGGGAATAGAATTGAACAATAACAGGGTTTGGACGATAGTGACGTTGCCGCGTCACTATTTTCATTTATAGATGTCATTGAGGATACCGGCGAGACGCACGCCTGCCTGTAGCAACCGAAGCCTTACGATGTGGTAATTATAATATGAATAGCTGTACCCAAGACGGGTTCCTTTGTAGTTGTATACTTGTTTATCGTACGATTGACTTTCGTATGCACAATCCCTTATAGTACTGCTTTGCCACTTTTTGATTTGTTCTTCCGAAGGCTTGTCAAGCGATTGTGCCAGCTCGGTGTAGCTCAGACGGGTCTCGTCTATCATGTCGCTGTCCCACACGCGGTGCAGATTGCTGTCCTCGCGAAACCATTGCAGCTTCACATCATTTCCACCCTTGTCGTCCCGTCCCCCTACATGCAGGGGCTGATGGAGGTCGCCAATCAGGTGGGTGATGATCATCACGTAAATAAGTTGTTGCTGGTCGGAGAGCTTTTTTGACTTCATCTCCTTAATGATCCGTTCGAGTGCTTCGATGATGTCTCCGTTGGGATTTTTAACCGACTCTTCATATCGCTGTCCGAGCGGTAAGGTCACCCAATGCCAGTCAGTCATGTAGTCATAGGCAGTATCGGATCTCACGTCGTCCATCCAGGTGCTTACCATGGCGAGCGACTGTCCCTTAAGGATCCGTTCCAGTTGTTTTTTGGCTTTTTTGGAGAGGTATTTTTCTGCAATCCAACCAGTTGCGCGGTGTCCCGTAGATCCCCAGCCCAACGCATATGAAACGGTGATCGTGATCAGTAAAACAACTCCTCCAAGTTTCTTCATGGCCTGCAATATGACAGATTTCAATGGAAAGGTAAATTGTGAAAAGGACAAATTTAAATTTAACTTAGGTTACCACTATGGCACAAACGGTAAAACTCACTGCATTCCTGGTAGCCAATCAGCTCGATATAAAGGGCATTAAATCATTTCTCGACATTCTTCCCATTGCCGACTCTTCTTCCGAGCTGTTCTACAAATTCGATAACGGCAACAAATATCAGCAGTACCTTAACTATGGCGTGATCGTATTCGCCGGATATACCGAAGACGAAATGAAGTGGGGAATTAAAACGGTCATGCCGTACCAGAAGAATCCGTTGGCCGCATGGCTCAAGGACGAGTTCCAGTTTCGGGTAGAGGAAGGGCAGGAGATCAACCTCCAGTTTAACGAAGGCGTCTTTGGCAAGATCGACGACAAGGTGATCAGGATCGCCATGCTTAACCTTGCACAGTCTGTAGCGCTTGACTATTACCATGACGTGAGCGAAAGCCTTCTGACGGAAATTAAGGCGTATGCCAGTGAACTGGAGCAAACAGGCAGGTTGAAATCATCACGCCGGAACATGCTGAAGTTTTTAGGCAAGGCTCTGAACACACAAAACGACATCGCAGAGAATGTGTACATCTTCGATACGCCCGACCTGACCTGGGAAGATGAATACCTTGACAAGCTCTACCAGGCGTTGATGAAACACTTCGACGTGAAAGTCCGTTTTAGTGAGATAGAATATACGCTGAGGATCATCGAAGATAACCTGACTGTTTTTCGCGACATCATCCATCAGAGGGAAAGTAACATCCTCGAGTATATCATTATCATTCTTATTCTCGTTGAGGTGTTCGACCTGATCATCGGAAAGCTAATCCTTATTTTGTGATTGCATGAGAAAAGAGCTATCACTTCAATTCGATATGCATGCGCAGCCTGACGAGATCACGTGTGGTCCTACGTGCCTTCATGCTCTCTATCAATATTACGGGAAGAGCATTCAGCTCAAGGAGGTGATCACCGGAGTCAAGAGGCTGCGGACAGGAGGGACACTGGCCGTAATGCTGGCGAATCATGCGCTGCAACAAGGCTATTCCGCGACCATCTACACGTACAACCTCCATGTCTTCGATCCAACGTGGTTTGCACATCCATCGGAAAAGATCATCGAATTCCTTCAGGCCCAAATGAAGTTCAAGAGCAAAAAAAGGAAGCTGCAGGTGGCATCGACGGCCTATATCAAATTTCTTTCAGCTGGCGGGCAGATCCGTTACGCAGAGCTTGATCAGTCGTTGATCAAGCAACATCTTTCCCGCGGCGTTCCCATTCTTACAGGGCTAAGCGCCACGTATTTGTATGGCACTGCAAGAGAGATCCCCCAATTCGATATTTACGATAGCATCAAGGGTGAGCCGTCGGGTCACTTTGTGGTCATCACGGGATATGACGAGGAAGCCAATGCCGTTCTGGTATCGGACCCAATGGAGCCCAACCCGCTTGGCAAAGGTCAGGTGTACAACGTCGATTTTGTGAGGTTGATCAACAGCATTATGCTGGGTATAGTGACCTATGATGCCAACCTTTTGATCATCGAACCCAAATCAAAATAATCGATCGAAGTCCCATGCAAAAGCTGATCATCGTTGAAAATCCGGAACAATGGCAATTCAATGTTGATGATGTGGAGGTATTGACGCCAGCGAAATACATTTCGGGAGAGGTATATCAGCAGACCAGGGGACTCAAGGTGATCAACCTTTGCAAGTCCTTCCAATACCAGAGCCTGGGATATTATGTATCACTTCTTGCGGAGGCCAGGAAACACAAGGTGCTTCCCGGAATCTCTACGATACAGGATCTGCGGTTCCCTTCCATACTCAAGGAGGACTCGCAGGATTTCGACGACCTGATCCAAAGCACATTCAGGAACGAAAAGCAGGATAAGGTCGAATTCGATATTTATTTCGGCACTACGGAGACCGAGCACCTCAACAAGCTGGCGCGCCAGTTGTTCCAATACATCCAGGCTCCGTCGCTGTGCGCCACCTTTTCACGGAAAAGTAAATGGGTGCTGCAAAGCGTGAAGCCGCTCAGCGTGGGCGAACTACCGGCGGAAGAACGTCCCATCCTTCGAAAGGCGGTCGAAAAATATCTGTTGAGGAAACGACAGCACAAGCCGGATCGCAAGAAGTACGATCTCGCGATCCTTGTCGATCCATCAGATAAGAATCCTCCTTCGAACGAGAAGGCCATCCAGAAGTTTGTCAAGGCCGGCGATCAGGCCGGATTCAACGTCGAGATCATCACGAAAAATGACTTTGCAGAATTGATCCAGTACGATGCCCTGTTCATCCGGGAAACAACGTTCGTAAACCACCACACATTTCGGTTCGCAAAAAAGGCCAGGTCGATAGGTCTTGCTGTTATCGATGATCCCGACTCCATCCTGAAGTGTACAAACAAAGTTTATCTGAGCGAGCTATTGAGCTCCAACAAGATCCTTACGCCGAAATCATTTGTCATCGGCAGGGAGAACTATAAAACACTTCCGGACAAGCTGGCCTTTCCATTTATTCTCAAGCAACCTGACGGTGCATTCAGCAAAGGTGTTTTCAAGATCAACGACGAAGCGCATTACCGGAACGTATGTTCAGAAATGTTTCAGAAATCCGAGCTTCTCATTGCGCAGGAGTTTCTGCCGACAAAGTTCGACTGGCGTGTCGGCGTGATCGAAGGGCAGGTTTTATATGTCTGCAAATACTACATGGCGTCGGAGCATTGGCAGATCGTGAACTGGAATACGCACCATGAGCAGGGTCAGGATGGCGAGGTCGAATGTATCTCTCCCGATCAGGCGCCTTCGGGTTTACTGAAAAGGGCTTTGAAGGCAACTTCTCTCATAGTAAAAAGTCTTTATGGGGTAGATTTGATGGAGGTGGATGGGAAATTTTATGTGATAGAAATAAACGACAACCCCAACATCGATGCGGGTGTCGAAGATAAAATTCTGAAGGATAAGCTCTATGCAACGATCATGGAGGTTTTTCTCAATAAGATCAAATCAGACAAAGGATGACACAACCTGCGCGACTTCACCTTTTTCAGGCTTACGGCATCGAGCTGGAGTACATGATCGTCGACCGCGACACGCTCAAGGTTCGGCCCATTTGCGATGAGCTCCTCAAGCATGAGCTGGGGAACTACGGAAGTGATTTCGAGAACGGCGTGGTCACATGGTCGAACGAGTTGGTACTTCATGTTGTCGAGTTGAAGTCCACGCGGCCTGAAACGAATCTCAATTCCATCGGATATGCGTTCGCGGAGAATGTCGGAAGGATCAATAACATTCTCACGAAATGGAACGCCATGTTGATGCCTTCAGCAGCCCATCCGTTGATGGATCCACACGTAGAATCCAAGCTGTGGCCGCACGATAACAACGATGTCTACGATCTTTACAACAAGATCTTTGACTGTCGTGGCCATGGATGGTCGAATTTGCAAAGTACACACCTGAACCTTCCGTTTTACGACGACGAAGAGTTCGCCAAACTTCACGCCGCAGTTCGCCTTGTTCTGCCTTTGCTGCCGGCGCTTTGTGCCAGTTCGCCGATCCTTGAGGGCAAGCAAACAGAAGAGATCGATGGACGTCTGAGGTTCTATAAAACCAATCAGGCAAAGATCCCCTCCATCACCGGCCGTGTCATCCCCGAGGCGGTTTTTTCGAGACGGAATTATATCAATACGATCTATGAAAAGATCAGGCAGGATATCGCGGTACACGATCCGGAGAATATTCTCAATCCGATCTGGGTCAATTCAAGGGGAGCCATACCGAGGTTCGATCGTGGCTCGATCGAGATACGGCTGATGGACATTCAGGAGTGTCCTTCGGCTGATCTTGCCGTTGTGGCTTTTGTGATCGAGATCATTAAATCACTTGTCAGCGAGCGATACATCGCATTCGATCAGCAGACGAAGTGGAGAACGGAAGTGCTTGCACAGCTGTTGGATCAGACCATCAGAAAAGGCCAGGCGGTAGTTATTGAAAATGAGGAGTATCTCAGGGTGTTTGGCCTTCAGCAGAAAAAGGCTACGATGAAACAATTGTTGCAGCATATCCTGGAAACCCACCTCGCACGTGAGCAGTCTACCCTGCAGCCATGGAAGGCCGAGCTTGAGATCATATTATCGCAGGGTGTACTTTCGGAGAGGATCCTCACGGCCTTGAAGAATGATTTTTCGGCGGGCAGTATCAAAGCCGTATACAGACAGCTGAGCGGATGTCTGGCACAGAACAAGATGTTTATTTGTTAGGCTTGGGTAAGGTAAATTTGCTTGATGTGCGAAGTAAATCAGCGTCGGATGCTCACCGCGGAGGCACAATGCCGCAAAGGTTAGCAGAAAAAAGGCACGGCACGGGAATGTGCTGGAGAATACAAAGGAGCAGGTGCTAGTCTCCCGAACTGTTCAACTCGTTCAATACCGATTCTAATTTAGTGAGGTGTTTGCCGTAGAGTTTTTTAAGATACCAATTGGCAAACCAGGTGCAGAGGAAAAAGAAGATCAGCGCGGTTACGACGAGGATAATGATCGAACGCGGTTGTACCACAAGGTGCAGAAATCTATCGGAGCCGCTTTCAATCCCGCCAAACAGCACACCCAGCACGAAATATACAGGATACAATATCGTGTAGCTCAATTTATAGAATCGGAGATAGCTGTTGAGGCTATCGACAAGTTTCTGGAGATTGTCTTTCAGATTCTCGTCGGAATTGAATTTCATCAGCAATGCAAGTTTCTTTACATAGTAAAAGAGATAGCCGCCGAATAGAATTACGATGGATATGGTAGTCCATTTCAATGCGCCGTCCGGGATTGTGAAGGCGTAGATCAGCAGCGCTATGCTGGCAACCACGGTGATGAGCAGCTCGAACCACACGCTTTTTTTCAGGTTTTCAACAAGAGACCGGCTGTCGGCGCGCAACATGGATGCAAGCTCGTCCGGACCCTTTAGTCTGAAGCCCTGATTTTTATTCCATATGTTCTTTAGTTCATCCAATTCCATGGTGAATGCCCATGATTTTTTTTAGTTTTTCCCTGATGCGATTCATTCTGACGCGCACATTGTTCTGTGTGATGCCGATCGTCTCTGCGATCTCGTCGTATGGAACTTCTTCAAGTGCCATCATGATCATCGCACGCTCGACTTCCGATAGCTGCCGGATCGCCCACTGCAACCGTTGAACTTCGTCTTCCTGATTTTCTGATCCATGACCGTCGGAGATATTGAAGTGTGCTTCGCGCAGATCCTCGGTCTGGATATTCTTTACTTGCTTCCGGTAACCCGAGATCGCCGTATTGATTGCAATACGATACATCCACGTAGTGATCTTTGCTTCTCCACGAAACGTGTGGAACGAACGCCAGAGTTGTAGCGTAATCTCCTGAAACAAATCGTCGCGCGCATCACGGTCCTGCTCATACATAAAGCAAACCTTATGAATGAGGCCCTGATGATCCTTTATTAGGTTGATGAATTTCTTCTCTTCCTCGGTCACAGCGGAGGACTCTTTGATTTGTTGGTCGAAGGTATAGAAAGAAAATTACACTCCGCGACGGGCGAAGGCCTTGAATCTGTAAAAAAGGGACTTTATTTCGATGATTTCTGCGACTGGCCTTCCAGATTGAAGAGCTCGTGAAGGATCTCGGTCAGCGATTCGGCGTCACCTCTTTTGCAGGCGGCCTTAAGCTGCAGCACGGGATACTTGAGGATCTTCTGCATGAGCGACTTGCTCATCTCTTCAAGTTTTTCCGCTTCTTCAGGCTTGGCATTCTTCAAAAATCTGGCGAGCTCCTCCTTGCGGATCTGCTCCAGAGAATTTTTGAGTTTCTGGATCGTAGGAGATACGATCATTTCCTTTGACCAATCCTGGAACTCTTCAATTGCCTCGTTGATGATAGTCTGTACACGTGGTATCGATGCCTTGCGACGTTCAACAGTCTCATTTGTCTTTTCCCGGACGTCGTCGAGATTGTAGACGATCGCACCAGGGATCTCATCGATGGCTGCCTCTACACTGCGCGGCATCGACAGGTCGATGAAATACTTATGTGAAAGAATGTTGATGTCCGAAAGAAGTGCTTTTGTGATCAGCGGCTCTGAACCTGAAACGGAACTGATGATCACGTCGGCCTTTGCAATTTCGGTTTTCAGGTTCTCGATTGCCGAGAACGCAAAACCACAACGCAGCGCAAGTTTTTCGGCTTTCTCGGCGGTCCTGTTGAGGATCGTTACGTCCTTCAGTCGTGTGCTGACGAGATTCAGACAAACGTCCTGACCAATCTCACCCACACCTACTACCAGGACTTTGGGGGAAATCAAGCCCGCGGTCATATCATCGGCCATTTCTTTGGCAGCATAGGAAATTGAAGCGGCGCCATCGCGAAACGATGTCTCCTGGACAACACGCTTGTTGCAAAAGAAAATAGTATGAAGAAGTCTATGAAGGAATGGACCGGCCATATTCTCATCGGCAGTCCATTGGTAGGCATTTTTCACCTGGCCGGAGATCTGGAGGTCGCCGACTACCTGCGCGTCAAGGCCGATCGCAACTTCAAATAGGTGACGAATCGCAGCTGGTCCGTCAAACTTTTCAAAATACTGCTGGTAGTCCGGTTTGACTTGCTTGACCAGGCTTAAACCTTTAAAAATGTCGGCGGAAAGGTCCTTCTCTGAGCAATAATAGATCTCTGTACGGTTGCAGGTCGATACCACCAATACATCTGTGGCATTCGTAAAGTCGCGCAAAAACTGCATCAATTGCTTTGCAGCTGTCTCATTCAACGACACTTGTTCCCTGACTGCCACCGGGGCAGTCTTGTAAGTCAGTGCTAAAGATTTAAAATTCTGCGTCATTAGAACTACAAAAGTAAAACCTGGTCAGGAATCGGACATGATAAAAGTCACCTCGCGGCTAATTTAGAATCAGTATAAATTAGCCATCAAACCACCTTTTAGTTTACGAAAACGGCCTTTTTTTGGTTCCTGGCTGAAGGCGCTTTTGCTTATTTCATGAGTGGGGGCGAAGAATAATTTAGCGGCCGGAGCGCTACCTGAGTATTTAACATTAGTTGTAAATTTTCGCTCATTAACTAAGTCTCTCTCACATTGGAACGCTTCAGACGATTCATTCGCAACTGGCTTGGCTTTTCGCGAACCGAGACCAACGGCTGTATCATCTTTCTCCCACTTTTGCTGATCCTGATCATTGCGAGACCGATATACCGGGCTCATGTAAACAATACACGTTCTGATGGTACTGATTCAGCCATGCTGGACAGCATTGTGAACAAATGGAATCACGACCTTGCCATGCTAAAAAAGGATTCGATACACATCGAATTGTTTAGCTTCGACCCCAATTCCATCAGAGAAGAGGAGATGTTGAGGTTGGGTTTTAACAAACACTTAACGAAGAGAATTGCTGGTTATCGGTCAAAAGGTGGCGTCTTTCGGGTAAAGCGGGATTTGTTGAAAATGTACGGCATGGATTCTACGTTATATGCACAACTGCATGCATATATACTTTTACCCGAAACGAAAGAGGTACGGCATAAAGGGCAGAATGAAAAGGCGAACGCGGCAGGCACTGTAGTAACATTTAAAAGGAAAGAGAAGAAACTATTTGATCTCAATACAGCGGATACGATGCAATTGAAACAGATTTATGGTATTGGCGATGCGTTGTCATTGAGGATCGTACGATTTCGCGAGGCGCTGGGCGGTTTTGTCGATGAAAAACAACTTGGTGAAGTGTATGGTCTCGATTCGGCGAATGTTGCGCGGTTGTCCGAGTCCGTATACATCACCGAAGATTTTCGTCCTGCGCTCATCAACCTCAACACCGCGGATGAAAAAACATTATCCGTGCATCCGTACATCAAAAAATCACTGGCACGGGTTATCGTTACTTATAGGTTCCAACATGGTAATTTCAAAGAAACACATGAGATAAAAAAGATCACATCAATCCCTCCCCATCAGGCTGAAAAAATACTTCCATATTTAACAGTAACTGACTAATTTCTTCTTCCCGTTATGCAGGAAATCACAAGCAAAAATATCCTGCGCAGCTACTTGCGCAGACTTACGAACCTTTCCGGAAACAACAGGTCGTTGTACCTGCTGAGGCTTTATGCGGATCAGCTCATGGATCTCCATGAGTTGAGTCACCTGAATGGCGCCAGGT
>CBHTUB010000126.1:0-12803 GCA_966095595.1 uncultured Chryseosolibacter sp. | reverse complement strand
CTCAAGATCTACACGAAGAAAAAAATCTTCAATTATTACACGGGCTTGTCATTCTTCATTTTTATCTGGATCAGCAGGCTCGAGAAAGACGAAGTGAGATTGATGCGCCATGAAACGATTCACTTCAGACAGCAGGTAGAAATGCTGTTTATATTTCACTGGTTCTTTTACGCTCTGTTTTATGTTATCGCAAGAGCGAAAGGACATCCGCACTGGATCGCCTATCGGCACAATCCATTCGAGGTAGAAGCTTTCGACAACGACTCGAACGTGAACTATCTGAAAGAACGACAACCCTATAAATGGGTGACGTATGTGCCTCACTATCTCAAAATATTGCCGAAAGATCTGAGGGCAACAGTGCCGCAGGAAAAATTCATCAAGTGGTGATCATTTGCCGGTGTCGGCAAGAATTTGCGAGAGGCACTCGGTGAGATACTCGCCGGCCCCCGGTGGATACCAGTTCATCAGCTGGGTTTCATAATGATCGACGTCGTAATATTTTTTCGGCGTAACGTAACCGATGTAACCGCCATTAAAACTGGATACCATCATGCTCTTCCCATTCGCCGCGGCGACAGAATCGAGCTTCGCATCGAACTCCCCGGAGAAATCACAAGGCACACCCAGCAAGACCACGTCGCCGATACGCAAGGCAGTGAGATAGGCGGGGTAATGTCCGAATAACGTCTCAAACATAAATCCACGTATCTTCCAGTCGGGCTGAATTTTCACTTGTGGTTCTGGTAGCAAAAGATCGATACGCGTCATCAGAAGCGTAGAATCGGTCACCGGTTTCCTTTCGCCGGCGCTGATGAACTTGTCAGCGACGATCTCTCCCATCCTGTTTACGCAATTCATTCCATCCTCGGGCACACCACATCCGTGACTTCCTACAGCGCCGGCCATGAACATGGCGAAATCATACCCCGAGGCCTCGACACGATCCACTACCTTACCTGGATAATCGCGGGACAAGCCAAGATCTTTTGAAGACAGGCATGTGGCATGCGCGGTGTAGTTCAACAAAACGATCTTCGAGCTGTCTGCTCTCTCGATCTGCATGAAACGCAGTAAAGGATCCTCGGGACCGTTGTCGATCACCCTGTTGCTGACACCCTCATCTATGTTAACCGTACCATGACTGATTGTGGAAGCGAGGAGGTCCCGCGACGCCAACTCAATACTTTCGACGATCCTTGATGTTATAAAATCTACAACTTCCTCTTCGAAACCACCGTAGATGAATCTTGCAGCGCCTTCGCCCCAGTTACCGATGCTGTTGTGGGTATGTATCGCACCGAGAAAAGTGTTGTCCAGCGAAAATCCGATCTCCGGCAAACGCTTCCCGAGCTCCGCAGTTACCGTTGGGGGAATGATCAGAAGATCAGCAGAAACGATGGCCACACGGGTCGCACCGTTATCAATGACAACTGTGCGCACATAAAGAGAGTCGTGAACCACTGTAAAATCACGGCCCATCCTTTTGCCGTATCCGGCCGTCGCAGTTTTAAAGGGAGGAGTAAGATTGACTTTGCCAATACCCGTTCTGAAAAAACTTTTCGAAGCAGGCACCCGTAGCGAATCCAGCTTGTTCAGGTTCACCATCATGTCCCTGTATGCTGCTGTTTCTTCAATTGGCGTACGATCGACAGGCGCAATGGAAATGATCGCAAACAAAAGGACAAGCACGATCACCGAACCGATCACGTACAACAATATGCAAAGCATGCGCGAAAACTTCATCCCGCAAGATAGTATTCTCTTTCAGAAGAAAATGCAGGCTTCTATCGTTTCAGGTAAGTATAGTCCTGGGATGTCACAGAAGTCTCTCCCGAGCTTACGACCGTGGACCCTATCGTTCGCGCGACCGGGTATCCGAGATCATCGTACGAATAGGAAAATTCAGCAACGAACGATGTTACACCGTTTCCGTTTGTCGTTGTGACTATGCCCGGGTTATTCTCACTGAGCCTGAGCGTAGGGTTTAGCGTGAAATTCGCAAACAGCTCCTCCACAGACTTCTTCGAATCGTATTGCCCATAGTCGAAAGTAGTCTGAAGATGATGTTGCTGCGTTCCGCTACTATAGTAATACAACTTCTGTTGGGTCACGTTAGAATTTTCGTAGGTATAAGTTCCTTTTGAAACCGGTATCCATCCTCCCTCTTCCGGTATGTTTTGCCATGTAATGATTTCCGTCACCCTGCCTTCATCGTTATAGGCGAAAGCATAATACTGCGTGAATGAGTCATTGATGTATTCGTCGGTCCGCACGAGTTTGCCTCCTTCGTACGTATAATCGAAGCGGTAGCCGTTATCGGTCAGGCACTGTTTGTAGTTTCCTTCTGACGTGTACGTGTACTCGTAGTTTGTTACAAGCACTACATTGTTGGGATAGTAATATGAACTCTTTACTGACGCGATCTTATTGTCGGAATTATGCGAGAACTCGAGCTTCGAATCTGTACTTTCCATTTTTTCAGGAAGTACTACAGGTTTTTTTGCGTCATCGTCAGAGGAACATGCAACAATGACGGCGGTGACAACAAATGCCATGAAGAGCGGGGTATTCATTTTCATACAAACCCTTTAACGTCAGGCGACCTTAAGGGGTTAATGAATGTCTTGAAAAAATTACCACTCTACGCCATAGGTGCCCTTTTGACCGCTGGGATATACGCCTTCTACAAGCATTCCACCGCGTTTATATTCGAGGATCCTGTTGAGGTCTTCAACGTTGTCGACCGGCACCTTGTCGATATAGGCAATGATAAAATTCTCCTTTACACCAGCCTGCTGCCATTTTCCGTCGTCGACGGATTTTATCTTTACGCCACCTTCGAGCATCAGCCTGGCCAGTTCCTTATACGGGACATCTTCGAACTCTGCGCCATTGAGCGAAAACACAACTTCATTTTGCTCGATGGTTTTCTGTCCCTCGCTATTTTTGAGGATCGCCATCACATCACGCTCCTTCCCATCGCGCAGGAACGTGACCTTGATGTCTTCACCCGGCCTGTTCCGTGCCACCCACTCCTGCAACTCGGACACCGAACTCACGGCGTGGTCATCGATCCCGATAATTACATCTCCCGCTTCGATGCCGGACTCCTCCGCCGCACTTTCTTCGCGCACTTTGTTTACGAGAACACCCTGCTCGACCGGCAGCTTGAAGCTCTCGGCGATCAGCGCATTCACATCTGCTATCTCGATACCCAGCAGGCCACGTTGAACTTTTCCATACTTCAAAAGATCATCCATCACCTTGCTCACAAGACTCACCGGGATGGCAAACGAATATCCCTGATAACTTCCGGTCGACGTCGCGATCGCGGTGTTGATACCGATCAGCTCACCTTTGAGATTAACCAGAGCGCCGCCGCTGTTGCCGGGGTTTACGGCCGCATCGGTTTGTATAAATGATTCGACCTGCGAATTATTTCTATCGCGCAGTATGCCGATATTTCTGGCCTTGGCGCTCACGATGCCTGCAGTAACGGTGGAGTTAAGATCGAAGGGATTTCCAACGGCAAGTACCCATTCACCGGGAAGCACCCTGTCCGAGTCGCCATATCTCACAAAGGGAAGATCCTTCGCCTTTATCTTTAGAAGCGCCAGATCAGTGCTCGGATCTGCTCCGATCACTTTTGCATAGTAACGGTGATTATTATTCAATACGACTTCAATGTTGGTCGCATCTTCGATCACATGGTTGTTGGTAGCGATGTAGCCATCATCGGAAATGATCACACCCGAACCCGATGAACGGACAGGCTGATCAAAATTCTGCAGAGGGTTGAGACTGAATTCACCGGCTCCATAGGCAGTGCGGATATGCACGACGCCGGCCGTAACATTTTTTGCTGCCGCGAGAAAATCGAGTCCCTTCGGCACCCGGAATGCGGTATCCACTTTATTTCCGGTGAGGACAAGCTGCTGTCGTTCCGATATCGACGAGTAACTGGCAGTTTCTTCATTCAGGTAACGAATGGTAAAAATGGAGCCTACAATACCGCCTATACAGGCAACCACAACGGTCAGCAGGATCAAAATGACGGAACGCCTCATAAAACAGCAGTTAGTATTAGTTAAGATAACGGATTCTTCAGGTAAATGATCTCACCGTACACATAAAAAAAGCGCACCGACTGACGCCGGCACGCTCACCTAACCTAAACCCCTAAACAGATTAGCTAACCTTGATGGTTGTCTTTAAAGTCTTCTTTTCGTCTTTCGGAACGTTGATTTCCAGTATGCCATTGTTGTATTTGGCAGTGATCGCATTCGCATCCACGTTTTCAGGGAGTGCGAAGGAGCGGCTGAATGTTCCATACTGAGTTTCGATCGAATGGAAGTTCTTATCCTTCTGTTCCTTCGTGAACTTACGCTCACCGCTGACAGTAAGGAAGTTGTCATTCAGATCGAGTTTGAAATCTTCCTTGTTCATTCCCGGAACGGCGACATGAATTTCGTATGCCTTTTCATTCTCAACTATATCCACCTTGGGAACGAATGAGTAGACAGCGCCACCATTACGTGAAAGGCTCTCGTTGAAAAAACGATCGATCAAATTGCTGAATGATGTTGGGATGAAATCATTCGCGGCGGAGTTATAACGGATCAAGCTCATAGTTTTAATATTTTTATTGTTTGACATCTTGTTACGACCCTCTATCAGGGAATTCTGTACCAGTCCGATTTTCAGGACAAAATGGCCTGATTTTGAGTTTTTTAGCCTATTAAACAGGTCATAATGTCTTGAATACTGAAAATTATTCAGTTTTTAAGGGAGATAAGGCATATTGATATCCATCCAAAGGCATAAGATTTTAGAGTCTCCAGGCCAGTCATCTATCCGTTTTATGCATCAGAGCGATCGCTTCAAGACCATCCTGGTCATCGTTACCGGCCTTCTGGCCCTCTCCTATATTTTCAAGCTCGAATGGCTGGGAAAAATTGCCTTGCTGGTTGGACTGCTTTCTGTTTTTATTCCGCTCGCCGCCCGAGCCATAGAGTGGTTGTGGCTTAAACTTGCCCTGGCGCTAGGCTGGACTAATTCGAGAGTTCTGTTGAGTGTGGTCTACTTCGGATTCCTCTTACCAGTGGCCATGTTCTCGAGGGCATTCACAAAGGATCCCATGCTCATCAAAGGCAAGAAAGCGAGTAGCCTTTTCACCGAGAGAAATCAGACCTACAGGAAAGGCGACCTCACGAATATCTGGTAGATATCAATTTTCTGAATTATTCAATTCTCCAGATAGTCCGGCATATCTATGACGGTAGATGTCGAACGCTGCGGCGCACGATCGACGATTGCCCATATCAAAGAGAATATCCATCCTACTATCGTCCAGCCGAAAAGGACATTGACCAGCGCGATGGCTACAAAATGTTTTTTTCGATAGGCGACGAATAAAGGCAGGAAGTAAAGAATTCCGCCAAGTATCAGGAGCATCAGAAAGAGCATGACTCAAGATACAAAATGCGCCGGAATGAGCCATATTCGCGCCCCTTGTGCAACCTGCACTACAGCGGTCTTTCATTCCAATCCCCTGCCTGAATCAGCATATCCAGAATTTCTCCAGAATTGCCGCTGATCTTGTTCGTTGATACCCACATTATCTACTCCCATGAAGCAACGAATCAGGCTATGGACGATTCTAATCCTGCTAGTCGTCACCATTTCTTTCATCACGCGATTAACACTTCTGATAACCTCACTGGCGAATGTCGACGTTTCGCTTGCGAACATTGCGGGGATTTTCCTGATCGGACTATTCTTCGATCTCATCAATGGCGTTTACTTCAGCCTTCCGTTCGTGCTCTACCTATGGCTCGTTCCGGACAAGTTCTTTAACAGATCATGGCATAGAAACCTTACACAGTTCTGGTTTTTCATTTTCACGATAGCACTGGTATTTAATGCGGTCGCGGAATATCTATTTTGGGATGAATTTGGCGTTCGTTTCAATTTCATTGCTGTCGACTACCTTGTCTACACTACTGAAGTCGCCGGAAACATTTCGCAGTCATACCCGATAACCTGGATCATCGCCGGGATCGTTGTCATCTCGATCATATTGACAACTTTGATCTGGATCTACATACCCGGGCACGTTGAAAGATTCCCCGTCGTTCAGCGAACAAAGTTTGCCTGTGTCTATTTCGTTGCCCTTGTCGGGATCTACTTCGGTGTTACCAACCATTTGCATGAATTCAGCAATAACAACTACGCAAACGAGCTGGCCGGCAACGGACTTTATGAGTTGTTTGCTGCCTACCGTAATAACGAGCTCGACTATAACCGGTTCTACAAGCAGATGTCGGAGAACGAAGCTCTGACCCTGGCGCATAACCTGGTCACAACGCCGGAAGCAGTGTGGCGAGGCAATGATGGGATCGAGCGCGTGATAACAAATCCGGGACCCGAGAAGCGGCTCAATGTTGTGCTGATCAGTGTGGAGAGCTTTAGCGCAGACTTTATGGATCGCTTCGGCAGTACAAAACACCTTACTCCTTTCCTGGATTCGCTCAGCGATCACAGTCTTGTGTTTACCAACCTCTTTGCCACGGGCACGCGCACCGTGCGGGGACTCGAGGCATTATCCCTCTGCGTTCCGCCAACGCCGGGCCAGTCGATCGTGCGGCGTCCCAATAACGAGCACCTGTTTTCCCTCGGAAAAGTGTTTCATGACAAAGGCTACAAATGCGAATATATATATGGTGGCTATGGTTACTTCGATAACATGAACTACTTCTTTGCCAACAATGAATATGAGGTGGTCGACAGAACAGCGCTCAGCGATAGCGATATTCACTATGAAAACATCTGGGGTGTTGCCGACGAAGACCTGTTCACCCTTGCCGAACGCCAGATCGATCAGGCGGTAAAGGACGGTCCCGTGTTCGCTCATGTCATGACCACTTCGAACCATAGGCCCTTTACCTATCCCGACGGAAGAATCGACATTCCATCCCACACTGGCAGGGACGGCGCCGTGAAATACACCGACTTTGCTATTGGCCGCTTTATTAAAAAGGCTTCCCGAAAAGAATGGTTTCAAAATACTATCTTTATTATCGTAGCGGACCATTGTGCTTCGAGCGCAGGAAAGACCGAGCTTCCGGTAAATAAATATCACATTCCCATGCTGGTGTATTCACCAAAAAATATTCAGCCGGCGGCAGTAGATCGTTTGATGAGTCAAATCGATATCGGCCCCACATTGCTGGGCATGATGAACTTCACGTATACCAGTAAATTTTTTGGATATGACATTTTCAGGCTCGAACCGGGACGTGAAAGGGCATTCATCAGTACCTATCAAAGCCTGGGGTATCTGAAGGACAACAAGCTGGTCATCCTGACACCCCAGAAACATGTAACCTCCTATGAGCTGTCATCCGACATGCAACCGGCCAGGCCGATCGACGATAAAAAGCTGGAGGAAGAAGCCATCGCCTGGTATCAAACCGCGAGCTATTCATTCAAACATGGCCTAATGAAACAAGATGAACGTCAGAGTGAACTGGAATGAAAATACTGATCATCGAAGACGAAACACAGCTCGCTAAAAGCATCGTGCTGGCGTTACGCCAGGAAGGATATGTCTGTGAAGTTGCCGCAAGCGCCGCAGAGGCAACTGAAAAAATACTGATCTATGACTACGACTGCATTCTTTTGGACATCAATCTTCCGGATGGGAACGGCTTGAAGATCCTGGAAACCATTAAACAGAACGGTAAAACTGATGGCGTCATTATCATTACGGCTAAAAACTCCCTTGACGATAAAGTGAGGGGATTAAATCTGGGCGCCGACGACTACCTGGCAAAACCATTTTACATGCCCGAGCTCATTGCGCGGGTCTCGGCGATCATCCGGAGGAAAAAATTTGATGGAAACAACAGGATCACGTTTCGGGAGATTTCCGTAGACTTGCTGGGTAAATCCGTCGAGGTCAATCATCATCCGATCGAACTTACGCGTATGGAGTTCGCCTTGCTGGTCTTCTTGCTGGCCAACAAAAATCGCGTGGTTTCAAAAAACGCGATTGCTGAGCACCTTTCGGGCGATGACGCTGAACTGTTGGATAAATTCGACTTTATCTATTCACACATCAAGAACCTGAAAAAGAAGCTTACAGAGGCAGGAAGCGAAGACTACATAAAGACCGTATACGGATTGGGTTATAAATTTACGACATGAGATTACTGCAAGTCACCGTCCGCGGTTTGCTTCTGTATGCCATCATACTGGTCCTCATCAGCATACCGGTCTCGATGGTGTCTATCCAGGCGCTATTAAGCCAGGAAGTCGATGAATCTATATCCCTGCAGGCGGACCGATTCATTCGTCATATCAAACGGTTTGAAACACTCGGAGATCTGGAGACCGACCTTCAGGTTCTGGATCAGCTTTCCTACAACGTGCATATCAGACCGTCAAACGGCGACGATGTAGAGAAAACGTACGAGACGATATCACTATATGACAGTCTGGAAAATGAGATAAAGCCCTACCGGCAGATCTCATACAGCGTCATCATAAAGGGAAAACCATACCTGTTAACCGTTCGGATGTCGACAGTCGACAACAATGATCTTGTGATGGCCATCGGACTGGTTCAGGTCACCGTTTCGATACTCCTGATTGCCGGCTTGCTTTTCCTGACGAAATCCCTTTCACAACGACTCTGGAAACCTTTTTACAAGACCCTTGGTCAACTCAAGGCCTACGAACTGGACAAGAACGAATCTATTCCAATCGAGCCTTCGAAGATCGCCGAGTTCAATGAGCTTAATAAAACGATAAGCCATCTGACTGAACGAAATCGGAGGGTTTATCTGAATCAAAAGGAATTCATTGAAAACGCGTCACACGAGCTCCAAACCCCGATAGCCATCTTTCAAAGCAAGATCGACACGCTGATGCAGAGCCCTGGTTTGCGCCAGACCGAAGCAGAGACCCTGATGGAACTGGAGCTGTCAGCGCAGCGCATGGCGCGGCTCAACAAAAATCTTTTGCTGCTGAGCAAAATCGATAACGATCAGTTCCTTTCAACGGAAGAAGTGGACCTGTCGGCCATCCTCAAGGCTCAAATCGCAAGCCTTCAGCCAATGGCACAGCTGGAAGGCCTGACGATCGTCCCAAATATCTCGACGCTTAACCTCATGGCAAACCGAACGTTGATCGAAGTATTGCTGACGAATATTTTGCACAACGCCATCCGTCATAGCACAAAGCCGGGTAATGTCGACGTCTCCCTTCAGGACAGAGTGTTCTCGGTTTCCAATAAGGGAGCAAAATTAAAAATGAACGCCAGTAAGATGATGGAGCGATTCAGCAAGGAAAGCAGCAATCCGAATAGCAGTGGCCTCGGCCTTGCGATCGTGAAGAAGATCTGTGACACCTTTGGATATGAATTGAACTATAGTTTTAACGGCGACATCCATACATTCTCTGTCACTTTTTAAACGCGGTATGCGTTACCTTCTGCTTATCTTCAGCCTTTGCGCTTCACTGACTTCCTTTTCACAGGTAAGCAAAGTTACCGTATCGGGTTTTGTCCGGAATTCCAGGTCCGGAGACAAGCTCCCGTATGTCAATGCAATCATCAGGGAAGAAAGAGACAGTGTGTTCGTTTCGGGCACAATGACAGACGACAGCGGGCTGTTTTCAATTTCAGGGATCGTGCCGGGAAGCTATGTTATTGAGCTCTCCTATGTAGGATTCACCACCAAACGAATGCGTGTCCCCGTTGGCAGACTAAGCGAGTTTCTCGATCTCGGCAATATCGACATGGAGGAAAATTCCATAACGTTAACGGAAGTGACGGTTGAAAGCTCGCATGATGCGGTGGCCGAGACAATGGAAAAAAAAGTCTTCAGAATGGAAGACAACCTGAATCAAGGTGGTGGATCGTTGTTGCAGGTCATGCGGAATTTGCCAGGAATAACGGTGACCCAGGAAGGTACGGTGAAGTTGCGGGGAAGTGACCGTGTTACTTTATTGCTGGATGGTAAACAGACTGCGCTGACGGGATTTGGAAATCAAACCAGCCTCGACAACATTCCAGCCTCTGCCATCGAAAGGATAGAGGTGATCAACAATCCCTCATCTAAATTTGACGCCAACGGGCACGCAGGTATTATCAATATCATTCTCAAAAAAGAAGTCCGTGAAGGATTCAACGGCAAGGTCGGAATTGCTACCGGTGTTGGCGCATTGTGGGTAAAACGAGAGAACTATCCCGGTATCCGGCCACAGTATCAGTATACTCCCAAGGTAAATCCATCGGTATCACTGAACTACCGGAGGAAAAAAACGAATCTATTCATACAGGTCGACAACCTGTACACGCAAACCCTCAATAAGAATGAGTTCGTGGATCGCTATTACAACAACGACACGGTAAGGCAACAGACCCGAAGAAACCGGGATACGAATATAATCACTTCGAAAGGCGGATTCGACTACTATGCCAATGACCGGAATATGTTTACGGCCTCTGCATTATTCAGCAGGGAAACGATCCTCGATCACGGTGACGAACCGTTTTTTAACGGCGACCTATCCGAAAGACGACGTCTATGGCAATTTCTCGAAGACGAAGTAAAAACGACGGTAACGTTTGCCGCAGCATGGCAACACAAATACAAACAACCGGGGCGGCATCTCGACCTTGCCTACAACTACACGTTCCACCGGGAGGACGAAAAGTATTTCTTCACGAATATCCTGCCTGATTATACAGGTAAAGACTCATTCGCCCTGTTGTCCGATGAACATGTTTCCGACCTCACAGCCGACTACATTCATCCGCTCAGGTACGGACGATTTGAAGCCGGAGCAAAATTCCGGTTCAGGGAAATTCCGGTCGATATGAAATTCTATCCCGGCCTCAACTCGCCACTCGATGTATCCGCGGGAGGATATGCCAACTATTATGAAACTATCCCCGTGTTGTACGGAAACTACGTTTTCGAGAATGAGAATTTCGAAGCCGAAGCTGGAGTACGTGCCGAGCATGTGGATATATACTATCGCGTTGATCCGAACCACAACACGTATAAAAGCGACAGCTACAATTACACTCAATTGTTTCCCAACGTTCGCCTGACCTACAAGGCAAATTCAAACAACATGTTGTCGTTGTTTTTTACGAAACGCGTCGACCGTCCAAACGAGGTGGACATTCGCATCTTTCCGAAATATGACGACGTGGAAATTATCAAAGTCGGAAATCCCGGATTACGGCCACAGTTTACAAACGCGTTGGAGATCGGTTACAAGGCCAGCAGCAATAACGGATATGTTTATGCGGCGATGTATCATAAGCAGATGTCCGCGACCATTACACGTATAGCGAGCGTACAACCTGGAAGTACGTTGATCTATAACATTTTTCAGAACGCGGGAAGGAGCTACACCTCTGGCTTCGAAATTATCTCCTCCCGGAATATTGATAAGTGGGCAACCCTGAACCTGAATTTGAACGGATATAAAAACGTCGTCGAAGCCTTTACAGTGGGAATACAATATCCCAGCGAAAATACTTTCTCGGCCGAGAGACAGGAAATCTTTTCGGGCAACATCAAACTGAATGGGCTCTTTCATGTCTCCGGCAAGACCGATCTTCAGCTATCGGCGATTTACCTTGCCCCGGACATAGTTCCGCAGGGAAAAACGTATTCAAGATTTTCAGTGGACATCGGCGCCAAAAAGGCGATTCAAAATGGACGCGGAGAGGTCTTCGTAAATGCTACCGATATCGCCAACACCATGCGGGTCAGGAAAAAAGTGACCGGCGACGGTTTTCAATATATCAGCAACGACTACTATGAAACCCAGTTGATCCGCATAGGGTATAGCTACAAATTTTGAACTCAAAGATCGATCATTAAAACTCCTTCTTAAAGTGCAGAAAGAATCCATTGGTCTGAGGTGTGAATGTATACTCGAAGCGCACGGCCATATCGTAGCCGGTGACCACGTCGATTCCAAATCCAGCACCCGATAACAACTTTTCCGAAAACATCCTGTTGTCGCCCACGGTCTCATAGGCGTCGTAGTTGTCTACAAATCCGAAATCGGCATAGGTCTTAATGTACACCGACAACGGCAAGTAATTGAATTGCTTGTGCGACCAGTTGGTCATGTGCCAGTTCCTTGAAAAGATCCGCTTTTTCAAAGTCGTCTTGTTCAACACAAAGTATGGGCCCTCGATGACATATACTTCATATCCGCGCACGAATATTTTGTCGTATCCCATCGTACTGTAGTTGTAGTAGGGAATCTGGTCAGGACCGCTCCAGTAAAGGACGGACAAGTTCGACAGGTATAAGTTATTCTTTAACGGAAGGTAGCTCGAGAACCTCAGATAGGCCGAGGTTTTTTCCAGGTTAGAGCGGAGCACAATGCCACTGCGCTGGACACCGAACAGGAATTCAAGGCCCTGTAGCGGGTACGCTGCCACATCGAGACGGTCGTATCGCAGCTCATAGGTGATTGCGTCGTAGACTTGCCGCGTTAACCCGTGCCCGAGATAGTTTTCATTAAGCTGGCGAAGGGTGTCGGCGATCGTGGAACGCCTGTACTCATATTTAAAACGGTGCTGAAGATAGAAGTTCTCCCGGTAGGTGTACGTCAGGCCCAACCCGGTTGTGGTCCTGAGAATGCTATTCGATTTTATGAAGTTAAGCTTGTGTTGAATCGTGCTGTCCGGTACGCTTTTTCCGTCGATGTAGTCGAGGTCGAGGCGCGCGCTCGTGGTGGCGACCTTGTCGGAGCACTGGGCG
>CBHTUB010000125.1:0-12895 GCA_966095595.1 uncultured Chryseosolibacter sp. | reverse complement strand
AAAAATGTCTCGATCTCATTCAGGGTGAAGCCCATGTCCTTGAGACGTATTATAAGCAGAAGTTTATGGAGAACCGTATCGGGGTATTCTTTATAATTATTCTTCCTTCTCGCTGTCCGCGTGAGTGCAATGAGACCTTTCTTCTCATAGAAGCGGATTGTATCCCTGGTCAATCCGCTTTTTTGTACCAGCTCGCCAATTAACATAACAGGAATTTTTCTTTTGAAAACGATGGACTAGTCCACATTTGCTTTTGAAGATTATCAATGATCAAAATAACGAAGATGAAAGCGGGAAAGATTCAAAAGAACGACGCACACGCAGTCCGGATACCAGGTCTGAATCGGTTTCTTCGCGATCTGCCACAGGCTAAAGTAACCGTCTGCTGTCGAATATTTATTTTCCGAAAAAATGCATCCCTGCACGCAACGCTACGTTTATATTCTCAATTCCAAGCATTACTGTCAAAATGAACAGCAATCCTCCAGCCAGTTACTGATCGACCTACTGGCAAGTCTCTCAAAGACACGCGAATCACGGCATACTGCCGCTCCAGGAGCCCGCATTTTTAGCCGTTTTTCTAAGTTAATTCAATTATATTTGAATCTTAAGTAACCTTTTACCACTCATACTTAAACCACTAGGAAAGCTATGGCCGGCCTTTTCAAAAAAGCTATGGGCCTCTTCGTAGAATTCGAAGAGGATCCACAAACATCAGCGTCAACATCCACATCAGCAACACAATCACGACCCGCAAGAGTGTCTCCCCAGCAGGTTCTCAATGCTGAGGAGTTCGATAAATTCGAGAAGCATTTCGAGAAGCTTTTCGACCAGGCGAATCTGCCCGGGCCGGACTACTATGAGTTCATGAAAATGATGGAGACGCTGGAGGCGCACATCAAGGATGAGAAAGCCAGGATCTCGGCAACCTACGCATCGCTTGCCATTCAGGGACTGACCAAGGAACGTCTCGTGGAGACGGCTGCGAAATACAAGGAGATCATTGGTCACGACAAGGCTCATTTTGAGAAGATCGCCAACGAAAAAAGCGAGAAGGACATTGGCATGAAACGCAAGGAGCTGGTGTCAATGGAGGAGACGATCAGGAAACATTCTGAAATGATCCAGAAGCTGACCAAAGAGATAACCGATTCGCAAATCGCCATGGGCAACCTGAAGGCTACCATCGCAGAGGAGGAGCAGAAGCTTGCTAAAAATAAGCAGGGCTACATGCTGGCTTGCGAGGCGATGATGCAAAAAATATCGGAAGACATAACCAAAATACAGACAACTCTATAAACTATGGAAACACAAATTTTCCCTGCTGACGCGCAGCAGTTGAAGTCGTACTGGAACAGACCCGGGGGTAAGTTCGGTACTATTGCGGGACTGGGTATACTTGGCGTAATAGGATATTATGTCCTTCCTATTCTTACAAGTATTGTTTGGAATACGGTGAACTTCGGTATTGCGCTGCTATGTCTCGGAGTGTTCCTGTATTGTATCACGCACAGAAAGTTGCGGCTGAGCTTTTTCTATTTCTATGAGATACTGATGAAGAAGCTGGTCGGTGTTGTTATCGAGCTCGACCCGTTCATCATTGCCGAAGATTATATCAACGACATGCAGGAAGAACGCGAGAAGCTTTATAAGCAGGCTACCGACGTGGATGCCCAGAAGGAAAAGATCCACGCAAAGATCAGGGAGAAGGAATCGGAGATCAACAAGCTGATGAGCAAAGCGCAGGTCGCTAAGGAAAAGAACATGATGCCTGAGCTCGGTAACGCTACACGGCAGATCGGCAGATTGAATGAGTACATCAAACAGCTCTCGCCGATCCATGATAACCTGTCGCGTATCGGTGATTACCTGACAAAGATCCACAAGAACAGCGCGTACCTCATCGAAGATGCGAAGAACGAGCTAGAACTGAAAAAAGATCTGTACAAGTCGGTGACTTCCGGTAACAGGGCATTGACGTCAGCATTGAAGATATTCAAGGGCGACCCTGAGAAAAAACTTCTTGTGGAGCAGTCGATGGAATTCCTGAAGGAAGATATTGCAAGCAAGCTGGCCAACATGAAGAAGGCGATCAGTTACTCTTCGGATTTCATGAAGTCGATCGACCTTGAAAATGCGACTTACGAGAAAGAAGGGTTGAAGATGCTGGATAGATTCAATCCGGACAGCGAATTCAAACTTGCGGCGTCATCTCAATCTAAAGTGGTGACAACGTCGGGTGCCGACTATGGCGATCTTTTAAGATAATCGTAAACTAAATTTTGTAAATCTTAAACCTCTTAATTATATGGCAGTTAAAGTAAAGACCTCCGGAAAGATTGTGATGATCCTTCTTGTGCTTGGAGGATTGTTCGCAGCAAAAACACTCTGGTGGGATAAAAGACCTCAGGATGCAAAACAATCACAGGACATCGGACGCGTGGCGCTACCCGATGCCCCTGAAGCTTCGCTCGTGGGAAGTGCAACTGTGCTACCGCTACCTTCAGAAGAGCAATCAGTGAACGGTGGCACCAAGATCGTGTGGAAAGTTATGGCATGGAACTCGCAGTTCCCGTTGATGTACGCCAATGGCGGAGGGTTGACTACCAAAGGCTCCCTTTTCGACAAATCGAAGCTGCAGGTTGAAGTTGTTCGCCAGGACGACTGTTTCAAGTCTCTTGCCGACATGGTGAAGTTTGCGCAGGACTACAAGAATAATCCAGAAACGCCTGGTGTATTTGCATCCTTCATGGGTGATGGTATGCCTGCATTCTTCGCATCACTCGCGAAAGAGCTGGAGCCACTCGGACCGGAATACCAACCGATCGCTTTTTATGCAATGGGTAAATCATATGGTGAAGACCAGCTGATGGGGCCCGTTGAGTGGAAGAAAGATCCGAAGTCAGCCCTTGGTAAAACCGTATCATGCGTGTTGCGCGACGGCGATATGAACATCCTCCTCAAGTGGGCGGGTGACAACAACCTTCGTGTTAACCCTGACGAGACTACATACGATAAAGATGCTATCAATCTGATCGCGGCAAACGACTTCCTGGATGCGTGTAACAAATACATCACAGGCTACAAGGAAACCAGAAAAGTGATCAAAGATGGCAAGAAGCTGAGCGAAGAGATCTCTGTTGGCGTAGATGCCGTTGCTACATGGACTCCCGGTGACGTGAACATCGCTACGCAGAAAGGTGGCCTTGTGACCATCGCCAACACGAAGCAGTACGCTTCACAGATGCCGAACATCACGATCACGATCAAGAAGTTTGCGTATGACCACAGAACGGACATCGAGAACCTGATCATGGCATTGAGCCAGGCGGGTGACCAGGTGCGTTCATTCAATGAAGCAAAGGCCTTCGCCGCAAAAGTATCGGCAAAAGTTTACAATGAGCAAAGCGGTGACTATTGGTTGAAATACTATAATGGTGTCACTGAAAAAGATGCGCAGGGTCTCTCCGTTGCTCTCGGTGGCTCTATGGCATTCAACCTACAGGATGCTGCGAATACATTCGGTCTCGGTAAGGACGGCATCGATCGTTACAAAGTGGTATACCAGACGTTCGGCGATATCCTTTCAAAGATGTATCCCGAATACATGGCAACGTATCCGCCGTACAGCCAGGTAGTGGACAAGTCGTTCCTGATGTCGGTGATTGCCAATCATGCTGAACTGATGGAAGGTAAAGCCCTTCAGGTGTCTTACTCCAATGAGATCACCAACGAGGTCTCTTCCAAGTCATATCAGATCCAGTTTGAAACCGGTAGTGCCGTGATCAAGCCTGAGTCGTACAAGCTGTTGGATGAGATCCTGTCGAGCTCTGTTGTTGCCGAAGGTTTGAAGGTGGGTGTTTATGGACATACCGACAATGTTGGGTCTTCCTCATCGAACCAGAAGCTTTCCGAGGATCGCGCCAACTCTGTGAGAAGTTATCTTTTGAGCAAAGGCCTCGCGGCACAGCGTATCGAGTCGAAAGGTTTTGGAGCTGCAAGCCCGATCGCGGATAACGGTACAGCTGCTGGCAGGGCACAAAACAGAAGGGTACAGATCGTACTCGGTGAATAACATATAACCGTCAATGGAATTACTCAGGAAAGTTTTCAGTCCATTGACTCAGATAAAAGGGCGCACCTCGGTCATGCTCATCGTGATCGAAGCTTTGGTCGCCCTTTTATTATGGGAAATTTTTGGACGCAATGGGTTGATACCTACCCCTTCGAAGATCCTCGCAGCTGTTGGACGGATCGTTTCTTCGGACTCGTTTGTCGACAACCTGTTCAGCAGCCTTGGGCTTACGCTGACGGGAATGGGTATCTCCATTATGATCACCCTTGTAGTGAGTTATCTCTCGCTGATCCCGTTCTTTACGCCGGTCGCCCGATTCATTGTGAAATGCAGATATCTGACGCTGACCGGGTTGATATTCCTGTTTACGTTGCTGACGCAAGACGGCCATCAGCTCAAGCTCAGCCTGCTGATATTTGGGATCGTGCCGTTCTTCGTGACCTCGCTGCTCGCGATCATTGAATCGATCAATATTCAGGAATACGAGCTTTGCAAAACGCTTCGCATGAGCAACTGGCAGACCCTGTGGGAGGTGGTCATCATCGGCCGTCTGGACCAGGTCTTCGAGGTGATGAGGCAAAATTTTGCCATCGCCTGGATGATGATCACGATGGTTGAAGGTTTGAGCATGTCCGAGGGAGGCCTCGGTACATTGCTGATCAAGTCGAACAAGTACATTGACCTGAGTACCGTGTTCGGTATTTTGGTTATCATCTTTGCACTCGGTATTCTCTTCGATTATCTGCTTAAAAATCTTCGTTACTGGTTATTTCCCTATACTAAAATACACGTCAGGAAATGAGCTATTCGAAAAATGAATTACTGCTCGATGTCAGAAATGTGAACCTGACATACGACAAACAGATCCTGCGTGATGTGAGTTTTCAGATCCACAATATCGTGCGTCCGGGCTTGAACCAGGGACAGGTGATATCGCTCATCGGTCGGAGTGGCATCGGCAAAACACAGCTGTTCAAAATACTGGCCGGACTCATCGAACCCAATACCGGCTCCGTCCATATCGGCCTGGACCAGCACCCGGTGGTGGCGGGGGAGGTGGGCATCGTTGCTCAAAATTACATCCTGTTCAATCATCGCACGGTCATTGAAAATCTGAGGCTGGCAATGAAACATGCCAGTATCGTGATGACCGACAAGGAAAAGGACGATCTCATCAACGACTACGCGACGAAGTTCGATCTGGCCGAGCATTTGAAGAAATATCCGATGCAGTTATCGGGTGGACAACGTCAGCGCACGAGCATCATTCAACAGGTGCTCACCGGTAACAGATTTATCCTTCTTGACGAACCCTTCTCGGGTCTCGATGCATTGATGATCGACAAAGTCATGGAATTGTTGGTTCGCGTTTCTACCCTGCATGAACTGAATACGCTGGTGATCGTAAGCCACGATGTAGAGAACTCTTTGGCGATCTCAGACACGGCCTTCATTCTGGCAAGGCAGAAGGACAAGGAAGGCGCCACAATTACCGAGACACTCGATCTCATCCAGATGGGCTTCGCGTGGAATCCGAATATTCGCGAGAACCAGGGATTCCAGCAGTTGGTGGCCCAGATCAAGCACAAGATCTAATCCGGGCAGGCATAAGGACCAAAGGTAAACTGGGTAGATCCGGGATTGCCTTTGATAAATTTTTCCTTCGAATATCAATCAGACTGAACGTCAAACACCGTATTCGGAACGGCAGGAAGTTGGGCAAAGAAGATCTAGTTTCTTGGTGCATAGTAGATGATCAGGACACCGAGAATGATGACTGCAGCCCCGATGATGTCATAGCGATCAGGTCTGAAATTATCAAGATAATATCCCCATGCGAGCGACATTACAATGAAGATACCGCCGTAGGCTGCATAAACCCGTGCAAAGCTCGAAGGTTGCCACGTTGCGACTATACCGTACAGCACGAGGATAACAGCCCCCGCCGCGCCATACCAGGCAGCTCTCCCTTCCCGTAGCCATAGCCATACAAGGAATCCTCCGCCGATCTCGCAAATGCCCGCGAGAAAGAAGATCAATAGTGATTTAAGGGTGATCATTTTATTTAAATAGAAGTGGGTGTATTCTGCTTGACTAAAGATAAGCATCCTTTCAGGAGCGAAGAAATTATCAATTGAAACGTTCAATGTCTTTGGCCCGGCAACAAGTCCGATATGATGACAGGAATGTTCTCCGGAACCATGTCATAGGATAAAAACCATATTAAAATTTCCCGGGTTTTGTATGACGGAGCACTTGAAATTGCAAACCAGACAATTGCCTGTAGCCGCTCTATGGCTTCCGTCACTATTTTCGTTATCCCGCCAACGCCATACGATCTCGGTTGCGAACTATAGTTTATTTATATTTGTAATCCATGCCAACCAAAAGACTCCAACTCCTTGACTATGGACGGTTCTTCGCTGCACTTTCAGTAGTGGCGTTTCATTACACGTACAATGGGATACGTAATGGTAAGGTCTTTTCGGTAGAACACATCGATGCATTGGCTGCATTTACAAAGTTCGGTCATTATGGTGTGGAATTCTTCTTCATGATCAGCGGCTTTGTGATCTTTTATTCTTCGACCAATAAAAAGGCCAGTGAGTTTGCAAGATCCCGCGCCATTCGCCTCTTTCCCGCTTTCTGGATAGGCCTAACTTTCACCTCGATCGCGACCATTCTGATCGGTGCGAAGAGTAATATGTTCGTAAACTTGCCTCAGTTTCTGGTGAATCTTACCATGATTCCCAGTGTCTTCGGATTCAATAATGTAGATGGTGTTTACTGGACCTTGCTGTGGGAGCTGAAGTTTTACCTGCTGATCTTCCTGTTTCTGCTTTTCGGATTAAAGAAGCTGGACGTCATTTTTATTGTTTGGCCGGTGTACCTTCTGGTCGGTTATGTCTCGGCAGTTGACCTTCCGTTTGCACACGATTATTATGCGCTATTTACCGCGGGTGCATTGTTCGCCATGATCCGCGACAAGTTCACTTATTTGAAACTCGTGATGCTGATCCTGTCGTATGCCCTTGCCGTGATACCCTGGCACTACGCAAATGTTCAGCCTGAGAAGTGGTTGATCGTCGGTACCTTCTTTTTATTTTTCGGCGCGCTGATAACAGAAAAGGGTCAGCGGCTGGATTTGTTTCAGTCATCGCTGGCGGGAGGCCTCACGTATCCGTTGTACCTGATCCACGCCCATGTCGGATACATGTTATTGAATGCCTATGCCAACGATGCCAATAAGTATTGGGTCTACCCCTTGATCTTCGCGTTCGTGCTATCGGTCAGCTATGCGATCCATCGTTTCGTTGAAAGGAAGATGCAACCCTTCTGGTACACGCTGTTCGACAACGTGGTGGCCAGGCCAATTTCCTACATTGAACAAATGATTCTCATCCTCAAATCCCGCCTGGCATCTGCGTCCGCATCGGAGTAGTGTTTAGTTTCGGGAAAGACATTAATATTTGATCAACCCTGCGTCACCGCAATGTTAAATCTTGGCGTGTAGACGAAAACTTCATTCGAAGCATTAGATACGACACAGTCGCTGGTCTACCTTTGCCTTGCAAACCACACACTCATGAAGCCTCGATTTTTATCCGTGCTGTTTTTTTTATTTCTGATGGCGGGCATTGCACAAGCTCAATCACAGGAGAAGATCTATTCCACGTTGATCCTCAATGTTGCAAAAGGCATCCAGTGGCCGCAAGGTTACGCGGACAAGGAACTCGTAATCGGTGTTGTAGACTATGGACCGCTCGAAGACGAGTTGAAAACGATTGCTTCGTCGATCCGGCTCGGGGGCAAGACAATCCAGGTGCGACATGTTTCAGGTACGGAGAACCTTCAGGACTGTGACGTTGTCTTCCTGCCGGCATTCAAGGCGAAAACGCTACCGAGGTATCTGAACCAGGCTGCAAACGCGCCGATATTGTTCATCACCAACAAGACCGATCTGGCGAAGCAGGGTAGTGGCGTCAATTTTATTCTTGTGAACGGCAAGATGAGATACGAGATCAATTGCAAGTCTATCGAATCCCGGGGGATGAAGGTCTCTGCGGCCATTAAGGGGATGGGCATCGTTGTGAACTGATCATACATGAAGTTGTCGTTCAATACGATCTCCCGTCAGCTGTTCCTCGCTTTCGGGGTTCTTGTAACAGGTATATTGGTCATATACATTGTTTCCCTCTCTTTCATTACCAGACTCACTGCGGTCCATAATACCGAAACCGGTGTTAACCGTTACTGCATCATTATCCTTCAGCTCATCAGAAATGATCAGGATTACTGCAGGTTCGAAACGATCAACGACAAGTATTTTGAGACGCATCGCAGTGCTTTCCTGACTGCGCACGATAGTTTGGTTGATCTGGCTTCGAGTCATCTTGAGGACCTTTCGCACGACTTCACCACTGCCGGAATGGACATTCCCATCGAGCTGAATGAGATTCGGGCAACAACCAGGGCGTACGGCTCCATTTTCGACTCACTCCGCAGCAATATCGAAAAACGTGGCTTTCGCGATTTTGGGTTGGAAGGCAGGATGCGATTTTTTGCGCACGCACTCGAAGACGAGCAGGTGATCGCGCTCGCCGACCTGTTGATGCTGAGGCGACACGAAAAGGATTTTTTGCTTCGCCGGGATGATAAATATATCAGAAGCTTTAACGCCCTGTCGTCAAAATTGATGCAGCGAAAATACCCCAGCTCGACGACCGCCAGACTGAGCACGTATACCCAACTGTTCAACGAGCTTACGTACATGCAGAAAAAGATCGGCAACAGTAATCGGGACGGATTCATGCAGGCCATGTCGCTGAAAACCGAAGAGCTTCAGAGATCGCTCCGGAACCTTGGTGAGAAGGCGAGGGCGGAGGCAGAAGATACGATCTTTAATGCGGGTTTTCTTTTCTCGTGCATCGCGGTAACAACAACCATCGTATGCCTCGTATTGATCTATGTGACATCGATCCGGATCACGCGGCCGATAAAAAAGCTCTCCGGCTACATGATCAAGATGATGGAGAGTGAAGGGCTTAATGAAGGCGATCTGGAGTCTCAGGAGATCAACGAAATAAAAAACCTTTCTCAATCGTTCATAAGACTTTTGAAACGTGTCAGAAAGCAATTGAGCGAGATCCAGGGACAATCGGATCTTTTGACCAGTCAGAATCTGGAGTTGAAAAAGGTGAATGAAGAGCTTGACCGGTTCATTTACAGCGCAGCCCACGATCTCAAGTCACCATTAACCTCGCTCGACGGACTGATCAGGCTTGCAGAACGCGACATCGACAACCCGAAGTATGGAGAGTATTTCGTACGCATGCACGACTCCATTCAGCGTTTGTACGATTTCATCCGTAATATCACAGACTATGCGCGCAACAAGAGGCAGTTGCTTGAAGTGGAGGAAATCCAGATCGTTCCCATGATCAATGGAATAGTCGATGCCCTGCGGTTTCTCCCGCATGGAGAAAAGCTCAATGTCGACATCGTGAGCAACATCGATGTGATTTTATGCGACAGGACAAGACTGGATATCGTTTTGAAAAACGTGATCTCAAACGCTTTTCATTACCTCGACCCCAGGAAACATTATTCCTATCTGAAGATTCGCATAGAGAAACGCGGAGAGTTCATCCAGATCGTCATCACCGACAATGGCGTGGGGATACGCAGGGAGTCATTACCCATGATCTTCGACATGTTCTATCGTGCCGTCGAAAGCTCGAAAGGTACCGGGATCGGGCTGTATCTTGTGAAGGAGGCCATGAAGAGCATGGGTGGCCGTATAACGGTGAAGTCCATCCTGGGACAATGGACTTCGTTCGAGATCATGCTTCCGGAGATCCTACCTGTAGTTACAGAGCCCGTGGACACGATCGTAGTGGAAGAGCTCGTCTAGCCGATCGTTACAATTCGGCTACCGGGGCGAGTTTCTTTTTCTTCTTGTTCTTTTGTTTCTGCTCCGATTTTTTCTTTTGCCCTGCACTTTCTTTTTTCAACTGTTTGTCAAGCTTTTTAAGGTCATGTCTTAACAATTCGGCAAGTTCTCCGGAGGTTTTCTTTAAGTGCTTGAGTGTTTTCTTTGAAGGCTGAAGAACGTTCAAGTTGATCGTGAGCTCAACCAGCGCCGTGCTGATCTTTGCCTTCAGATCTCTTTTTGAAATTTTAATCTCACTCATGGATTTATTGGTTTGATTGTTAGTCTTCACCCGACAAAGCTTTCATCTGCGTGTGTCTGCGCTTGGCCAATGTGAGCTCACCGGCAACCGCCGTGAAACCATCCGTGTGTGGATCTCCCTTGCTTTTGAAGAATTGCTCAAAGATCTCGTACAGGATATCACACGTCAGGGAATAGTCAGGTAAGTCGTTGCCCAGATATTCGGTCGGATTGTTGATGATACTGCCAACCGTCCGCAAGACCAGGGTGTTCCATTTCTTGCTGCCGAGATCTCCTTTCCTGGCAACGAGCATCACCAGCAACGGCTCCAGTGCATTTTTGAATCTCCTCTTGTAATATTTGAAAGCTGTGCTCATTTTCAATCGGAACCCGAATGTAGTTCATCCGGTCATGTTAAAAACGCCTGCCGTAAAACTTAACATAACGATAACGTAATCGTTTTCCGCCTGCAACCAGGGAGAAAGAAGCATTTGTTAACGAACGTAATGATTTGGTAACATTGGATTGAACACGCGGCAATGTTGAACACCTCTTTTTGATAGAGTTTCAAAGTATGGGCAAAAACAGAAAACGCCACGTTGAAATAGTGATTATCTCCGATGTGCACCTTGGAACATACGGATGCCATGCGGAAGAGCTTCTGCGATATCTAAAATCCATCAAGGCTGAACGGATCATTTTGAATGGCGACATTATCGATATGTGGCAGTTCAGCAAGCGGTTTTGGCCAAAGTCGCACATGCAGGTAGTCCGGCACATTACCGGCCTGCTTACCCGTAATACAAAAATCACGTATCTTACCGGTAATCACGATGAGATGCTTCGGAAATTTTCAGGTTTCAAGCTGGGAAGCTTCAAAATCGACGACAAGGCTGTATTGAAGCTGAACGGGAAGAGGGCCTGGGTCTTTCATGGTGATGTTTTCGATGTTACGATGAAGCATTCAAAATGGCTGGCAAAACTCGGCGCCGTGGGCTACGACACGTTGATCCTGATCAATGCATTTGTCAATTGGGTGCTCAAGTGCCTCGGACGTGAGAAAATATCGCTTTCCAAACGTGTGAAAGACAGTGTGAAGTCAGCCGTGAAGTTCATCAACGATTTCGAAAAAACGGCAGCCGACATCGCGATAGACAACGGATACGACTATGTGATCTGCGGTCATATTCACCAACCGGAGATCAGGACCATCAAGACTGAAAAGGGACAGGTTACCTATATGAATTCCGGCGATTGGGTGGAGAACCTTACTGCCCTGGAGTACGATGGCAGTAACTGGAGCATATATCGTTATGCCGATGACTATTTTGCACAGTCGATGAAATTGCCGAACAGGATTGTCGAGAAGCTCAATAATGAAGAGATATTTAAAGATCTCGTCAATCAGTTCCTAACGGTCAAGAAATGAAGATATTGTACGCTATTCAGGGCACGGGCAACGGTCATATCGCTCGTGCGGAAGATATCGTCCCCGAGCTGCGCAAGCATGGTGACCTCGATCTTTTTGTCAGTGGCGCGCAAGCGGACATCAAGCTTTCCTATCCCGTCAAGTACACATCGAAGGGGCTCAGCTTTTATTTCGGAAAAAGCGGGGGAGTGGATTTTATTAAAACGTTTAAGAAGAATAGCTCGAGAAAGGTCTACAACGAGATCTCTTCATTTCCGGTCGAGAAGTATGACGTTGTGATCAATGATTTTGAGCCGATCACGGCCTGGGCCTGCAGAAGAAAGAACATAGCTTGTATCGGGTTGAGTCATCAGTCTGCATTGCTGTCTGGAAAAGTTCCGCAGCCTAAACATTACGACCCGGTGGGAGACTGGATCCTCAAACACTACGCACCCGTTTCCTCGCACGTTGGATTTCATTTTTCCGAATTCGATAAAAATATCTTCACACCCGTTATCCGCGCCCGCGTGCGAAATGCGGAGGTGAAGGTAAAAGATCACTACACCGTTTATCTTCCGGCATACGACGACCGCAAGCTTGTCGAGCTCCTCATCCGGTTTCCGAACGTGAAGTGGCATATCTTTTCGAAGCATTCGAAGAAACCTTTCCACATCGGTAAGATCTCTGTATATCCCGTGAACAACGAGGAATTCACGATCAGTATGGCAACATCGAAGGGCGTGTTATGTGGTGCTGGATTCGAGACGCCAGCCGAGGCTTTATATCTGGGTAAAAAACTGATGGTGGTGCCAATGAAAAATCAGTATGAGCAGTTTTACAATGCCGCAGCACTGAAGGCTATGGGAGTACCGGTGATCAGGAAGGTAAAGAAAAAACACCTCGCGAAAATAGGAGAATGGCTTGACAATAGCGATCGTGTCAATGTCAATTACAAGGATGTTGCAGGACCTGCGGTTGAGCGCGCGTTATCCATGATGCGCAAATGACACCCTCAATTTGAAATTTGAAATCCTGAGATCTGAGATCTGAGATGTCCTCCCGCTCCGATCACTCCTCCAGATCTTAATAATACTTTCACCTTCCTGTCATCATTATTTAATGCTGCAAGTGCATATTGGTAAAAAACCGATCTGTCTGGCCATTGAAAAAAAGATACTGCTTGTAGACGATGACCAGGATATTCTTGATATGCTCAAATACAATCTAAGTAAGTAGTGGT
>CBHTUB010000124.1:0-12906 GCA_966095595.1 uncultured Chryseosolibacter sp. | reverse complement strand
CGGAGCGATGCAATAGGGTTATACGCTCTAAAATGGCTAAATCTGCTCACTAGGGCGTATTTTCTGTAACTAATTCCGTTCTTCCTTTCTTTTCGAGGCCCTTCCGGGAGGTCAACCAGGCATTTTATGGCTTGTCCTAAAGTCGTACCTTTATAGACCTTTAACACCCCGTCCATGATGATCGCAAGACTTAAAAAACTGGCGTTTCTGGTTGTCGCAATCGTTCCGTTTGCAACCCTTGCCCAGGCGCCCAGAATCGTCATAAACCCTCTGGGTCATTCCGCGAAAATTCACAATATCCTTTTCTCCCCCGACGGACAACGGATCATATCCATTTCTGAGGATAAAAGTATACGAATCTGGAACCCCGAGACGGGGGAGATGATCAAGAAATTCGAGTCACAGATCGGTGATGGGCCAGAAGGAATGTTTTATTCTTCTGCCATCTCGCCCGACGGAAGACTTCTTGCCGTGGCAGGTTATCCGGTGGCAAGTGAAAAGGAAAACTACATCGTGATCATCGACCTGGAAAAGAACATTCAGGTGAGCACGGCAGTAGGACACACCAACGTGATCAATACACTCAGCTTCAGCGGTAACGGAAATTTCCTGGCCAGTGGCGCGGACGACAACACCGTAAAGATCTGGAAGGTTGAGAACACGGCATCTCTCGTCAACGTCACAACCATCAACCTGACTTCGCCGGTATCATCCGTGTCTTTCAATCCGAAAACGCAGGACCTCGCTGTTGCGCAGCAGAGCGAAGATATTTTTGTATACGCCCTGGCCTCATTGGATAAGGGCCTCAGCAAACTTGTTCCGAAAACATTCAAGAAACACTCCGGTGTGATCGACAAGGTTGTGTACTCACCGGATGGTACATTCCTCGCGAGCAGCAGTTTTAACAACGAACTCATCCTCTGGAACAGTGGCGGTACGGTGGTCAAGCAATTCCCGAGCGCCTTCCCCGGTAATGAAACGGACAAGAAAAACGGCAAGCTTATTCATCCCATCAACGCCATTGCTTTTTCCTATGATTCAAAGATCCTCGTAGGGCTGGATGTCTCCGGAGCGGGAATGAGCTGGGCGATACCCGCAGGCACAAAGTTCACCGACTACACGGGTCACGACAACACTGTGTTCAGCGCAGCATTCTCGCCGTCACTCACGGGCAACTATGTTGTAGCCTCGGCGGGTGGCATCAACAATGAAATTCACTTGTGGAATCCCATCAATGGCAGAATTGTAAAAACGATCCGCGGAAAAGGTTCGGCCATTCAGGACCTCGCTTTCGGCGAAGGGCTCGAGCTGTTCATTTCGCGCGACTTCACACGAAACGGCGAGGCAAGCTTCAAATCGAGCTTCAACCTCAGCGGAATGACGATCAACCGGAATCCCGGACCGTTCAACTATCCAAAGCCTTCATTGAGCGGGATCAAACAAACGGATGTCAACGAGATCAGTCTTCCCAAGGGAAAAACCATTGTAACGGATGAAAATGTTGACGGTCGGATCCTGGACTATGCCGCGCTGCCCGACGGAAGCCTGATAGTCGGCAGTGATTTCTCGTTGAAGCAGTTCGACAAGAACGGATTGATCATGAAAGAATTTGTAGGGCACTCGGGCGGTGTACGCGCGATCGCGACCACTGCGGATGGCCGCTATGTTGCAACGGGTGGCGAAGATCAATCCATCATCATCTGGAAAATGGATGAAAGCGGATTTGCGCCGAGCCTGCGTAAGACTTTCCAGGACGAAGAGTGGCAGCGGTTCTTCTCTTCGCTACCTGTTGACTCGCTCACCATCGTTCCCACTAAAAAAGCGTGGAGCGATGTGATCCAATTTTTGAAACAGGAAGGCAACAAAGCCTATCGCGATATCGAGACTGTCTACAAGGGCCTGGGGGAGATGGTCATTCCTTTCGCTACACTTTTTATCTCGGAAGATCATGAGTGGGTGTGCTGGACGCCAAGCGGGTATTTTTCATGCTCGTCCGCGGGAGGGCAATATTTCGGATGGCACGTCAATCGCGGCATCAACAAGCTTGCTGACTTCTATGCCGCGGAGCAATACTTCGAGATCCTTTACCGCCCGACGGAAATGGCAAAAAGCATCAGCCAGGGCCGCAGGGTAGAGGAGATCCTCAAGGCATCGGGTGAACGTCTTTTCGACCTGAGCAGATTGCACAGACCGTCTGTTGGGTTCTTCGACGTTACGGCAACAACCCGTAGTACAGACCTGCTGCGCTACGATAAGGGAAAATTCTATACACAAGCCCACACCGTTCCGATCACGATCGAAGTGTATGACGGGGGAGGCGGTATCAAGGAGCTTAATTTATATCAGAACGACAAGCTGATCCTCACCGACACCGATATCAAGACCAAAGGTGAGGGTGAAAAGGTCATCAGGACCTATGCGGTGGAGATGGCAAACGAAACGAACGAGTTCCGTGTGAAGGTGATCAACTTCCAGAAGATCGAGTCGCGCGCCGACGTTTTGAAGATCGAATATACGGGTGAGATCATTGCGACCTCGACCTTGCATATTCTCGCCGTGGGTATCAACAAGTATCAGAATGCAGCATACAATCTGAACTATGCACAACCTGATGCGCAGTCATTCATAGATAAGATCCAGAGCTCGGGGAAGAATATTTTCAAGAGCATCAATCCTATCGAGATCTACGATGAGAACGCCACGAAGGATCACATCGCGAGCGCGTTCAAATCGATCATTGCCAGGGCCAAGCCGGAAGATGTGTTCCTATTCTACTACGCAGGACACGGCACGCTTGACGAAGAGCATAACGACGAATATTATCTGGTGCCCACCGATATCACGAAGCTCTATGGCGACCCGACGCAGTTGCAGGCCAAAGGTATTTCCGCTACTGAGCTGCGGGGCTTCCTGACTCAGGTGAAATCTCAAAAGCAGATCATTCTGATGGATGCATGTCACTCGGGTGGTGCGTTGAAGTCGCTCAACGTGCGCGCGGCGGCTACCGACGAGAAGGCGATCGTCCAGCTGGCCCGTAGCTCCGGTGTTGTAATGATCGCATCGAGCGGCACAAAGCAGTTCGCGACTGAATTCGATCAGTTGAAGCACGGCGTATTTACTTATGTCCTCCTGGAGGCGCTGGATGGAAAGGCGGATAATGGCGATAAGAAGATCACCGTGAACGAATTGAAATTTTACATGGAGGAACGCGTGCCGGAGCTGACTAAGCAATACGGCGGACAGGCGCAATACCCGACGGGTTATATTACCGGAAACGACTTTCCGATATCGATCCTTCCGAAGTAAGCGATACGCGGAATTTCCAGATACGCATATCGCAGAGAAAAATCATCCGGCAGAAGATATAGCGAACAAGCACAGAGGGCCGCAAAGAGATGATCTCTGCGGCCCTCTGTCATTTTAAGCGGTTCGTCTGATTTGAATTTATCTCCTCCGCTTATGTTTCTTTCTGTACTTGCTGGTCTTGCGCTTCTTCTTCGACGCTGAAGGTTTGCTCTTCGAACCCTTGGATTTTACAGAAAGCTTTCTGATGTTCTGGTATCGGCTGTTCGGCGAATATGGCGCCAGCTTCTTCTGTCTTTTTTGAACCTGCTTCGGACTTCTCGATGCCGACTTTCCCACGGGGCCGCTCATCGTCTTTCTGCGATACGCCACTGAAGATTTGTAGTCGGAGCTGAAACGTTCCTTGTAATTATTCTCGTTGAAATCGAAACGCACACTGAATTCATTCGCTGCTCCTATGTATCCGCCGACATTGCCCATGATCATCTCACGCGAATAGCCCACCATCAGGTATTTCGAAAGCTTGAATCCTACTGTACCGCTGACAATGTTCTGATTACGCATCGATCCGCCGACAATGATCTTATCATCGAAGGTGTAGAACAATCCAATATCCAGAATGCTGTTGATGTCGTTCAGCTTGCGATAGGCCACGTATGGTTCGAGCATGTCCTGACCCGCGCGAAGTGGTATCAAGCCCTGCACGAAGGATGAGTAATAGTTCGACAGGACCGTCTTGCTCGAGTCTTTCACCCAGGCCGTAGACATGCGGTTCGACGCTATACCCGCCTTGATGAAACGGTTTTGGAAATGTGTTCCAAATGAAAAGTCAAATTCGCCGAAACCTTTCTGGTAAGCTGTCAGCTCCGAGTCTCCTCCATCATCAAAATTGAGTGCGCCATTGAGGCCAAAGGCATTGTATTCCGCCGCAAGCCCGAACGATAGCGTTGTGATCTTGGATAATGGGATGTGATAGGCAAACGCGCCTGAGGCGTACATGTTCCTGAGGAATGTCACATCCTCCTGGTAAACGGAGGCACCGACGCCAAACCGGTGGTTGGCAATCGGTGTGTGTGCGCTTAGGAAATGGTTCTCCGGAGCGCCGTCGACCTTGTAATTCTGTTTGAAAGAGTAGGTGATGGATCCGTAGGTATGTCCGGCGAGAGCAGGGTTATAAATAAAAGAGTTCGTGAGCTTTTGACTGAACAATGGAATATCCTGTGCACTTACCGTCAGGCTGCAGGCAACGATCGCGGATATGAGAATTCTTTGTAGAAGTCTTTTCATGCGCGCTTATTTTGTTCTCAATACCGTGACCATTTGAGACTTCTTTTTCGTGCTCCCCTTCGACCCACCATACTCTACGATGACTATAAAATTTCCCGGGCTCAATTTCTTGAAATAATCCTTATCACGACCCTTGGCGTAGTTTTCCCATTCCTTCAGCAGCACGCCGTAACGGTCGAGCAGCATCACCTTATTATATGCGAAGGCCTGGAGGTTCGAGATCTCCAGCTCGTCATTTTTATCGAAGCTGCCATGCGGTGTGATGAGCTCGTGGATGGTAATGTCGATTTCAGATGTTGCGCCGATCGCGACAGTGGATGACGTGACTTTGCCATCGCTGATCAGGTTGAAATCCGACGCGCGAGACCCCAGGCTCTGTGCTGTGCCATTGACGTCCTGGATCACAATGGCGCTTTCATGCTGCGCATCGATCTCACTATCCGAAGGCAGTGGCAGGCGCACCGGTGAATTGATATTTGCCGGATCTGAAATGAGGATCTGCCAGTAGAACGACGACAGGACCTTGGTGATCGGAGCTTCGAAATGCAAGTTAGGTGCTCCGGGGGTCGCTTCGACGCCCACGGGTTCTACACTTTCCTCAAGGTCGGTAAATTCCAACGGAGCATAACCGGATTCTGTTCCTACAGGGTACAACCTTTCGCCGCCTCCCTGCTGATAAAATGTTCCCAACACGTATGAATCATCTCCGTCCACTGTGAGTGATGCCGCGGGTCCATTGTATCCGAACCTCGATGTCGCCGGCACGGTCACGATGCCCGACACGAAATCAAGGGCCGATGTCACGCCCACGTCTCCCGACAGGGAAATAGCCCCACCGTTGACGATCAGGTGATCGAGCATGAAGTTGCCGTCAATGGACTGCGTTACACCTGTAAGTGAAAGCTTCAGCCTGGCCGACTCGAAAGTGAAATCGCTTTCATTGACCACCGAGCCGGAAGTTGAGATGGCGACCCGTGATCCGGGCAGAGCGCCGAACTTCACATTGCCGGAAACGACAAACTGCGCCACACACGTGAGTGGCAGCAGAGCCGAAACGATCAGTATTCCGATAAAGCTCTTCATGTTATTTCTTTTCAAGAAGCTTTTTGATCTCTTCAACCTGGCCTTTCAGCGCATCGAGCTCACCTTTCAGTTTTTCGATCTCCGACTTCTGCTCAGTGATCACTTCGTTTTGTTCCTGTATCGCCTTGATCGCAAGGACGCTGAAACCTGAATAATCAAGCGAGTATCGATCATCTTCCTTGCTATACTTTACAAGTGAAGGGAAAACCGGTTGGATATCCTGAGCGATGAAGCCAAGGCTCTTGGTTGTCGGGTTCTTTTCTGTGGTGAAGTAATACTGAACAGGATCGAGCTTTAAAACCTTGTCGAGCACTGAGCCAACGGATTCAATGTCGCGCTTCATTCTTCTGTCCGATACCGTTGTGTAGGCTCCTGTCGTGGAGTTGAAAGTTCCAAGGTGTGTGCTGTTGAATCCAAGCCAGAGCGCACCGTCGGAAGCTGAAACATAAAGGTCGACGCCTGCGCTGTTGTATGTGTCATAGAGTCTGAAACCGTGACCCGGGTAGCCGTTGGTATGGTTTACCTGGAGCTCGGTGCCGGGCGCGCTCGTTCCGATCCCCACCTTGCCGGAGAAGTAGTTCTGATCTTCACCGGTTACCCATAACCCATATTCTGTACCCGTCGTGGCTCCGTTCGAATTTGCATACATCAGGTAAGAGTTTCCGGTTCCGTCGTTTTGAGACTCGACATACAAACCGTAAAGCGTGCCTGACTGCGATGCAGATTTGTTGACATCGGCGTAGTAGCCATAAGTAGTACCCGTTCCCTGGTGTGTGATGATCGAAGCAACTCCATAGGCAGCGTTTGCGTTTCCTGCAGGGGCAGTCGTCGAAGAATACAGGCCATAACGCAAACCGGTGCCCCCATTGCTCACGGTAGAGCGAAGACCATATTTGGTAGATGCGCCTGTGTAGTTGTTCGTCACGCGAAGACCTTCGCCAAGTGTTCCGCTCACGCCGTTGTTAACGTCGAGAAGGGCATTCGGCGTCGAAATATTGATACCCACGTTTCCGTCCTCTGCGATCACCAACCTGTTGTCCGTACCTCCGGTTTTGAACTGAAGGAAGTCACTGGTATAGCTGAAGAACATACCTGCGCGTACACTTTGTGAATCGTCGTTGAAGGTGAAGCCTGCCCACGAGTTACCGTTAAGCTCGAAAAACGTCTGACTGTCATCTTCGATTATGCCTCGCACGTATGCGCTATATGCTCCGCCACCGCTACCGGTACCGCCATAGACATGGAATTGCGATGACGGCGAAGTGGTGCCGATACCTACGTTACCACTGGAGTTGATGGTCATTCTCTCGTTGGAGGCAGTACCGAATCGCAGACCTCCGGTTTCAAAGTTCCACAATATAAGGTCGTTGCTATTGGTAGAATATGGTCCGATCAGGAATCCATCACTTCCATTGCTTCCGGAAGCGGAATGTGTCATGTGGATCGCATTGTAACTGGATGTTCCCCCTTCCAGATGAAGCATACCGTTGTTGGGCGCCGTTGTGTTGACACCAACAATTCCATCTGACTGCACGACAAAACGGTCTCCGCCGTTATACAATCTCCAATGTCCTGACGCATCGAGATAGGTGTACGCTGAAGCGGCACCCCCTTTTGCATAGCCATAGAATGGAAGGCCGGTAGCGTTCGAGTTGATATACATACCGCCCCACGCTCCTGCGCCATAGTCTGCATTTATGCTAAAGCGATCGGCACCGGTAATTGCACCAGTCAGACCGATACCCGTGAATCCTCCGTCATCGTAAATGGTTGACGCTTCCTGTGCAGTGCCTGCCGAGTTTCCGCGAATGGCGTAGTACGCAGGGCTTGCAGCAGAAGTCAGTGAGGTCGGAGACCACGCAGTGCCGTTCCACGAAAGCACCTGACCGGTGGTGGCGGTGCCCTGCAACAATTTTCCAAGTCCCACGGCAGCGATCTTCGAATTGGTAACTGAGTTATCGGCGATGGTCGTAACACCCAGGTTGCTGATCGTTACGTCTCCTGTAAGTGTCCTGTTCTGGAATTGACCGGCACCATCATTGATGAGGATCTGTCCGCTTGCCGGCGTTGTAACGGTGGCATCTGTAAGCCCATCAAGTGTTGTAGCACCCAGGGTGAGCGATGCAGGAGTCCATGTGCCTGCGTTGTACTGGAGCACCTGTCCCGCTGTCGCGCTCATGCTGCTGAGGTCCGCTGCCGCGATTGTACCATTGAGGATGTTTGCAGACGTTATGGTTTCACTGGCGATATCTGTTGATGTAATGGTTGCATTTGTAATGTCAATGCTTGCTACGGTTCCATCGGTGATCTCGGCAGATCCGATCGCATTGCTTGCTATGGTTATGGTTCCAGTGCTGTTGACCGTAGCATCACCACTCAACGCTCTGTTCTGGAATTGTCCGGCGCCATCGTTGATCAATATTTGGCCGGCTGCAGGAGTTGTAACCGTAGCATCGGTCAAACAATCCAGAGTCGTCGAACCCGTCGACAAAGCCACGTTCGATGCTGCGGTTACGCGACCCTGGGCATCGACCGTGAATGAAGGAATATTTGTGGCGTTTCCGTAGGACCCTGCTGTCACACCCGTTGTTGTCATCTTTGCACTGGTGATCGTAGCATCGGTAATATTTCCTGCCGTGATCGTTGTTGCGGCGATATCTGTTCCGGTGATCGATGCGTTTGTGATCTCCGCACTGCCGACGGCGTTGTTTGCAATGGTCACTACTCCCGTACTGTTTACGGTTGCATCACCGCTCAACGCACGGTTTTGGAATTGGCCTGCGCCGTCATGGATAAGGACCTGACCTGCGGCGGGTGTTGTGATCGTTGCATCTGTGAGCCCATCCAGGGTTGTTGTTCCGGTAGTTGGAGTTGCCGGAGCCCAGTTGGTGCCGTTGAATGTAAGCACCTGGCCATTGGTGGCACTCATCGTACTCAGTTCAGTCGCGTCGAGAGAACCGTCCTGAATGTCATCGCCTCTTAAAGTACCGTCAAGCACTTTGCCAGAATTGATTGCATCGGGGCTGATGGTAATGATTCCGCCGGTCAACGTTGCATCGCCTGTGAGGGTAGCCGCAGCGTTCGCAGTTCCGTCACCGATCAATATTTGTCCATCGCTGAGTGTCACACTGCCGCCTCCGCCGCCACCTGAAGTGTTATCGGCGCCTGGGCTCCACGTTGTACCGTTGAATTTCAGCACCTGTCCTGCTGTGGCGCTCATGGTCGCAAGATCAGCACCGGTGACTGAGCCATCGGCAATATCTGCGCTGACAACTGTTCCGTCCGAGATCGTCGTTGAGTTCACCGAACCCGTACCGAGATCTGCGTTTGCTATCGAGCCATCTGTTATTTCCGCTGAACCGACAGCGTTACTTGAGATCGTTACTACGCCTGTATTTGAAATGGTTGCGTCGCCGCTCACCGAGCGGTTTTGGAATTGGCCGGCTCCGTCGTTGATCAGGATCTGCGCCGAAGTTGGTGTCGTTACAGTTGCATCCGTCAACCCATCGAGCGTTGTGGCTCCGGTGCTTAGTGCGACGTTGGAGGCAGCGGTAACGCGTCCGGCAGCATCTACTGTGAGCTGCGCGACATTGGTGGCATTTCCGTAAGTACCTGCCGTAACGCCAGTGGTCGTGAGGTCTGACGAGGTCACGCTTGCATCGGTTATTTCATTTGATCCGACGGCATTGTTGGCAATGGTGACTGCACCGGTATTCGAGATCGTAGCATCTCCTGATAAAGTTCTGTTTCTAAATTGTCCGGCGCCATCGTGAACCAGCACCTGCGCTGAGGAGGCCGATGTGATTGTTGCGTCTGTAAGGCCGTCAAGTGTGGTTGCACCAGTTGTTGGAGTGGTTGGCGCCCAGTTCGTGCCATCATATTGGAGAACCTGACCTGCGGTTGCGGTCATCGATGCCAGATCATTCGCGTCAATGGTTCCATCTGCAATGTCGGTACCTGTGACCGTTCCATCTGAAATATTTGACGATGCAATGGTGTTGGATGCGATGTCGGTTCCGGTTATGGTCCCATCGGCGATCTTTGCCGAGTTGACTGCACCTGTTCCGATCGTTAGCACACCGACGTTCAGTGTAGCGTCACCACTCAATGCGGTTGCAGCATTGGTCGTTCCATTACCTGTCATGATCTGCCCGTTGGACAGGACCGGTGCAGCAGCACCCGTATTATCGGCAGCTGGCGCCCAATTTATACCATCGAATTTTAGTACCTGCCCGGCAGTAGCACTCATGGTCGCGAGGTCTGCTGCCGCTATTGTTCCGTTGGTGATATTTGAAGATGTGATGGTTTCAGAGGCAATGTCGGCTCCCGTTATCGTTCCATTCTGAATATTCCCCGTGACAATCGTCTCGGAGGCAATGTCTGTTCCGGCGATCGATGCGTTTGTAATCTCTGTTGAACCAACTGCGTTAGAACCAATGGTTACTACGCCTGTGTTGGAAATGGTCGCATCTCCGCTCAGGGAGCGATTCCTGAATTGGCCTGCTCCATCATTAACAAGGATCTGCGCCGAAGTCGGCGTTGTTACCGTAGCATCGGTGAGACCGTCAAGCGTCGTAGCACCGGTCGTTATTGTTGCAGGTGCCCAGGCGGTGCCGTTGTATTGTAACAGCTGGCCGTTTGTCGCACCCATGCCGGCAAGGTCAGCTGCGCCGACAGTCCCATCGGTAATGTCAGTAGTTGATATCGACCCATCGAGGATCTTCGCAGAGTTAACGGCGCCTGTATTGATCGTTAACACGCCGCCAGTCAGGCTCGCGTCGCCCGAGAGCAATGTGGCAGCGTTGGTTGTTCCGTCTCCCGTCAATATCTGTCCATCAGATAGTGTGGGTATACTTCCTGCACCCGTATTGTCTGCGGCCGGCGCCCAGCTTGTTCCATTGAATTTCAGCACCTGACCGTTTGTTGCGCTCATTGTGCCAAGATCGGTTGCTGCGATTGTTCCATCGGTAATGTTTGCCGAAGTCACCGTGCCTGTAGCGATGTCTGTACCGGTAATTGTACCGTCAGTGATGTTCGCTGATGTGACTGTACCCGTTGCGAGGTCTGTACCTGTAATGGTAGCATCCGTGATGTTCGCTGATGTAACCGTGCCCGTAGCGATATCGGTACCCGTGATGGTTGCATCAGTTATGTTTCCCGATGTTATCGTTCCCCCGGCGATATCGGTTCCCGTGATCGTTCCGTCGGCGATATTTGTTGAGGTCACAGTCCCCGTAGCGAGATCCGTTCCAGTAACTGTACCGTTGGCGATCTCTGCTGTACCTACGGCATCGGCTGCAATTGCCACTACGCCTGTATTTGAGATCGTTGCGTCGCCGCTTAGCGATCGGTTTCTAAACTGGCCTGCACCATCGTGAACCAAGACCTGTGCGGAAGTAGGCGTTGTTACCGTTGCATCGGTAAGGCCATCAAGTGTTGTTGCTCCTGCGCTGACGGTCGCGGGCGTCCAGTTGGTTCCATTATATTGGAGCACCTGACCATTCGTTGCGCCCATCGCGTTAAGGTCCGCCGCTGCGACGCTCGCATCCGTGATCTCTGAAGAACCAATAGCGTTGGCTGCGATCGTCAGCACGCCACCGCTCAATGTGGCGTCACCGGATAAAGCGGTTGCCGTATTTGTTGTCCCGTTTCCGGTAAGTATTTGTCCGTTCGACAGCGTCGGCGTTGAACCCGACCCCACATCATCGCTTGCCGGTGCCCAGGTTGTACCATTGAACTTCAACACCTGACCATTGGTCGCCGACATATTGTTAAGATCCGCTGCGGCTACACTTCCGTCGGTGATTTCCGACGAGCCGATCGCATTTGCACTGATTGTAATCACGCCTCCACTGAGTGTTGCATCGCCGGATAAAGCTGTTGCCGCGTTCGTTGTTCCGTTGCCGGTGAGGATTTGTCCATTTGATAGTGTTGGTGTCGAGCCTCCACCGACGTCATCACTTGCCGGTGCCCAGGCTGTGCCGTTGAATTTCAGGACCTGTCCATTGGTAGCACTCATTGAGTTGAGGTCTGTGGCCGCGATAGTTCCGTTCGCGATATCGGTGCTTGTCACCGTTCCATCCGTGATATTTGCTGACGTTACTGTGCCCGAGGCGATATCCGTTCCCGTGATCGTGGCATCCGCGATTTTTGCCGAAGTAACCGAGCCCGTTGCGAGTGTTAATGTACCACCACTAAGCGTAGCATCGCCGCCGACCGCTATGGCAGAATTTGATGTGCCGTTCCCGATAAGAATTTGTCCGTTGGACAATGTTGGAACTGTTCCCGAACCGGTGTCGTCCGCTGCCGGTGCCCATGTCGTTCCGTTGAATTTCAAGACTTGTCCATTAGCCGGAATCGTGCTGGAGGTTGTTGTCCAGGCAGAGCCATTCCACACGAGAAGTTGGCCTGACTGGGTGGGGGCGGTTTCGGCTATTTTGATATTCGTACTTCCTGTGAGGAGAATGTCATTTCCGCTCTTCGATAATTGCTGAGAGTCGGTACCCGAACCCCCTACTGCAGTCCAGGTTGAGCCGTCCCAATACATTACCTTTTGAGTGCTACTGTTGTACACTATCAAACCTGCCTCGGCTGGGGAAGGAGTAAAAGTTGCCGTGTTGGCAATCGGCAACAATAAGCCTTGCGAGCCATTACCGTTCAGCCACAGAATTGCAGCGGCCTTGGTCTGGTCGGTACCTATTGAAACTGATTCCTGGGCCTGGGCTTTGATTAAGACAACAAGGAGACATAGGGATAGTAAAAGCCTCTTCATATCAAGATGGTTAGGATTATAGAGATGTAGGGTTAATACGGTTATTTTCAGCTTGGTAAGTTAGGTATTTTTTTAAGCACGGCCGGTTTGTACCCAATTAAGAACTGCATTTTAGTATCGGCCAGCCATGATGGTAATACCAAGGCTGGTGGTAAACTTTTCAGACAGCGGAGATGGCTGGTATATGTTTAAACATTAAAACTCTTAACACTACTGAAAATCAGTGCTTTGGTGATAGATGGGCCACCAGAGACAAGAATGAGGAAAGTTATGATGTCAAAAAACTGGACCTACATTAATGGTTTATTGTCTGAGGGAAGCCCCGATACTAAGTCGGAAAAACCTGGAATGTAAAATGTGATTCGTCGGCAACCATCAACTGATTTTTCAAGTTGTTGGTAAAATTCCCAAACCTGTATACATTTGCTGCCCTGTTATATACAGGATATTCTGCCCAGGTG
>CBHTUB010000123.1:0-13036 GCA_966095595.1 uncultured Chryseosolibacter sp. | reverse complement strand
CGGATCGTTTTTCAGCAATCTCCTGGGGTTCCAATCCCAGCAATATATCATCAAATAGATTGACAAGGTCATCGTCAGCCTCCAATTCTTGACGAATTTTTTGAATAATCTCATCCTGCTCAAATTTTTCTTCAATTCTTTGAGCGTCATCTATGACCTCGACCGAGAACAGATCCGAACGGTCGGTTTTTTGAGTTTTAGCAGACTTGGCCAAGGCAGATAGGACACTTCGCGCTGCACCAAAGAGGTACTGAATAATTTCATCCTCGGTAAATGAATCCCAGTCTTTTGAAAATGCTCGGCGAATGCTCTCCTGGATAATATCTTCGTGTGTGTACCCTTTAGGGAGTGAGTTCCAGCTGGTTCCATGGTACATTTTTGACCAAAAAATGGCTATACCCATTAGCCGCTTTGTAATTTCGGGCCAATTGAGACTCGATAGCTTCTCGAGAGCAGTTTGATTCATCGCGCTTTAAATAGTATTAGCTCTTGAACCAGACTATTTTGCCATCCTCTGGAAAATAAATTTTTGAAAAAGGGAGTAAGCCAGCCATAAGGGTTTAATTAAAGGGTCAATAAGGAGCGGATTTCAGGTGGGCTGTGATCGCGCGGATCAGGTGGGGCAAGAAATCCAACCTTAAATTAATGAATTTAGAGAAAATTGCAACGGCCTAGGTCAAACCCGAAATAATTGTATCTGCAGTAGCAATTAGCTGCATAAACGTACAGCTTGGGTCGCAGCGTTTGTCTTGGTAATTGCTAACGTACCCGTGCTTGTACCTATAGCGCTGAACTCCAAACTCTATGTCACTATTCGCCATCCTGATTACCAGCGCCATTAGGTGAAAGACTTCGAAGGATGCCAAATGGCAGCTAAAGGGGATAATATTCTGATTATTCTTTAGTGGATGGAAATCCGAAAGTCCGTTCATGTAGCTTGGATTATCTAGCAGACCACTACGCTCTAATGATACATCTGCGGGCTCGTAGGTTTTTAAACATTGCATACACGGTCGTTCATGGCCAATTGTTTGAATCTGCCAATCTGCACCTTCGAAACACTGCTCATCATCGAACGCGACACGAATTCCTCCGTCAATCACAGGAATAAGATGAGCATAGGCAATGTGATTGAGGATGTGCCTTGGCCATGGGCGATCAACGCAAGAAAATAATACGTCACAATCCAAAGCAGCCCGATATCCTTTTGAATCTGAAAGACTAAGTGGATAGGTGCGAACATCGACTTTTGCAGCAGTCGCATTGAGTGCTATCTGCCGTTTAATAACTTGAACTTTTAACTTCCCAATGTCTTTTAGTGTAGCTCCAAGAGTCCGATCCAAATTATGGGTCTTAACAATGTCAAAGTCTATGAGTGAAATATTCTCAACCCCTATTCTAGCTAATTGTTCCGCTACAATACTGCCCACGCTGCCGAGGCCCACGATGCCGTACCTTAACGAAGCTAGTTTTTGATGATCGTCAATGCCATATACAGTCCGCGTTCTCAGAAATTCTTGCCGGAATTGCGGCTTTTTAATTACGTTTTCATTGATATTAGCCTGAAGAGTTTTTCCCACCACTTTTACCATTGCAGCCCATTGGCGCTTAAACTTCGCACCGTTATAATTCCATATTCGCGCAGACCACGTCCTGTCTGTGCCTACCGTCATTCCAACAAGGGGAAGATCCGTAAGTGTAAATGATGACGTGGCAAGCTTGGTTTCCGCCGCTATATCATCAGAGCTTAAATCATGCCACCCTGGCCAAGGGTGCGAATGCATAAGACAAAGGCCCGTGCGTCTTTTGGCCGCGATAGAGCATGCTCTTTTAAAGTATTGAGCATTAAAACTCACGTTACCATGCACCTGCCGATCACCATTTTCCGGTAGGATCAGTTCGAAAATTAATGCCGACATTCTGTTTTGCCCGTGCGATGGATTCCAGAGGGCGAATGTCAGGTCTTCTTGGCCATCATTGCGAATCAAATGAAAAAGTGCTTTCTCATTCAATTCATGTGGCATTGTTACGCAAAATGTATTATGCATGTCTTAAAACTCCGTTTATCTGTAACATAAGATGCTTAGTGGGTTCGTTCGTATTGAATTCAAATCGGTGACTCCAATACCTCCAGTCTGCTCCAAGAGAACTATCAGTAATATTCTTAACGTTTGGTATGCTATCTCTTTTTTCGAGCAGATGTGGAGTTGACCTTAGGTGAATGGCCGACCCGACGACCCTCCCATAGTCGTTCGGTGCTGGAATCGCAAGGTCGACTATGCGGCCAGCAAATCTTCCAATTGGGACCTCAAACTTTTCAACCAGTGCAAAGGAATTGGACTGAAGATCTCGAATGTGTTGAACATTCGAGAACCCTAGCTCTGTCAGATCATAAATCAGCTTTTCTATTCCAAATAGAGTCATGATACCGGTGTTGGTTTTTTGTCAAACAACGAGAAATGCATGCCGTCTTTCATCGGTATTTCCGTGTCGAGATTATCATACTCGTCAAAGCCCCCTTGCTTTTTTAGGGCCAGTATGTACCGTTCAGGATCTACCTTTGCGAATTCGTTAAGGATTTCCCTTACAGTTAGCGCTTGCTGGCTTGTTTCGTGCTTTTTTTGATCAATGAAGAACACGATCTTCTTGTTTTGCTTATCCATATTAGATTTGTTTTGTTTCTAATATGGTTAGCTTCCGATCGGTGGTGATTTGCCACTACGCCAAGAAAAAATTTAAATAAAATATTCAGTAGTGGATGATTTACTGAATCAAGGACCTGAAGCGATTTGTTAGATAGGTGTTAAGACTCTTAATTAATAATTAAAGCTTAAATAACAATCGTAAAACCGTATAATAACATAATCAGAAGCATGATTGGGATATCATGTGGTTTACCCTGACTCCACCATAAAATCAACAAAAGCATAAGAAGGAGTTCACGCCGATTTTCGTACCCTCAAATTACCATTCTATACGAATCATCGCTGTTGGGAATAAAACTCACTGGCCAGAAACGCTTCTTCTCGCCATTTCTGAAAAGTTCACTGAGCCATACGGTGGCAAAACAAGCTACTTAAGGGACTTCTGAAAAAAGTTCATTGGACCCTGACACAAATGGTGACGAAGACACTATTGTTCAACGGTATTTCCGGTTAATCGGGTTGACTTTCGGTAATTTCATTTCAAAAGATCAGCCATAACTTTAAAAGCAAACTTTTGTGTTGTATGACAAGTGGTTACAGGTGGAGCATAAAACAATGCTTATCACCGGCATCCTCAAGACTTGTCCCCTACCTCTAATTTAAATGTTATACTAGAGTGGAAAAAGGCATGGTCATTTGAGAGACCAATCATTTTGCATCAGCCAACCTGCGCCGGAGTGCGTATGGATCGGAATTTCCTGTCCTGTGACCACCTTGAAATGAATCTGGCCACACTCAATAAACAAAATTGGGCCGCTCGGTGACAAATAAAAATTTAGTGGCCTTTTCTTTCCAGCTTTTTGGGCATTGCTTATCGAGGTATACTGACCCCAATACATAAGCATATCCCTTTGTCTGAATAGATAGCTCTTTGATAATCGCTTCTGCGTGATCGGGTGATGCTCCGCTACGAATGGCGTTGAAGAAGGCCACAAATTTATCGAAGTCGTGTGTCATGTGGGTTTGTAATAACGTCATGTAGGGTTGAACGTCCTTGCCCCTTCTTGCCAGTAGTCCGATGGTAGGTAAAATGGTATACTGGTTGATGCCTTCATCGGGCTTTAATTCCAGGCATCGCTGTATGATCTCATCAGAAGCGCCATCAGATGCAGCAACCAGTCTCAATGCGAATGACTGCGTGGACGAATCTCGCGTCGAAGCCTGCAACGCATCCTCCAGGTTTCCCTTTGAAAGATTGATATAGACCAACGACATTGGGTCCGTTGCTTCTTTTGCTTCTATACCTGAAATGTAATTCAGATAGTCGGAGTTCCAGGTATTTTCCACCAATACATCATGTTTGAGCTTGTGGATGCGGGCGATGTCGACACAGGCGTTGGTCAGCGAAGGCTCCTTTTCTACTGCATTTCTTAAGGCGCTCTCCGCAAGGTCCCAGTTTTCCTCTTTCGTGAGTGCATATCCTGCAGCAAAAGAAAGCCACGGGTTGTCAGGCCATTTTTTATAGCCTTCAATAAACGCTTTGTCTTGCTCAGGTCCGTCCTCCATGCAGCGTTTCGCTAAATAATACAGGTCTGCATTCTGGGGATCTTCACTGAATTTCTGGGAGCATAAACGGCAAGCCGGGCTGGAGGGATCATTGGGTGAAAGATCCTGCATGCCTCTAAGCGTGATCACATCATTCTTGTTTCTTTCCAATCGTGAAGCAAATAGAGTATCACTGCTATTCAGCAAGGACGCAAGGCCCAGCCACGAAATGATATTTTTGGATTTACTGTCATCCCACAACACATGTGTGCGAATAATGTTCACACTGTCAGCCCTGTCTTGTGCCAGAGAAAGTGTTGTATATGGGTCATCGCTGTAAGCAAGCAATACAGATCTCGTGGCAGTAGATCCTGACATTTGAATGGTTTCCGGCGGATCTGTGAAAATGTAATCAGCGTGTGTCTTATACCATCGCGGCGCGCCATTCATGTTTCGCTCCGGCTGCCTTGCAAACGCATCGTTGGTAGAGTAATAGATTGTCCACTCCTGCAGGCCTGCTGCTGAGGTAACGTTATAGATCCAGGTACCCGATCTGCTATCTGAATCATTGCTGAATGCTTCAATCAGTGTTCCGTCCGTCGTTCTGGATTCAATGGTATAGTGGTCATCTTCCGATATGGCAATCTTTTCGTGAGACAAGCCATCCACGGTTACACGCTCACCTGCAATTGTTACCGTTACGGGTATTGATAAACCATTGTAGATCACTACATCTGCTTTGTTGATAGAATGACCCGCGAATAACGCCACACCGATAACAGAGGCTGCAACGCTGAACCTGGCGATTGACGGAAGTAAGCCATCCGCAGAAAAGAATCTATCCCATAAGCCTAGCTTGGTCTGTAACACACTTTCCTGGCCACTCAACAGTATGGGATACACGTAATCAATTTTGGCCGGCGAGGGCGCAATGCCCGGATCACTTGAATCAAGATAACTTTGAACAAGCTTTTCTTCCACGAGAATCAATTCTTCCAATGCACAATCCCTGAGCAACTCCAAACGACTTAACGCCAGGTTGATCCAACTGTCAACTACGCCAATCCAGCTGTTGATGTTCTCATTCGAAGCATAACCCAATTTGAATTCCTCCAGCAGTGAACCCCAGTTTTCGGCGTTCATTTTTGAAAGAACAGCAGCTCCGGGATGTACCCGAGATGTATTCGTGTAAACGGTCTCGAGCGCCCGCGTGACATTACCTGCAGTTTGCAGTAACCTGCTCATTTCAGAAGACGAAACTTTACCATCTGCCAGTACGACGCTAAGCGTATTGTTAAACACTTTCTTTGCATCAATGAGTACTGCACTGGAATGCTCGGAGTAATGTATCAACGCAGAGAGGCTCTTCAGATACTTCATCCATGAGCTATCGTAACGCCTTGCGATGTTCAAATGCAATGAGCGCAGGCCCTTATTAAATTCCAGTAATTGATGCTGATGATCATTTACTTGTTTTTTAAGTTGATCGATCACCAAAGGAAGATCTTTCCTTTTTAATTCTCTACCCTCATGACGGATCGCTCCATCTGGCGCATCCCAGTGTTTGTCATATAATGCCTGCAGCATGATGAGCTCTTCCTTTTTGCTCTCATACAATTCCAGGTCGGTCTTCAATGACGCAGGATAGAGGTCTTTCAATTTTTGAGCGATCTCCAGATCTGTAAAGGTAATGGCATATAGATCGTCTACGGATCTTACGTCTCGGGTCAGTGATTGCTTAAGATAAAGTCCCCGGTATTTGGGATCGTAAAAAACTTTATGATACTTCTTATCGATCTCCTGCAGTGCATGTTCGGTTGAGATTTCCACTACCTCCTTACCTGCAACATCAACGCCTCTAAACAGGTGTTTTGTTATGACCTGCTTTATGGCCTGCGGATCTTTAAATAATATCCATGCGCTACGTTCATCCTGCGGAGCGTGTATGTAAACTCGTTTTGCATTTTCTTCCCTTTCAAATCCAGACGGGTGTGTCGCCCACATTTTTGGCGGAGCAGCAAGGTGTTTTTTAAATATCCGGTGATCAGGGGCGTTATCGATCACTGGCGGATTTCCATATTGCGGATTGTCCAGGACAACACCAATCTTTTGAACGAAATATTTCTGGATCTCGAATATATCAGCGACTGATTTTCCTTCATGGAGGGTCTCGGCTCCGTATTGAACAGCCTGATCCCAGGCAGTGTCTGCAGCTTCCAGCTTGTAGAGGCCATTGACAATCGCATCGCTACCGGACAATGATACGGCTACGAGATCCGCGTTAAATTCCATTTCCCTCGAGAGCGCTCTTTCAGCCAATACAACAATGGTGAATAAGGTGTCCATTAAAGACCGGATGCACCACACGAAAATACTGATAAGCCATCCTATCCACGCTACCCTTATATCGACACTGGAAAGACCCCTGATAAATTTGTCGAACCAATCTCTGGTTGCCACGATGTGTGACGCGATTTGCCTCGATATATAAACCCATCTGCCCACTGCCATCGTCTTTTGGGCAAAATGTCCAAATTCATGCGCGAGGATGGCTTTGAATTCATTTATTGATACAGAGTTGACAAGCCCGAGTCCGATCTCAAGATTTTTCTTCGTGGGAAATATCAGGTTGATAATCGAGAGATCATAGAATACAGATGCGTTTACTCTTGGCGAGAGATAAACCCGGTGAGGCCGCGGAGCACCAGCGTTGTCGGCTACTTCATTTATAAATTTAAAAAGCTCCGGTTCCTGCCCGGCCGTAATTTCAACATCGTCAATTGTATTGATTCGTTTGATAAAGAACAGCGCTTTAATCATAAAGAGCGCGAGAAAAGCCATGACCACACCCAATACAATACTCATCACGGCATTATTTCCTTTGCCGATATATTCGAAGGATCGAACAGATGTGGTGGCAAACAAATAGATGAGCCAGAAGTAGAGTAGCACGAATGTGCATAAGCCACCCAGTGCCATCCATGCGTGCAATTTGTACTTTGATGTGGGTTTGGTAAGATTCTCTGATACAGTTTCAGGGCCTTTAGGGTACAACGTCTCCATTACTACAAATAAGTATTAGCGATAAAATGAAAAAAATAATGGAAGTCAGCGAGAGATGAAATCAAGGGTCTTTCGATGCTTCAACCTCAAAATTAATCATTAAACTGCTGTTGTCATATTCATGATAACAGCAACTTCCGCGCACATCATACATCCGTGTTCATTATGAACATTTTGAAATGAATTTTGAAAGATCAAAAATCACGGCGACCACATACGTCCTGTCTTATTAAGAATCATTTGCTTGTTTCAATATTTCCTACGTTGCTCAAGACCAGGAAATAAGCGGGTAATTCCCGCCCTTTTTCTTAAAGCCGACCTTTTTCTTAGCTTGCTTAACATCAAGGCTGGGCGAAAATTTCGAAAAAATCATACTTTTTATCACATCCTTGATTTAGGTGGAGATCGCCTCCTACCCAGTATACCCCACGTTGACAAAGATTAATATCACTTACTAAATACATTACCTTGTGTAAGACATCATATAATTTGTTATCTTGGAAAGGAGCCCATCTTTACTTGCGTATGCGCATCCTTTTTATTTATAAACCCTCTACTCTACCCTATGAAAATATGAATATGTCTTATAGATCTATGTTAATTTTCGTTTTAGCAGTTGTCAGTTGTAAAGGAGTCGATAACACGACGACCACACCCTCCCGGGTGGAGGCGTGGGATGTATCACCAGACCGGTCGACTACCCGTATCAAGGTAACAACAACGCTATCTCAACAGGAGATTTGTCAAACGCTTGAAAAGGCATTGGCAGATAAAAGATTACAGATCGCAGACAGGCCTTATGGTGAAGGACGCATGAACATCAATGACGATGGCACGACAACATGGACTTTCGATAGTTACCGGACTAAGCCAAAATCAACTGGGAATCAGTCCTTTTTTCGACTGGATATGTCCATTTACGATAGTGTAGTTTATTTTTCCGGTGATGTCGGCTTTGCCAGGGATATTATTGTGAACCCGGAATATGATATCCAATGGAAGACACTTGAAAGGGGCGACAATTTCAATTCCCCCTTTAATACCATGAATGATCTGGCAAGGACGTTGGGCGGAACGAAACTTTATAACAGATTGAGGTAGTGACACTACGCAGATCGCCCCACACGTAAATTGGTTCCCGCCTCTCCCGGTAAGATATCCATCCAGCTCGAGAATGGTATTTCTGGCGGTGTCAAAGAGCTTGCTCCCTTATGGCCTGGCCATTTCTACTGAGCGATCACAACTATAGATCCGCAAACATTCTTACACCATGGAATATGACTTCCTTTCCCTTGACCTTGTACAGATAGGAATCGAATCGCAGTGTAATACGTTCTTCTTTTTTAGCAGCGTAGCCATACGGCACCAGCATCTTCAGGTCGATTGGAAAGTTCTGTTTAGCACATTCAGCCACAAATTCCTTAAAAGTGAAAGCAGGTAACAAGTTTATTTCAATATCTGCCAGCTTTCGCTCAACCTCCTCTATGTTCAGACTGGATTTATTCACCACCTGATAATCCCGAAACATTTGCCAACAGATATCCACTTTATCATCGTAGACGATATACTTCGCATATTCATCGGGCTGATTATTTTTGATCTCTTTGACAAATGCAGCGCCTTCTTTATCGAGTTTACTGATGGACGTATAGGTATCGATCCTGTTCCTGTTCTTGATCTTTCCATTAAAGTCGCACAGTATTTTACAAATAAAAATGTATCGGATGAACTCGCCGTTATTCCTTTCCTTCCGGTCCGTTTCGTATTCTTCGACATAGAATGGCCTGATGTACATCAGTTGCCCGTAGCCGTCTTCTGTTGTTACCCACTGGCCCAATTCAAACGGTATTTGATCAGCGGTTTTCTTTGCCATAGTATGGGTTAATTGAGCCAGACAGGTGAATATCAGAGCTGTTCGCGCGATTAGTAGAAAAAGTCATTGGACGGCGACAACTCCAAATTTTTACCGGCGTCCATTTTTGCCTACTTCTTGATAAACACTCCGTCGCTGTTTATCCATTCATGTGGGTCAACCTTATCTTCGGAGGTGATGTCCACATCGCCATCGTTGTCAATATCATGAGGTCGTAACCATAGGATCCACCCGCCAGGCGGATTGTCGTTGCGGTAGCTTCCCATATTTGTGACTGTCACATCTGTAAAGCTGTTATCGCCGTCATTCTTTAATAACTGTGTATAATAACCCTGATAAAAGTTCAATTCGGTTCCATCACCTGTTTTTGTCAATAAAATGTCAAGCTTTCCGTCTTCATCAAAGTCAAGAAAATTGATGTTATTGGTAATGCCATAAGCGCTTATAACAGGTAAAGTTGTGCTATTGGAGGAAGTATATTTACCTGTGCTATTGCCCCAAAGGATCATTGGTTTAGCCAGATGCGTCGGGTCCCCTACCCCCGGCGCGTTGTCATGCCCGCATATGACAAGATCCAGATAGCCATCCTGGTTCAAATCATAAAGCGCTGATGTGTTATACGGCTTATCTTTAACATCCGCCGGGAATATTTTCGCATCGTAAGTAAAGACTCCACTACCATTATTTTTCATGAAAACGCCGGCAACAGGCGCATAACCAGTTGTGAAGAATAAATCGATATCGCCATCATTATCAATGTCACCCGCACATCCCGAGTGCGTATAGGGTAACCGGGTAGGCGCAGGCAGTGGCAATTCCTGAGTGGTAAACTGTCCGTTAAAATTCAGCAGTACCTTTTGTTTCTCGCCAGGCTGTGGCTCCCTATCAAATCCGTGTGCAACGATCACAACATCCATCCATCCGTTATTATCAAGATCGGCTAATATGGCCTGACGCGCGTGAACATATCCGGGTACATTTCCATTAAATACGGATTGGTCCTTTTGATAATTACCACCGTCGTTTTTATAATAATGTGCGTCAATCGGAGCATCCTGATCATTAAAGGTTGCTCCAATAAGATCCAGGTCACCGTCGTTATCAAAGTCGTAAAACGCGCGGGCCGAAAATTCGTAAGCAAAATAACCTCCATGAACAGATTGAAAGATCGTAGATAGATCGGTGTAGAGGAAGTTTTCCGGTTGGGCATACAAATAATAAGAAGTAGTCAGGTTGATATTCTCATTACTTGAAATAGTCGCTTCCTGAACAGGATCTTCTTTGCTACAGTTTACCAATGAAATAGAAAGTATTAGATAAAGTAGATTTTTTCTCATTCCTGATTAATTAGCTATTAATGGCGCTGACAAAACTAGTGAAAACTTTTGCAGATGAAAGAAAAGCGATTGTATAAATCGTTGTTAGCTTTTTTAGGCCCTGATGCAGGCGTATCTCTGGTTATGGCCTGCGGGGGTAATCTAAATTAAAAGATTTTCACACGGTTGCGGCTTGAACCATGAATAGCAAAATTATAAACCAATATTTCGCTCAGTAGAGTACACTTGAATAATAGAGGACTTCGGGATTTTTACCAGAGTGGAAAAAGGTGAATCAGGCAGGCCTTACTGTCCCTGACTCCGTACGTTGCTGCTGAATGAATCGCGAAACATTCTCCAGCACTTCGTCCTTCAGGTCTGAGATCAGGTCTACAATCGTAGCTCGACCATTTTACTTTTTTCAAATTCTTTCAACGCCTTAACAATCAAAACGAACAGTCTATACTCATTGTCAGCTACAAGTTTATCGGTAGATAATGTCACAAAACCATCGATTCCCATTGAGCTTTCTATTCCAACATTGGTGGTTCTCTGCCAATGCTGAGCACCTGCGTTAAAATGAAAGATACGTTATGGCACAGGTGATGAAATTAACAATAAGTATTTTTTGAAAGTTGCTCATAAAGACAGCTAGTGTGAATGTTCACAAATCTGAAGTTTACTATCTGGTGTTCAGTCAGATTTCTGATTTGGGCGAAATGAAAAATACGCCTCTGCCCTGGCGACATCCCAAACCATTTCTCTAATGATCCTTGTAGAACAGCCGTTCAACGTGTTGGCGTAGAGCCAGCTGAACTCTTACTTCAAGTGACAGGTTCCTGGCCTCCGCCCACCCTTAGCAAAGCAGGGGAGAAAAATATGATTGCCGTACGTTGCCTTGGATAGCTAGGGTTTTGTGCATCACATTATCGTGTGATGGATCGCAAAGTATTGTTTTAAACTATTATGCATACGTTAGCTTTCACTTTCTTTTCTATGATCACTAATCTTAATTATCCGGAATTGTTTGATTTGCAAAAATGGCGTCACATTTCTGAAGAGCGGTTATACGATGTTGCAAAAAGTGTCCTTATAGCACTTGGAGAAAAATACCGGCTTACGGAAGTGGGTACATCGACATCGCCGGAAGCATTGGCATACGTACACATTCTTCATAAACCAACGAATATCGAGTTTGCATTGGTCCCCGGAGGGACCTTTACTCTGGGGCTGTCTGAACGTGAATTCAGTCACTTGAACGAAATCAAAAAGCGCTCCGAAAGATTTTTTGAAGAATGGGAACGAGTTGTAGACAGCCAGGATGAGGAAAAGGCAGGAGTCCTTCAAAGTTCATTTGCAACCGAATGGTATCCCAAACCCTCTTTGATTGACGAGGTGCTGAACATGGCACCGTTTATGCAGCCAGCGCATCAGATAAATGTGCCACCATTTCTGATGGGAATCTTTACGTTGTCAAGTGAAAATCTCATGGAATTTATCCCTTCTATGTCTGACTCCAGTCTACGCCTGTACGATGAATCGAACGGAGACGCCTTAACTTACCTCTTAGCCTCTGAGATCAGACAGCTGGGACATCAGTTTGGTGATTTTGTGTTACCGTCAGAGGCAATGTGGGAATATGCGTATCGCGCAGGAAGTCCATCCCTGTTTCCCTGGGGAGACAAATTACCCGAATTCGGTCCGGAGATAGACCCCAGACGCCGCTTCCCGGCTCCGAGCAATCCCAACCTGTTTGGTCTCGAGGACATGGGAAACCATAAAGAGTTGTGCGCAGATGCCTGGCGCTCATCTTACAATGCAACCATGACGAAGGGCGGCGAACAAAATGCAATTGAAGCCGGTAACACACTGAACAGGCAGGTCATCCGGGGAGGCGCTATTGATTTGTGGCCCTGGCAAGGGTGCGGTGAGTGGAAAATGTGGCTCTCCGCTTACAGGAATTCGATCTTTTTGGACCGGGAAGATGATAGGTTCAATCAAGCATCGATTCGTCCGGTCATAGTGCTGTAAGCATTTTTTTGGAAACAGTCAAGGCGGGACTATTTGACCCGGAGGGCTGCGGGGCCGCGCGAACAAAGTGAATTTACCTACACAACCGAGAGCTGCACTGTGTTTATTATTGGCTCATGACTTATCGAGCCTGCAACGGCGAGACCAGGGAACTAAAGGGATATGTACATCTTCTGCGTTACACGCATGGCATATTAACTGATGTCATGGATAATTCGTACTTTTCCCCAGGTGGACGTAAATTTTCACATACCCCAACACCCTGACACTGGCATCCGTGCGATATTTCAAACGCATGGCTTCCCTCAGTTTGAAAATGAAACAATCCTTCCAAAAGGATCAACGGAGATCATCTTTGACCTCAGCGAAAACAATTCCATTCAGGCATCGATAGGTGAAGATTCACCCGCAAGGCTTCCGAAATGTTTTATCTACAGTTTTTCAAAAGCTCCCATTCACCTTCATCTCCCAAGGCTGCAAACGTATTTTGGATTGTATCTCGATCCAGTAGTGATCAATGGCCTGCTGGGTGTTCCGGCAGGTGAGTTTGCCAACCGGTGGGT
>CBHTUB010000122.1:0-13115 GCA_966095595.1 uncultured Chryseosolibacter sp. | reverse complement strand
GGAAAGGCTTGAAGAATTTATAACGCTCAATCCATCAAGGAAGGTTATCGGATTGCCTGAGGGCATGTTGTTGCGCCGTGATGGAGATCAATTGGTACTGAAAGGCAGTGGCGTAGCAAAACTATATCAGCATAAACAGCCGATCCTGGAACTGAAGGAAAATGACAATCTGAGCTACCTGCTCAATTCCTGAGATAGAAGACAAACTCGCCACCCTCGTCTCCCAGGGTTTTTAAAGGGTTGCCCAGCGGTGTCTGCTTTGTTTCTTCAGCGACTTGCGTTTTTACATACTGTACGAGCTCCGAAACCGGAAATTTTGCTTTCGTGTTGTTCTTCATGAAGGTGATGAAGTGCGTCGCGAACGGGCTGTTTGTTCCCGTAGCGCCGTCCGACACCACTTCAAGCCGACCTGAAGTCAAGCCCCACCTCGAACGGAACTTCTCGACATTTTCGGTATAGCCCCTGCGCGCATCGGCGAACAATGCACCTGAAAAACAGGCATCGGCTACCAGGAACGTGTGCTGGGAGTTGATGTTTCCCAGGATCTTGAGGATCTCGGTGTTCGAAATGTATTCGCCCGACGAGCCAACATGTGCCTCAGCAGGTATCCAGTAACCTTCGCTCAACAGCTCGTCGAAGAACCCATGTCCCGAGAAGTATACGACAAGATTATCCTGCGGACTGACTTTCTCGATGAGGCCGCGAAGGCTGTTGTATATATTGGAGCGTGTAGCCTGCTCGTCCTTGAGCATGGTAATGTTGGCGAAGTCGAAGTTATAACGACTCATCAGCACGCTGGCGATGTCATTCACGTCCTTGACTGCGTTGTTTAGCTTCGGCCAGAACTGATAATTGTTGATGCCGATGACAAGAAGAAAATTTTTTGCAGCTGCGGGATTGTATTCCTCTCCGTCTGCGCTTTTTCGTGTAACGACAAACTTCCGCAATGCGATGTTATCGTTGACGTCGGTCACTTCGATGTTGATGAAATTTTCGCCCATGGTCAGCGGAATGTTGAAAACGAAATTTCCATTGTCTTTAACGGGAGTTTCCCTGCCGTTGATCTTGAGGGTCCTTACACCCGACTCATCGGTCACGATACCACGAAGATCGAGCAGGTCTTTGTAAACACGGACTTTATTGTCGACGATATTCGGCGGATTGGAGATCATCACGAGCGGCGCCGAGGTGTCTTTCGCATCCTTGAAACGATAAACGGGGCTTATGTTCAGCGACTCGATGTTCCATATCTTGACCTCTGTCCCGAATTCTTCTATGGTGGAAGCTTCTTTTCCTCCGGCATTGATCGCGAGCCTGATCACGGGATGTACGAAGTCGTCGATCTTCAGGGCGAGAATGCCTGTGGACAGATTGTAGAAAGCAACGGAAGATTTTTCGAGGGCTGCGCCTAGGTATTTTCCGTCCTGGCTATAGTGGATATCGTAAATCCATCCCTTTTGCGGAAACTCTTTTTGTTTGGCACCGGATTCGATATCCCAGACTATGATATTCTTGTCGTCGCCTGAAGACGCCAGTGATTTGTTGTCCGGCGAAAACGTTAAAGATCGAACCCAGTCCCTGTGTCCGGTGATTGTTCTCTTTACGGAGCCATCCTCAGCGTTGCAAACTACAATGTTCTTGTCTGCACCGCCCACGGCGAAATATTTGCCGTCTCCCGATATATCGAACGCACGCGCGGCCTTGTCGCCTACCTTAACGGAATAGGCGAGTACGCCGGACTCGGCATCCCACATACGCACATAATTGTCGGAAGAAAGTGCCACTATGCGCTTATCGTCATTGGTAAACCTTACGTCCAGTATTTCCGCAGTCGCTCCCTTTAGGGTCTGCTTCAACTGTCCCGAAGGCACCGTCCATAGCTTCACCGTTTTGTCGTTGCTTCCGGAAGCGATCAATGTAGACGCGCGGTTGAAAATAAGCTGGTTGATGTCTCTCGAATGGCCGTTGTCACCGGAAAAATCTTTTATTCGGGTGTCCGTGCCTGCATTGTAGAGCTCGATCGAACTTCCCCTGGCGAAGGCGAGGTATTGATTATCGGGAGAATAGGTGATCGCCGAAGTATTTTTCGATTTGATGCTGACTTTTTGAAGGTCCTGGGCAGCGACGCAAATGGGCAGGACGATAAGCAGGATGATGATGTTTTTCATAACATATCATTTTCGTTTGGAGAAGTTATAACTGATGCCGGCATGGACTTGTGGGAACAGCGATTGTTTTTCGAAGAGCACTTCGCTCGCGGAAAACATCTGGCAAAGCTCACCCTCCACCAGGGTCAGGTAGAAATTATGACCCATCCTGAGCATGAGACCGACGGCGAAAGATCCTGCATTACCCTTTCCGGCAATGTTGAAGCTCTCATAGTTCACAACTGTTTCGTAGTGGAAATACCTGATGGCGCAATAAGGTCTGAACTTCGTTGCACGTCCTGTGGAGAATCTCGCACTGGCTCCGTAGATGACATGATTCGCATCCTGGTCCATATCCGAAGATTGTTCTTTTGCATGGTAGTTGGATATGATCATGTTGCGCTGGTAAAATGTTCCGACCGCAATATGCTGCGTGATGTGAATGTTCAATTCGCCCTGCAACGTGAGCGTTTCATACCTATAGTCGGAGCCATTCTCACTATTCAATTCGTCGTAGATCGACATGTAGCCGGGTTTGATGGCAATGTCGAAGGAAGGAATGCGAAATTGCGCGTGGGCTCCTGTGACGAACGCAAATAATGTCAGCAGCGCAAGAAGATTTTTTCTAACGATCATAGAGGTATTGGATTGTTATTGACTCGCTTATGCTGGACTGGTTTCCGCCGTTGGATAATTGCTCTCCGGGTTTGACCCAGTCGACCAGATAGATCGGTAATAATAAGTGTCCATTTTGTATCGATCCCTGCCACACCATCAAGGGATGGAAGTAATAATCATCAGGTTCGCGGCAACACTCGCCACCGCTGTTACCATTACCTCCATCTTCAACGATCACTTTTGCCGTTGCGCCGAGCGTGCTGACTGCCCGGATACCGACACTGATGCCCGGGACAAAGCCGCTCGTTCCGGTATAATGTGTATTGTAGGCCCTGCAATTGTAGTTACCATTGGAACAGTTCCCTGGATAACCATCTACATTGATGTTTTGGAAACTGAAGGTGCTTATCGTCGGTGGCTGATCTCCGTTATAATTGAGGAGAAAATTACTGAAAGTGCCGGCCAGGCCCGCGACCTCCGATTCGCGGTCTATGCTGCTGATCTTTTGGTCGGTGTAGTTGATGTGGTCGAACGTGACAACGGTAGGAGGCAAGTTGTCGATAGGGTTGATGACGGTGATGATCCTGAAAAGGCTATCGTTCTCATCGTATCTGAATCGGTACATCTCGACGAGTGAATCGCCCTGAAATACACGCCATGTATAGGGAACATCATTCTCGAGGTAGGTGGTTTGAAATGTGAGGTTCGACCCTGTTGCACCACTCCTGTATTTCATTTTTCCACTCATCTCCGGAGCGGTGAAAGTCTTGACTCGTTTAACATACTTGTTATAAGCGGTGTCGAGCTGGTTCACTTCCTCATCTTCGATCAAGGTCGCCACAATCGCGGTGCTTCCACTTCTTGTTTGGTCGATCTGAAAACCGGAGAATGTTAGCTGGTCGAGCTGTTCCTGAGTTTGAATGTCGGTGTCTTCAATAATGCTGCAACCGAGGAAAAGGACCAATAGGACGATGAATGAACGTGCTTTCATCTGTGGGGAGGTTAGGAATTTTTAGGCGTGTGCACGAGGACAGTGTGACTCCCGACTATAAGAACCTGGTTCGGTCAGCAGGTTCTTTCAGGTTGAGAGTAGCATAATTTAGCAAGAAGCCGCGCAATATTCAATGCTTTCGCATTAAAGTTGCTTTAAAGTTTTAAGAGGCGATCAGTGCCCTGAATCAGGAATATAGAATCCGGGAGGCAGAAGTCAGCATATTATTATGAATAGGGGCAGGGGTATCACCGGATGATTTCAAATCCCCAGTTCTGACTTGTTCTTTCTCAGGACGTCAATAATAAAGGAGATATGATCGCTTAGTTCTATTCCAAGCATTTCTGCTCCCTTGTATACTTCATCGCGTTCTACCTTCGCCGCAAAGCCTTTGTCCTTTAGTTTTTTGATCACGGATTTTGGCTCCAGCGTTGCGATGCCGTCCGGTCTCACCTGCGCACAGGCCACTATAAATCCCGTGAGCTCGTCACACGCCAGGAGGGCTTTGTCCAGAAGGTTGTTATATGGGACATTCCATTTGGTATAGTGGGCCGATATCGCATGGGCTATCTTTTCTTCTTCCATGCCCCGAAGTTTTTTCACGATAACATTCGGGTGCTGGTCGGGGAACGCTTCATAGTCGGCGTCATGCAGCAAACCAGTAACGCCCCATTCGGTTCTGTCCTCACCGAATTTTTCAGCATACGCTTCCATCACGAGCTGAATCGTTCGCATGTGGCGCAGCAGACTTTGGTTTTTTGTTAGCTCGTGTAGGATCTTCCCGGCTTCTTCGATGGATATCATGCTAATTTGAAGATCCCACAAGTTTCTTGCGGCGGTCGAGATAATAAAGATTCACACCCGCGATAATGATGATCACTCCGAGAATAACCAGAAGTATGATCAACCTGTTGTATTTCAACTCAAGACTGTTGATCTCGGCTTCGCGCTTCAGGATCTCGAACTGCCGTTCCTTTTCTTCGAAGTCGAGTACCATCTCCATCTGGGCAATATTCCTGCTGCTCTCCTCGCCATAAATGCGCTCGCGCTCTTCGTCGTATTTCAATTGCATCTCGTAGGCGTCCTTCATTTTACCCTGGTTGTAGAAGTTTTCAGCCATGGCCTTGTAGACCGAGGGAAGTGAGGTATAAGCCTGAAGCTCGTCCGTCAATTGCTTAGCCTGGTTCAGGTAGAATTCAGCTTGCCTGGTTTGTCGCGCCTTGGCATAGGCTATTCCCAGGTTTGTTACGGTATTCAGTAACCCCAGGCGGTTGTTCTGCTCTTCCTGGATCTTCAGTGCTTCAAGATAGTACTCGATAGCCTTGTCGAAGTTGCTTTGCTTGAAATAGAGGTTTGCCAGGTTGCTGAGGGGATCGGAGAATTTGTCACCTATCTTTTCACTGAGCTGGTATGCCTCCGAGTAATATTTCTGGGCCTTCTCAAACAGCTGCATGTCGCTATAGAGGTTGCCAAGGTTGTTCATGGAGCCAACAAGTTTGGCTTCGTCTTTCATTTGGACAAAGATCGTGTAGGACTCCTCCAAATTCCGCATAGCCTGTGCGTAGTCCTTTTTAATGGAGTAGATATTGGCAATGTTATTTTTTGTGGTGGCAATTCCTTCCTTGTTGTCAAGCTTTTCGTAAATCTTCATCGAATTGATGTAGTACTCGAGTGCTTTATCGAGCGCGCCCTGGTTCCGGTACGCTACGCCCAGGTTGTTGTATGCTGCGGCCATTCCTTTCGCATCGTCGATTTCCGTGGCAAGGCTCAAGGCTTCGCGTGCATAGGAAAGTGCTGTGACCGGATCGCCGTGAAGTTTTTCACGGAAGAGCTCATTCAAAGCTTTCACTTTCTTTTCTCCCTGGAGGGTATCGAGCGAAGCTTTAAGGCTATCGATGCTGGCTGCTGAAGTTTCGAACGCCAGAATGGCGCCGAGAAAGAAACTAAATAGGCACTTATGGGTCATAAAGGCTGGGATATTCAAAAAGCTAAATTACGATAAATCAATCAATCGCGCACTGTCATCACTTTTTCTCCGCTGGCGTAATAATGATGGACGGAAGCAGCAGGGAATTTGATATTTCCACAAATAATATCGAGATGAAGTATTTTTTACCCGCAACATCGTTGATCTTTCTGGGTTGTTTGTTTTGCAATGCACAGTCGAACAGCGCCGAAGCAGCAGTTGAGACCGTTGTCCGCAATTTATTCGTCGCCATGCAAAAAGGTGACAGCGCACTGGCGCGTAAAACATTCGTAAAAAAGGTGACGGCAGCGACTGTTTACAAAGATAAAACCGGAAACATCGTTCTCAGGCAGGAGGATTCGGTGGAGGATTTCATCAAGGCGATCGGAACACAGCACGACGGCACGTGGTATGAGGAGATCTGGAACCTTAAGATCGATGTCGATGGCGATTTCGCTCAGGTCTGGTGCGATTACGCCTTTTACGTCGACAAAACTTTCAGTCATTGCGGCGTTGACGCCATGCAGCTTGTTCATCAGAATGGTGAATGGAGGATATTCCACCTCGCCGACACGCGCAGAAAATCGACGTGCGAGGTGCCTGAGGCAGTGAAGAACAAGCATCAATAACAGCGGGCATTTAATTTTAAGAGGCTCATAACTATTTTCAACCGGAAAGAGTTATTAAGTCCGTGGACCTGCTTCAATTTACCGATAAAGGAATCTATTGCGCTCAGGCACGCATCTATCTGGATCCATGGAAACCGGTGGACAAGGCGATCATCAGCCACGGTCATTCCGATCATGCCTATCCCGGACACAAACATTATTTGTGCACGTCCATCGCAAAGCCCGTGATCAGGCATCGCCTGTTTCTTGAGGATAATGCCATTCAGACGATGGACTATGGAGAGGTGTTGACAATCAATGGTGTTCATTTTTCTTTTCATCCTGCCGGTCATATTCCCGGCTCCGCGCAGATAAGGGTCGAGTATAATGGCGAAGTGTGGGTCTTCTCGGGCGACTACAAGCTTCAGCACGATGGCATTTCAACGCCATTCGAACCCGTGAAGTGTCATACATTCATAACAGAGTCGACATTCGGGCTTCCGATCTACAAGTGGAAGGGACAGTCGGAAGTGTTTGCTTCGATCAATCAATGGTGGCGCAGGAACCAGGAGGATGGAAAGGTGTCCGTGATCGCAGGATATACGCTCGGAAAGATCCAACGAATCCTAAAAAATGTAGACGCATCGATCGGGCGCATCTTCACCCATGGGGCTGTCGATTCGGTTAATCGTGTTCTGCGGGAGCAGGGACTGATGTTGCCGGATGCTCCCCGGGTTACTGACCAGATATCGAAAGAGGATCTGAAGGGATCGCTTATTCTTTGTCCACCCTCGGCGGTGGGATCGCCGTGGATGAAACGATTCTTTCCCTATTCATTGGGCATTGCTTCGGGATGGATGCAACTGCGCGGTACGAGACGCCGACGCGGCGCTGACCGCGGATTCGTTTTATCTGACCATGTGGATTGGGATGACCTGAATACGGCAATCAGGGAAACCGGTGCCCAGCGAATTTTTGTGACGCACGGTTACACGGAAATCTTTGCGCAATGGCTTCGGGAGATAGGTTACGATGCGCAGGAAGTGAAGACGAAGTTTGAAGGGGAGTTGGGGGAGATGGCCGAAGCTGGTAATGCGGGGGAGGAGCCCTCGAATGAAGTACTGGGCCCGTTTATCACGGGAGAGCCTTCATAGGCCATACCGGTTTTTGATTTAAGATTTATGATTGCTGATTTTTGATTTTAGATTCCATGCTTAAACTGAAAGGAAACTTTTGTGACCTTTGTGGATTTCCTGCTTGTTCTGGAGGCAGGTGTGGGCGTGGTGTGCCTTGGATTGATGTGAAACGCAAGCCGGCATGAAACACTTCACCAAACTTTTTACGGACCTTGATCAGACCACTAAAACGCTTGGCAAGATCAAAGCCCTGATCGAATACTTTCAGCACGCCAGTGATCAGGATAAATTATGGGCTATTGCCATCCTCTCGCATCGCAGACCGAAACGGACCGTAAATGCAACTTACCTTGCCGAATGGGCAAATGAGCTGTCGCGTATACCGCAGTGGTTGTTCTATGAATCCTATGCCGTGGTTGGTGACCTCGCCGAGACGATCACCCTCGTGCTGCCTCCCGACTTCGAAGGTTCGGACTACTCGTTAACGTATTGGATCGATTATATCAAAGCCCTTGAGCCGCTTGACGTGCTTCAAAAGAAGGAGAAGATACTTTGGGCATGGGGTCAGCTGAATGAGTCCGAAAGGTTTGTATTCAATAAGCTCATTACCGGAGGTTTCAGAATGGGCGTGTCGCAGCAGCTGATGGTGAAGGCACTCGCGAAGTATTCGAATGTCGTGGAAAATGTGATAGCCCACAGGTTGATGGGCAACTGGTCTCCGGATATCGATACTTTCGAAGACCTGATCTATGCGAAGACCACGGTCGACCATTCGAAGCCTTATCCCTTTTACCTGGCGTATGCGCTTGAAGATCCGGTTGAATCACTCGGTGATCCCCGCGAATGGTTTGCAGAGAGGAAATGGGACGGCATTCGCGGGCAGGTGATCGTGCGCGACGGACAACTATTTGTATGGTCGAGGGGAGAAGAACTCGTCACGGATAAATATCCGGAGTATGGCGCGTTGTTGAATATGCTGCCGGAGGGCACGGTGATAGACGGAGAGATCCTGCCCTTCAAGGACGGCCGGCCCTTGTCGTTCAACCATCTGCAAACACGAATCGGGAGAAAGGGTGTTGGCGCAAAGTTGCTGAAAGAAGTGCCGGTCGCATTTGTGGCATACGATCTTCTCGAATGGCACGGAGAGGATATTCGTGATTGGCCCATGGAGCAGCGCCGGAAACAGCTCGAGGAGCTTTGCAGTGCGGAAAGCGCTGTGTTGAAGCTGTCACAACTGGTGGAGTTCAATACGTGGGAAGAGCTTGCCTATGAGCGAAGCCGCTCGCGGGAATTTCTGAGTGAGGGAATCATGCTCAAACGAAAAAATTCCCTCTACAGGAACGGGCGGCGGAGGGGGGACTGGTGGAAATGGAAGATCGATCCTTTTTCTGTCGACGCGGTACTGATCTATGCGATGCGCGGGAATGGGCGTCGCGCAAATCTTTATACTGACTATACGTTTGCCGTGTGGGATGGCGATCAGCTCGTTCCTTTTGCGAAAGCGTACAGTGGTCTGACGGATGATGAGATACGCGAGGTCGACCGATGGATAAAACAAAATACCGTCGAACGTTTTGGCCCGGTGCGATCAGTAAAACCGGAGCTCATTTTCGAGATTGCCTTTGAAGGAATCAATCGGTCCACACGTCACAAATCAGGGATCGCGTTGAGGTTTCCGAGGATGGCGCGATGGAGAAAAGACAAACGGGCCAGCGAGGCAAATACACTAAGTGATCTGAATGCGTTGCTGAAGGTTCATGAATCAGCCGGAAACGAAAAAAGCCCCGGCAATGTGACCGGGGCCTGATCTATGTTACTGATTTGTATTATTGACATTGTACGTTATAATCGTCTATGACTGCCAGCCTGACGCCGTCGCGCAGGATCGTCTTGTCTGCAAGCTTTGCAAGACCGGTTTTATTTTCACCGGAAATGCCATAATCTCCCTTCTCATATTTCTCAACGACTACCGGACATGCAGCAAGTTCTTTTTTCACGTTGAGGCTATTGACGAGCTTGAGCTTTCCATCTTTTCCGATACGGTATACGATGTTCGGCTGTGCGCATTCTTCGTATGATGTCTTGAACTCGGAGACTTCACCGACAACAATCGGCATCGAGAAATGAGCGAACAGGGAGATCTTTCCGTCCTTTAATTTTCTCATGAACATTTTTCTGGCGATCATTCCGGTTCCTACTGCCGACATATCGGAATATTTGACACTCTCGAATGCAAGCGTGTCATATTTGTAACCGTCGAGATCATCCGGCTCATATTTAGAGAAGTCTTTATTCTTGATCTTCTCCGCAGTCTCGAAGGCATTTTTTTCCATGAAGCGGATATCTTTTTGAAATTCCCATGGGGCCGGATAGATATCGGTTGATCCCGGGAGTGGTGTCGTTCCCATTTTCCTGACATAGCCTGGAATTTCCTTGCCGTCCTTGATGATAAAGCCGGCAACTACATTTTCCTCTTCGATCCTTTTTGCGATGTCGACTTGCGCGACGGAAGTGAGTGAAATAATTGAGAACAGAAATACAGAGAGACTTCTTCGTGCCTTCATAGTTTGTTTGGTTAGGTTGGGCTAATGAGCGAGAAAAATAATGAAGAGCAGAATGATAATTGTACTCTGGTGCGATAAATAGTGAAAAAGGAGTATGGATTGAGCCTCTAAAAAATGATGGGATAAAGGATCACATCAACGCGGCGGTTCATCTGCATGCCCTGGAACGTGTTGTTGCTGTAAACGGGATTCTCTAGTCCCCAGTCCTTGATCGAGATCTTGAATTCGGGGATCGCTTTTTTGATCAGAAGCTGTTGTACCGCGGTGCTCCTCATTTCCGATAGCCACTCGTTGTACTCCTTGCCCCCAATGGGATCGGTGTGACTGATCAGCTGAATGTTGTATTTATCAAGAACCTCGGGAATGGAATCGAGCCAGTGGTAGAGCTCCGTCGCCTGGTCTTCGGAGATGTAATAGCTGCCACCGCCGAAGTAGATGCTCATTCGTATCTCATCTGCTTTTTGCTGGGCGACGCAGTTAAGCGTTGTTGTGAGCGACAGTATGGCAATTACAAATCGCATACTTAAATCTACTTCCAATCCCTTCAAAATTCAAGGCAGGAAAGCCGGATCGGGTTTGTTTTGACAGATGGCTTTTTAGGAGTGCCTGGCGGCGAATTGAAAATGACGGAATGCAGCCCCGGGGTATAGAAAGCTCAAGGTAGCGAGTGGCTTTTGGCCGTTGGGTATTGGCTTTTGGGAAGACTCCAATTCCCGGCAGATATTATCACCCCAAATGCAAACAGCAATAGCCGACACCTGATTATCTTTGGTCGATTCCGGACACCGGATTTCAGAAGCGAACGCCTTAAATGGCGTGAAAACGGTGATTTTAGTAGTGAAAACCCGAAAAATGCTCTGGCACCATTGTTGGCATTGGGTGATCACCAATTATTGGTCATAAGTCAATTGTAATTATAAAGCATGATAAAACTCAGAGACATCGATAAATACATCGATTCAAGATTCCAACGGACCTTCATTTTAAAAGGCGTGAACCTGGATGTTGAACAGGGGGAGTTCCTCACCATCATGGGGCCCAGCGGGGCGGGTAAGTCAACCCTGATGAATATCATCGGGATGCTGGACGAACCTTCTGAAGGGGAGTACTTTTTCTTCGATCAGCCTGTTCACAAGCTGAAGGAAAAACAGAAGTCCGACATGCACAAAAATTATATCGGATTCATTTTTCAGGCGTATCACCTGATCGATGAGTTGACGGTTTATGAGAACATCGAGACGCCCTTACTGTACAAGGGTGTGAGCAGCGCACAGCGCAAGAGCATGGTGGCGGAAATGCTGGATCGCTTCAACATGGTGGCGAAAAAGGATCTTTTTCCGGAGCAGCTCAGTGGCGGACAGCAGCAGTTGGTCGGTATTGCGCGCGCGATCGTGGGCCAGCCGAAACTTTTGCTTGCCGATGAGCCCACGGGCAATCTTCATTCGGATCAGGGCAAGCAGATCATGGAGATATTCCAGAAGCTGAACAATGAAGGCATTACCATTATTCAGGTGACGCACTCTGAAGAGAATGCGCGTTACGGTAAACGTATCGTTCGTGTTGCCGACGGCGCTGTAGTGGAAGATGCTCAGGTTTTAGAGAGAGTTTAATGACTATGAAGAAGATACTTACAATCGTTTTAGGTTTTGTTACGGTGAGTGCGCTGGCTCAGGAGCAGACTGCCCCGGCAACTCCATCGAAGCTTACATTCAAAGAGGCGGTGAAGATCGGGCTTGACAAGAACCTGAATCTGAATCAGCAAAAGAACCAGCTTGTTGCTACAAGGGTAACCAAGAATGCCGGCCTTCTGGGCTTTGGTCCAACTGTCAACATCAATGGTAATGCCGGACGAAACGACGGTAACTCTTTCAACCAGCAACAAGGTCGTGTAGTGAACGGTGTGCTGGATTTTGTGAATGCATCGATCGATGCCAATATGCCGCTCTTTCGCGGACTTAACGTGATGAATACATATCGCGCGTCATCCAGCTCGTACGAAGCCCAGTTGCATTTTGTGAACAGAACAAGTCAGGACGTGATTCGCGACGTCAGCAGACAATTCCTCACTTGCCTTTTGGATCAGCGGCTTGTGATCATCAACGAGAAAAACGTGGAGACCCAGCAGCAGCAGTACAATCAGATCCGTGAGTTTGTCGATGCAGGAACGCGCGCCGAAGTGGATCTGAAGAACCAGGAGTATCAGCTGAAAAATGCGGAGTTGCTTTTGGTCCGTGCGAAAAATACGCTGCGCAATGACAAGGCTACGCTTGCCCAGACACTCCAGCTCGATCCTTCCATTCCCTTCGACCTTGAAGACCCCAACTGGACGGTTGGCAGCAACTCAGGCGTTTCCCTCGACGAGTTATATGCTACTGCCAGTGAAAGACGGAGCGATCTAAAACGTGCACAGGAAAACGAAAAGGCTTCCCAGTTCACTTTTTCTGCGACGAAGAGCACATACTTTCCTTCCATAAATTTGTTTGCGAGCTATGGCTCGGCTTACAACTATATTTATCGTACAGGTGAAGAGACCAGCCCCGAGCAACTTCCGCGGAACAGAAGCTTTGTGGATCAGTTTCGGGAAGACAACACCCAGTTGACTTACGGTGTTGCTTTCAGAATACCCATTTATAATGCGTTCACGAACAGGACTAATGTGGTGAGAAGCAAAATGCAATATGAGAATGCGAGGTTGCAAACAGAGAATACGGAGATCACGGTGAAAAATGAAGTGTTGCTGGCGTACCAAAATCTTCAGGATGCGAAAGCGGGCTTCGACGCTGCGTCTGCACAGTTGGCGGCCGCGGAGACATCAAATGCGCTCGAGAAGGAACGTTATGCGCTGGGGATCTCAGACATCGTGGCCCTGACGCAGTCGAATCAGACATTGACACGCGCGCGGCAGGATTACGAGAACGCGCGTTATACGCTTATGTTCCAGGATCTGCTGATCAATTATGCCACCGGAACGTTGAACTTTGAGAATATTCCCTAGAGATCCTTAGGGTTAATAGTTAAGTTTTGTAATAAAAGGTCTGTCGATGGGCAGACTTTTTATTTTGTATCGGGCCAGGGATTGGAGGCT
>CBHTUB010000121.1:0-13149 GCA_966095595.1 uncultured Chryseosolibacter sp. | reverse complement strand
CACCGAGAGACTGCTGGAGTTTGCTGAAACCGTAAAAGGAACGGCAAAGAAAAATGTGGTGGAAGATGAATGGAGGAAGGGAACGGTTGAAGAAAGGTTGACTCATGCGCTCGTTAAAGGAATCATTGACTATATCGATGAGGACACGGAAGAGGCTCGCCAAAAATACGGGAAGCCATTGACGGTAATTGAAGGCCCGCTGATGAGTGGGATGAATGTTGTGGGTGACTTGTTCGGTGCCGGAAAAATGTTCTTGCCGCAGGTGGTCAAGAGCGCACGCGTTATGAAAAAATCCGTGGCGTACCTGACACCGTATCTTGAGGAAGAAAAGAGGAAAAGTGGCAGTGCCGGGAAACCCGCTGCGAAAATATTGCTCGCCACCGTGAAGGGAGACGTACACGACATCGGCAAAAATATCGTGGGCGTAGTACTGGCCTGTAACAACTACGACATCGTCGACCTGGGTGTGATGGTGCCTACGGAAAAGATACTGGACGCCGCCAGGAGGGAGAACGTAGACATAATAGGATTAAGCGGCCTGATCACGCCGTCACTGGACGAAATGGTTCACGTTGCCAGGGAAATGCAACGCGAGAAATTAGAACTGCCCCTGTTGATCGGGGGGGCGACAACATCGCGCATTCACACGGCGGTAAAGATCGATCCGGTATACGACGGTCCTGTGGTACATGTGCTGGATGCGTCGCGTTCGGTACCGGTTGCCAGCGAGCTCATCAACGTACAAACCAGGGGTGATTTCAAGGCAAAGGTGAAGGGAGAATATCAGAAGATGCGTGTCGACCATGCGGGCAGACAAGAGGCAAAGGCCTATGTGACCCTCGAGCAGGCGCGTGCGAATAAGACGAACATCGACTGGTCAAAAAGCCGGTTTACGAAACCTGCGGTCATCGGACGAAAAGAGTTTGTGAACTACCCGTTGGCGGAACTGAGAAAATATATAGACTGGACGCCATTCTTCCAGACATGGATGCTGGCGGGACGTTTCCCCGGCATTTTGACAGACCCCGTAGTAGGAGTTGAGGCAAAGAAGCTCTATGACGAGGCCAATAAAATGCTTGACCAGATCATCGCAGAGAATAGCCTTCAGGCCAACGGCGTTGTGGCGTTTTATCCGGCAGCGAGCGAACAGGACGACGTGAGGTTGTTCAAGGCGCAGTCGGACGATAAACCATTCGCGACGTTTCATTTCCTGCGACAGCAGAACAAGAAAGCTCAGAACCTGCCGAACTTCTGCCTGTCGGATTTCATTTCGCCGGAGCGAGGAAAGGATTATTTCGGAATGTTCGCGGTCACTGCGGGGCTCGGTCTCGAGAAGTTGTCGGAGAAGTTTCAGAAAAATCACGACGACTATTCCGATATCATGGCAAAGGCACTTGCAGATCGCCTGGCCGAAGCATTTGCCGAATGTCTTCACGAGAAGGTTCGGAAAGAGCTGTGGGGTTACGCCAGTGACGAAAAATTGACCAACGATCAGTTGATCGATGAGGCGTACAGCGGTATTCGTCCCGCGCCGGGATACCCCGCCTGTCCTGATCACACCGAGAAAAAGTTGTTATTCGAATTGCTGGATGCTGAAAAGGTAGGCATTGTGCTCACAGAGTCATATGCCATGTACCCGGGCGCGGCCGTAAGCGGATTTTATTTTTCGCATCCTGATTCAAAATATTTCGGACTTGGAAAAATCGAAAAGGACCAGGTCAAAGATTACGCAACACGCAAGGGTATGAGTGTAAAAGAAGTTGAAAAGTGGCTATCGCCCAACCTTGCATACGATAACCTCGACTAACGTTAAGAAACAGATTTTAAATGAAAGTTATTGACCATCTCAGGAACGCCAACGGACGGACATTATTCACGATCGAGATCCTTCCGCCGTTGAAGGGGGAGAATATCCGCACCCTCTTCGATAATATCGATCCCCTGATGGAGTTCAAACCTCCCTTTATCGACGTGACCTACCATCGCGAGGAGTATCTCTACAAGAAGAAGGAGAATGGCCTGCTGGAAAAAAGGTCGACGCGAAAGCGGCCTGGTACTGTCGGGATATGCGCTGCGATCCAGAACAACTATAAGGTAGATACGGTGCCGCATATTATCTGCGGAGGCTTCAATCGGGAGGAAACGGAGAATGCGCTGATCGATCTGCATTTTCTCGGGATCGACAACGTGCTCGTGTTGCAAGGTGACGGAATAAAAAATGAAGGACGTTTTGCTCCGGAACCAGACGGCCATCGCTATGCGTCCGATCTGCTTCAACAGGTGGTGAATATGAATAATGGTAACTATCTGGACGAGGATCTGCAAAACACTACGCCGACCAATTTTTGTATTGGTGTCGCCGGTTATCCGGAAAAACATTTTGCTTCGCCGAATCTGAAGACAGACCTTAAATACCTCAAGTTGAAGGTCGATCTTGGCGCCGAGTATATTGTGACGCAGATGTTCTTCGATAATTCAAAATACTTCCAGTTTGTCGACAGGTGCAGGGAGGCGGGCATCAATGTTCCGATCATTCCCGGCATCAAGCCCATCACAGCGAAGTCGCAGATCAGCGTGTTGCCTACGACGTTTTATATCGACATCCCCGAGACACTTGCGGATGAAGTCGAGAAATGCAAGGACAATGCTGCCGTGAAGGAAGTCGGCATTCAATGGGCGATCGAGCAATCGAAGGAGCTGATGCGTATGGGCGTTCCTACCTTACACTTCTACTCGATGGGAAAATCGGATCCGATCTATCGTATTGCCAAGGCTTTGTTTTAAGGAAATTCGTCCGCTGCCGAACAAATTTGTTCAATCGGGAACATAAATTTTCTTCAGGCAACGCCTAACCACATCGTTTTCAGCAAGTATCGATGGTGGCATTGTCATTGATCCTGACTGGTCACTAAAATTGTACTGGATGCTTTTCAACCATTTTAAGATCGCTTTTCGTTCGCTCCTGAAATTCAGGGGTTACGCTACCATCAACATGACCGGTCTGGGCCTCGGCTTAACGGCAGGCATGCTGGTGATGATCTATGTCATTGATGAGCTTTCCTACGACACATTCCACAGTAAGCGCGATCGCATTTATCGGGTTGAAACCTCATTTTTCACTCCAGCATCAGGCGCAGGTGAGAAGAGCATGGATGCCAACGGATGGGGGGTTGGTAACGTGTTGAAGAGTTTTCCCGAAGTTGAGTCAGTGGCATACCTGCGAAATGCGTCGATGTTCCTGGTCAACCATGGTGACAAGCGGATACGAGAGCAACTGCATTTTGCTTCTCCGGAGTACCTGGAGATCTTTTCATTCCCATTGACTGAGGGTAATAGCAAGACTGCGCTCAGGGAGCCGTATTCGATCATTCTCACCAGGACGTTGGCCGACAAATATTTTCCGGGACAATCAGCCTTGAATAAATCTCTTACGTTGGCCGATACACTTCAGTTTGTTGTTACCGGTGTGATGCAGGATGTGCCGGGCAATTCACATATGCAATTCAATGCGCTCATCTCGTTTTCGACATACCCGACACTTTTCCCTTTCGACTATGATGGCGGTTGGGGTAACATCAATGTCAGGAACTATCTTCTTGTTAAAGACGGAGCCGACGTTTCCGCACTTCAGGAGAAAACCCGCATGATCTATTTCGACAAAGCAGGAGAGAGTCTGAAAAATTGGGGTATAGAAGCCTATGTGCACCTTGCTCCGTTGAACGGGCTCTACCTGACATCAGAAAGTGGAAACGGCATGGGACCGCTGGGAAGTCTGGACCGTTTATACTTGTTGTGTGGCATCGCAGTTTTTGTGATCATTCTGGCCTGCATCAATTTTATAAATTTGACTACGGCCAGATCGGTGTATCGGGCCAAAGAAGTCGGCTTAAAAAAGGTTATCGGCTCTTCGAGATCGTTGCTGATCAGACAATTTCTCAGCGAGTCATTTCTTACTACCGTGCTTGCGTTCATCGTTTCACTGGCTTTTGCCGGCCTGCTACTTCCGTTGTTCAATGAGCTCATTGGCAAACAGTATGAAATGAGCGCGTTGTTTGCACCTCGGGTAGTGGTAGGGATAATTGTGCTGATCATCTCTGTTGCGTTTCTTGCCGGTTATTATCCCGCTGTTGTTCTTTCGGGACTGAGGCCTGCCGATATCCTGAAAGGCCGGATGCATACAGGATCAAAGGGGGTTCAACTGAGGCGCACGCTTGTTGTATTTCAATTTGCAATTTCTGTTACATTATTGCTCGGAACTTTCATCGTGATCAGACAGCTAACATTCATGCAAGGGCAGGAGTTAGGGTTCGCGAAAGACGAGATACTTGTCGTAAATGCAGCGCGCACGAGGTCGGCGACAGTGGGAGGATATCAGGCATTTAAAGATGATATCGGTAGTTTGTCAGTGGTGGAAGATGTCACATTGACCAACTCTCTTCCGGGTAATCCTGGCTGGTCGGGACAGGTATCGTATGCAGAGGAACGTTCTGCAGATCAGTCGATCAGTGTCGAGTACATGGCCATTGACGAGAATTATCTCAATACATTGAAGCTTGCGCTGAAGGCGGGAAACAATTTTTCAAAGGAGAGGCCGGGAGAGCTTGAAAGCGGCCTTCTCCTCAATGAGAAAGCGGCGTCGATGTACGGATGGGCAAGCGCAGAAGAAGCTATCGGGAAGAAGATCGAATCGCCGTCGGGCTATCCGCGCGGAATTGTGATCGGCGTTGTGAAGGACTACCATCAATTCGGGCTGAAACAGGATATAGGGCCGATGGCAATGGATTATAACCCGTCGAGCAGTTATATGTACGGCATCCGTTTCAAGGGTTCGAATACAAAAGATCTTTTGACGCAGGTTGAAACACTCTGGAAGAAACATTTTCCGGGCTACGATTTTACCTACTTTTTCCTCGACGATGATTTTGCAAATCAGTACGCGAACGAGCAGCGTCTTGCGACCGTATTCGCGACCTTTGCGGCAGTTACGATCCTTATCGCAGTCATAGGGTTACTCGGTCTCGTGTCGTTCATGGTGATCACACGGACAAAGGAAATTGGCGTTCGTAAAGTGTTGGGTGCCGATATCTTTTCGATCACATCCTTGTTGTCAAGGGAATTTTTGCTTTTGGTAGTGATCGGAAACCTGATCTCATTTCCGGTCGTCTGGTATTTCGGCAATGAATGGCTTACGGGTTTTGCAAAACACGCGTCAGTGGATGTGACGTCATTCGTTGCTGCCCTGGTCTTCGCATTAACGATCACATTGCTGACGATCGGCATTCAGACCGTAAAAGCAGCACTGATGAATCCCGCGAAAGCGCTTCGATATGAGTGAGCAATGTTTCTCTGGCTCTCTGCGTCTATTTTCTAAGCGATCTCCGCGGTTATATATTTCAACATTGGGCCGCAAAGTGCAATTTATTTTCTGGTGTACTCTCTTGCTCTTTGGTTGTATTCTTCAAAGATCATGCTAACCGCTTCGATCACTTTTCCCTCGTCCTTGATGAACTGGTCGTTGTCGATCAGGCCTGAAGCAAAGCCATTCCAAACCAATGTTCCTGTCTTGCGATCAACCAACGAAACCAGCAGTGTTCCTGCTTCAACTTCGTATTCGGTTTCATCCCGCAGATTTTTGTAGGAATCGCTCCAGTAGCCGTTGCCATAGTCTGACATCGATCTTAACGTGACCGGCCTGTCGAACACGCGGAAGTTTACAATCAGGTCTGGATCGTTGTCGGTCAATGCATATCCAAGGCCCATCAATTCGTTTCTCACCGCCTCGCGTATCTGAGCTTTCAGGATGAGGTCGTTGAGAAAATAATAGCCGGAATCAAGCTGGTCATCTACCTGGTCGGCCCAATCGAAAGTTTTGTAGCCGGAAAAGTCGACATCTGCCCGGTCGGAACGGACTGTAATGGTTTGTGCGAAGATGCTGCAAACACCAAACAGCATGGTCGCCGTGAAAATAATGTTTTTCATATCTCGCCTGGTTTAGATCAGAAACGTGAGCGATTAATGTGCCTGAAAGGAAATGGTGATAGACGAAGTATAGTGGAAGTGTGTGGGGAAAAGAGTTCTACACTGATCGCGGATGGGGGCGATTTCAAGTTTTGTATTCCGGATTTCAAAATTTCAGGATTTCAATTCAGGTCGGGTTGGGCTTAGGTGCTCATCGCGGATACTTTATTCCAGGGTTGGAGCAACAGCAAGGATGGATATTGAACGTCTCGATTTTTTTCAGCCCGAACACGTCCGCACCTTTTAGGCAAGTCATTATAATAGCGGTTGAAATCGAGCGGCTATGTGTAAAACTTATCTTATCGCGCCGGCCCCACGAGGCTTGGGGAACAACCGGCCTTTAAGTGTCTGAAATTTGAAATGGGAACGACTAGGCGAGTCCATTATAATAGAGGTTGAACTCGAGCGGGCTGGAAGCCTCAAATCCGTCGGCTTTCAGGTCTTCGAAAATTTCCTGGTCAAAATCCAAATCCCGGACGGTAGGCTTTCCGTCTTTATGCAGGGTGATCTCCGTGCCCTTGAACTGAATGGGATTTACACGGACGAGCACGGTAAAATCTTCGAACTCTTTTTTAAAATATTGATGAACGATGTTACTCTCTTTTCCCATTTCTTATTTCTTTGAGTGATGGACCGTATATCTCTACCTGAACGGATCGAAACAAAAAGGCTGATACTTCAACGGCTAAAGTACGAAGATGCCGAGGAAATATTTTATACCTATGCTTCGAAGGCGGAGGCTACAAAGTATTTGCCATGGCCGACACATCGCCGCATAGAAGATACGAGGGGGTTTCTGACGTATGCGGTTGCCGCATGGGACCAGGGCCTCAATTTTGCGTACAGCATCCGCCTTAAGGACAGTGGCAGACTGATCGGAAGCTTTGGTGTGATCAACAATGACCTCGAGATCGAGTTTGGTTATGTATTGAGTCCCACACAGTGGGGAAGGGGATATGCGACGGAAGCGTGTATCAAAATGATGGACCTTCTCAAGAAATATCCTGCTGTAAAAAAGATCAGCACGTTCGTGGATGCAGAGAATATCGCATCAGTAAAGGTGTTGCAAAAGGCAGGACTCGTTCACGAAGGTACCTTTAGCAACTGGTTCAAGTTTGTGAATCAGAATATGGAGGCAAGGGATTGCGTGCTTATGCATCTACCGTTGTCAGCCCGGCAGTGACCTCGTGCGTGAATAACCTGGCGAGGCCGGCATTCGAAAGAACCTCCTCTTCGATCATCTCCGCCCATGCGATCAGATATTTGATAACGTCTCCCTTGTTGTGTCGCACCAGGTATTTATCGGAGGCAGACAATCTATTGAGAATTTTGGGATCAGAAAGTTTTTCCAGGTGTTTCAGGTCGTCTGTGTCAAAGCCGAAATCGAGCATTCGCGCAATGATATCGTCCATGCGAAGGCCACTGGTCGGGCAATAGTCGTGAAGCTGCTCATTCCAGTCGCCGTACCGCTCCATGGCGGACTGATGGATGACATTTTTCGTTAGGCCGGTTATTTCCTGGGCAAGGAATCCACAATTGCAGCTACCCATGTGGCCCCATTGGTAGTCGGCTGACGACCGGATCAGATCTGCTGTTTTTCGGAGTGTTTCGGCGATTGCTAACGTGTGCTTTGCCATAAATCAGTGTTTTAGGGTTAACACGATCGGACTTCTTTAAGTTACCAACTTTCGGATCGGATTTGGTAAATTTTAAACCCTTTACTATTATTGCCTTCGTAAAGATCAAAATTCATGGGTAAAGGAGATAAAAAATCCACGAAAGGTAAACGCTGGAGAGGTTCTTACGGAGTTTCCAGGAACAAAAACAAAATTAAGGCAAAGTTGAAGAGAGCAGCAAGCCGCAAACCGGCATCATCAGCTGCATCTGCACCTGCTAAACCAAAGAGAACTGTTAAGAAAAAAGCTGAAGCTTAATTCAGGATATTCAAATGGTAAGGTTTTCAAATATCGCTTGGTGGTGGCATAAATCGAAACACGATTTGTGAACAGCCTTGCTATGAATTAAAACATGCCATCTGGAAGGCCCGCTGTTCACAGCGGGCCTTCTGTTTTTTTATACCGCCTGTTCTTACGAACGATAGGCAGAACGAAGTGGAAGTATGACCTATAAGATCAAAACAACAACAAAACAACTTCTCGCGGACACGCTGACGCCCGTGAACATCTATCTGAAGCTACGCGACGTCTTTGCATGCAGCATCTTGCTGGAGAGCTCCGATTATCACGGCCACGAAAACAGCCTGTCGTTCATTTGTTGCGAAGAGCTGGCATCGTTCGAGGCAAAAGGCAACACGGCGGAGGCGAGGTTTCCCGACGGAAAGGTTGTTCGCGAGTCTCTTCAGACAAAAAGCTCGGCAGTCTCTTTCCTTGAAAAATTCCGTTCATCCTTTGATATCACCGGAAATGATGCGGTGAAATATCCTACAAGCGGATTATTCGGCTACATGGCTTATGACGCCATTCGCTTTTTCGAAGATGTGGCGATCACGCAGCGCGAAGTGATCGTGCCGGATATCCTGTACAAACTCTACCGCTACGTCATTGTTGTCGATCATTTTTCCAATGAGTTGACGATTTCCGAGAATGCCGTTCCCGGATTGCCGGCAGGAAAGAGCTCCCTCGATAAAATCGAGCAGATCATTTTCAGCAACCGGTTCTCGACCTACAAGTTCAATCTTACCAACGGAGAAGAATCGAATTTTACAGACAAGGAATTTCTGGAGGTGATCGAAAAAGGGAAGGAGCACTGTTATCGTGGCGATGTTTTCCAGATCGTATTGTCTCGCAGGTTCACATGCACTTTCAAGGGCGACGAATTCAATGTATATCGCGCATTGCGCTCCATCAACCCTTCACCTTATCTCTTCTACTTTGATTATGGATCTTTCAAGCTGTTCGGTTCATCGCCGGAGGCCCAGCTGCAGGTGAAAGGCGAGAAGGCACATATCTATCCGATCGCGGGAACATTCAGACGCTCGGGCAACGACCAGGAAGATGCGGAACTCGCCAACAAGCTTGCGGCTGACGAAAAAGAAAATGCGGAACACGTGATGCTGGTCGACCTGGCGCGTAACGACATGAGCCGGAATGCAGAGAACGTCACAGTCGAAGTTTTCAAGGAGATCCAATTTTATTCGCATGTGATACACCTCGTGTCGAAAGTAACAGGAGACGTGCGGGATAACTCATCCGTACTCCGGATGGCTGCAGATACATTTCCTGCCGGAACCCTTTCGGGCGCACCCAAGCACATGGCCATGACCCTTATCAATAAATATGAAAATGTGAACCGCGGTTTTTACGGAGGGGCCATCGGCTTTCTCGGTTTTGACGGATCGTTCAACCACGCCATCATGATCAGGACGTTCCTGAGCCATGAGAACAAACTGATCTTCCAGGCCGGTGCCGGTGTTGTGGCGAAATCAAAAGCGGAAAGCGAGCTACAGGAAGTAAACAACAAGCTCACGGCATTGAGAAAGGCTGTGCTGCTGGCAGAAAAAATTTAACTGACTAAGACATTATGAAGATACTGGTTCTCGACAACTACGATTCATTCACCTACAACCTGGTCCATATTATCCGGGCACTGGGCTATTCGCTGGACATTTGTCGCAACGACAAGATCGCCCTGGAAGATGTGAAACGGTACGATAAGATCATGCTTTCACCCGGCCCCGGGATACCGGATGAAGCCGGCATCATGAAAGAGGTGATTAAAACTTACGGTCAATCCAAAAGTATTCTCGGCGTTTGCCTCGGTCATCAGGGTATCGGAGAGGTGTATGGCGCTACACTCTTCAACATTCCGAAAGTTCTTCATGGCGTGACATCTACGACTGATGTTACAGATCCTTCCGAGTACTTGTTTAAAGGAGTGTCACCGAAATTTCAGGCGACGCATTATCATTCCTGGGCTATCGTTCGCGACTCCATCAATGGTGACCTGAAGATCACGGCCGTCAACGATGAAGGGTTGGTGATGGCAATTTCACACAAGACCCAGGATGTTCGCGGTGTTCAGTTCCATCCGGAGTCCATCATGACACCGGAGGGACCGAAGATGATTGAAAACTGGTTGAAGCACTAAATATTTTCCCATGAAAGAAATTTTAAACGAACTCATTGACCATCGGTCGCTGACCAAGGACACCGCCAGGCAGGTGTTGATCGATCTTGCCTCGGGAAAATATAATCACAGCCAGACCACGGCGTTCATGACTGTTTACATGATGCGAAGCATTACGGTTGATGAGCTCCAGGGTTTTCGTGATGCGATGCTGGAACTTTGTATCCGTGCAGATTTCGATCAACCGGTTATGGATGTATGCGGAACCGGCGGCGATGGAAAGAACACCTTCAACATGTCGACACTTTCTTCCTTTGTTGTAGCTGCGGCCGGACAGCCGGTGGCCAAGCACGGGAACTATGGTGTTTCGTCGGCTTGCGGGTCCTCGAACGTGCTGGAGTATTTCGGTTACAAGTTCACCAACGACATCGATGCCCTGAAGCGCAGCCTCGATCGGGCCAATATCTGCTTCATGCATGCTCCGCTCTTTCACCCTGCGATGAAGAACGTGGCACCGATCCGGAAAGACCTGGGGGTAAAAACATTCTTCAACATGCTCGGGCCGATGGTCAACCCGGCGTTTCCAAAACGCCAGCTCGTCGGAGTGTTCAGCCTCGAGCTCGCGCGACAATATGGGTACCTGTATCAAAGTACTTCAAAGGATTTTCTGATCCTTCATTCGCTGGATGGATATGACGAAGTATCATTGACCGGACCGGTAAAGTTCTTTAACAATGAAGGTGAGAAGATCGTAGGGCCCGCAGACCTGGGGCTTGATCAGCTTTCGTATTCCGACATCCGCGGGGGTGATTCTGTGGAGGAGTCAGCAAAGATCTTTATGAACGTGCTGGAAAATAAGGCGACGTCCGCCCAGAAGAGTGCCGTGATCGCCAATGCGGCGATGGCCTTGTACACCGTGAACAGGAAAGAAGGATTTGGCGTCGCAGTTGAAAAAGCGAAGGAATCATTGGAAACCGGTAAGGCGCTCAAGGCTTTCCGGTCGCTGATCGATGGACAATAAAATATAGAGTAGCTGAAGATGAATATTCTGGATAAAATTGTTGAACATAAACGACGCGAGGTGGCCTCGCGAAAGAGTTCGCACCCCGCCAGAGTTTTGGAGCAAAGCACATTGTTCACCGCTCCGACTGCGTCACTCAGGCAATACGTTCAACGTCCCGACAAGACCGGCATCATTGCCGAGTTCAAGCGGAAGTCTCCGTCGAAGGGTTTGATCAATGGACAGGCTGCCGTAGACCGCACGACCGTCGGGTATGTGCAGGCGGGAGCTTCGGCGCTATCCGTGCTGACTGACACCGAATTCTTTGGAGGGTCAAGTGAGGACCTTGGCATTGCCCGGAAGCTCAATACCTGTCCCATCCTCCGGAAGGACTTCACGATCGATGAGTACCAGGTGGTCGAAGCGAAGTCGATCGGAGCGGATGCAATCCTTTTGATCGCCGCGATCCTGACACCCGACCAGTCACGGGCACTGGCGAAGTTCGCACATTCCATGGGTCTGGAAGTACTGCTCGAAGTTCACGATGAGGATGAACTGAGGGCTCACGCAGAGATCGGGGCGGACCTGATCGGGGTCAACAACAGGAACCTGAAAACATTCGAAGTAAGCATAGACATATCGAAGAGGCTGGCTCCGCTCATGCCGCCCGCGGCTGTGAAGGTATCTGAAAGTGGGATCTCGGATCCCAACACCATCATCGAGCTGGAGCAGTTCGGATATGAAGGTTTTTTGATGGGCGAGAATTTCATGAAACACGCCAGGCCCGATGAGTCTGCGATGGAGTTTATGAATGCGTTGCGACGGTTACGGGCGGGCGCTGGGTCAGGGCGGAGAACTGGGTAGTTCCAGGTCTCGCGGCTCGTGGCTCACGGCTCGCAGCTCGCAGCCGACTTTTAGGTTGAGTTAAATTCTGCGATGAAAGTGAAGTTCAAAATATGCGGTATGAAGGATCATGACAACATCATGAAGGTGGCTTCCTTTCGTCCGGATTTTATGGGGTTTATTTTCTATCCGAAGTCGCCGAGGTATGTGGGAGAGGGCTTCGTGTTGCCGGCTGAATTTCCCTCAACGATCGGGAAAGTTGGTGTGTTTGTGAACGAAACGACAGACAATATCCTGAGAGTTGCTGCTGCCTTGAAGTTGCAATTCATACAGCTTCATGGCTCGGAATCACCTCAACAATGTAGTGAGATAAGATCTCATAAGTATCTCATTATTAAAGCATTTTCGGTAGATAACTCATTTGATTTCGGAAGTGCCAAATTTTATTTGGGTGCTGTAGATTTCTTCCTTTTCGACACAAAAGGGCAGCATTACGGAGGAAACGCCAGGACCTTCGACTGGTCGGTGCTCGACAACTATCACGATGATGTTCCCTTCTTTTTGAGCGGAGGGTTGAGCCCTGAAAATGTTGAAAAGGCAATCGCGATCAGCCACCCGAAACTCTATGCGCTGGATGTGAATAGTGGCATCGAAACGGAGCCTGGAATGAAGGACATTGGTAAGATCAAAGCAGTAAAAGATGTCATACAAATAACAACAGAACCATGAACTACAAAGTAGACGAGCGGGGGTATTACGGACAGTTCGGGGGAGCATACATACCGGAGATGCTTTATCCGAATGTTGAAGAACTCAGGAATAAATACCTGGAGATCATCAACGAGGAAGGGTTCCAAAATGAGTTTCACGAGCTCCTCAAAAACTATGTTGGGCGGCCAACGCCGTTGTTCCTGGCCAAACGGCTTTCGGAAAAACATGGCGCGAGGATCTACCTCAAACGTGAGGACCTGTGTCACACGGGGGCCCACAAGGTGAACAATACGATCGGCCAGATATTGCTTGCCAGAAGGTTGGGTAAGAAAAAGATCATCGCGGAGACCGGGGCTGGTCAGCACGGTGTCGCGACGGCTACGGTTTGTGCGTTGATGGGGATGGAGTGTACGGTCTACATGGGCAAGGTGGACATGGAGCGGCAGGCGCTCAACGTCGCCCGCATGCGGATGCTCGGGGCGGAGGTGGTC
>CBHTUB010000120.1:0-13277 GCA_966095595.1 uncultured Chryseosolibacter sp. | reverse complement strand
TTACCTCGAAGATCCCGTAGCAGAAGAGATCCTGAAAGGTGAAGTGGAAGAAGGCGGAACCATCCTCGCTGACTACGAAGGAACAGGTGACGCGCTGACGATCAAAGTGAAGAAAGCGAAATCTTCAAAAGAGAAAAAGAGCGAGTAAGCTCAGTGAATACAAAAGAGGCCCCGGTGAAAATCGGGGCTTTTTTATTTGCTACGCATTGTGTTTCGGAAACGTGTGTTCTGGCTACACGCCGCAAGCGTCAGGCTACAGGCAAGTGGAACAACCCGAACGTTTTTACCAGAATTTAATACCTCTTTTGTGCGGGTTCTGACCACTGCAAGTGTCCCTGCGATTAAAGGGCCCCTTCTACTTAGCTATCGATTGAAGCTCTGAAAAGGTAAGCCATTCGCATTCTCCTTTATCTATGGATGGAAAAATGCCCGCATGTAATTTCAAATTATCTTTCCATCGTACCTTCACCTCTTCCACCCTCGGAAAACTGTCGTCCCACTCGACATATTTGGGCTCATAGGAGATCACCTCGTAATCACCCGGTTTGATCTCATTAACCTGTATGGTAAACTCCGAGGCTGTGATCGTGACGTTGCTAATAGGAACGTCCGAGTCATTGATCAGCCTGACAAATGCCAACGGTTCGAGATCTGCCTGAGTCTCCAGTACCCACCACACTGCAGGGATGTTGAAAAAAATTAAAAAATATCCAAACCGGACTTGTCTACTGGAGATAATCTTCGACCGAAACGCAAGATAACCCAGTATTATTATGCCGGCACTAACGATCAACAGCGACACGAATATCCAGAGAAAGCCATAAAAGTCCAGGTCATGAAAGGCGACGGCAAAACACGCACGTGCGATCCACCAGGTAAAAAATATACCGAGGCCAACAACAAGAGGTATCAGGCCGGAGGACACGGCTAAAGCATACAGTATTTTGTCTTTCTTCACAAGTAAATTAACTACCGAAAATAATAGTTAACAATATGGAAACAGAGGCGATATCAACGAATTGTTCTCTTGCATTCGTCCGCGAAATCCCAGCGCTCCCGGCGTCCCTGCGGTTAAAAAATTAAGTCACATTTTCCATAGTTCATTCCTCAAAACCGCAATTTGATTTCAGTCTCCGATTAGTTAACTTAAAGAATACTGCATTTCTAAGCTATAAAACCCCGTACATGCGCTCGCTCCTCACTGGATTGTCGGTCTTTATCTCATTGCTGATCCTCACGCAATACCTGGCATACCAGCGATATGTTATTGCTACAGATGTTAAGCTCGCGGAAACGAAGAATGAAGCCGAGGCGATTCGGAATAATCTCCAATCGTCCCTCAGTTATAGTTTGGCTGCTACCAAAACACTCGCCTTTATCATCGACCGCTACGGCGTGCCCTCAAACTTCGATTCAATCGCCAGCGCCATCCTGCAGTCCAACAAATACATCGATGCATTGGAGCTCACGAGCGGCGGGGTGATCACGCATGTTTATCCGCTGGAAGGTAATGAATCCGCTATCGGTTACGACGTTCTGAAGGATCCCGTCAAAGGACGCGAAGCCTATAAGGCGATAGAAAAAGGAAGGCTGTTCTTTGCAGGGCCGTTCGAACTCAAACAGGGAGGGATCGCCGTTGTCGGAAGACTCCCACTTTACAAAAACGGGAAGTTTACTGGCTTTTCCGTCGTGCTCATCAAGCTTGCCACGCTGCTGAAGGCGGCCGGTATAGATCAGGAGCATTCCGACTTCCAATACCAGCTATCGAAACTCAACCCCGTAACGCATCAGGAAGAATTTTTCCTCCCCAACACATTTCCCGTTCGGGAAGCACATACAACCATAGAGGTGCCCGACGGTGAATGGTTGCTTTATGTTCAACCGAAAAGAGACAATGACACCTTGTTTCAAGTCCTGCCATTCTCACTGCTGGGAGTTTTCCTATCGGTCATCGCCGGGATGTTTGTGTGGTACCTGAGCAGACAACCACAGCGGCTCAACGCACTGGTCAGGATCCGTACCGAACAGGTGCATTCACTTAACCGGATCTATCACTTCATGAGCAGGATCAATCAGCTCATGGTAAAACTGAAGGATGAGCAGGCCGTCCTTCACGAAGTCTGCTCTATTGCCGTGGAAGTGGGCGGCTTCGCCTTTGCATGGATTGGAGCGATCGATCACCAGAAAGGGCTGGTAACCTCCTCCTGTCATGCCGGGGCCGAACAGGGTTATCTGAAAACCATTACACCGCTTGATCTGAAAGGTAAAGCTTTAAACGGACCGATAGCCACAGTGATGGCTACGGGCAATCCGGTATACAGCAACAATGTTTGCAACGATCCGCTGTTCAGACCATGGATAGACGAAGCAACAACACGCGGTTACAAGTCGTGCATACTCCTTCCGTTGCGGAAATCGGGAGAGATCGTTGCATCCCTGAACCTATATTCGTTCGAGGAAGGCATTTTTGATGAACAGGAAGTAAAGGTGCTTATCGATGTGGCTACCGATATTTCATTTGCACTCGATAATATAGAACGCGACAAGCTTTTCCGCGAAGCCGTTCAGCAAACCGAGTCCGAAAAATTCCTGTCGGATTCCATCATCAACAGCATGCCCGGTGTCTTCTATCTCTATGACCGGAACCTGCAATTCAAACGGTGGAATAAAAACCTCGAGCTCGTCACAGGATACAGTGCGGAGGAATTCAAAAAAATATCTCCTGTCGATCTGTTTCCCGAAGAAGAAAAGGGTTTGCTGAAGACTAAGATCTCAAATGTATTTTCTGTTGGAAGTGACGACGTCATAGCACACTTTCTCAGGAAAGACGGCACGAAAGTGCCCTACTATTTTAATGGTAAAAAGATCCGGATCCAGGGCGAAGACTATCTCGTAGGAATGGGCATCGACATCACTCAGCGTGTCGAAGCGGAGACTGCATTACTCGAACGGACGGAACAGATCAGGAAGTTGACGGGCTATCTGCAACAGATTAGGGAAGAAGAACGCAAGAACATCTCCCGTGAAATACATGACGAGCTGGGTCAGCAGCTTACCGGCCTGAAGATGGATGCTTCGTGGCTGCGGAAATATCTCGACAGCGATCCCAAAGCGCTCGAGCGGATCATTGAAATGATGACGCTGATCGACGAGACGATAAGAACCGTGCGAAGGATCTCTTCACAGCTCCGGCCCGGCATACTAGACGACCTTGGTCTCATCGCAGCGCTCGACTGGCAGGCCTCCGAGTTCGAGAAACGTACCGGCATTCCAACAACTTTTACATGCAATGTGCACGATCTGTGTATTGACGAAAGACTTGGAACCAACATTTTCAGGATCTTCCAGGAGGCTCTTACCAATGTCGCACGCCATGCAAAGGCGTCTAAAGTCGAGACCTACTTCAGCGTCGACGGGGATAAAGTCGAGCTGGTGATAGCCGATAATGGTGAAGGCATCCACATAACAGGGGAAAAGAAAGACTCTCTTGGAATTGTGGGCATGAAGGAACGCGCGAGAATGTTCGAGGGGGACGTGTCCATTGAGCCCAATGCTCCGAGTGGAACGATCGTACGATTAATCATACCCGAAATCAATAAAACATTCGTCAGCCATGAAGTTTCTGATCTCCGATGATCACGCCATTGTAAGGAAAGGTTTGAAAACCCTGTTAGAGGAGGAGTTCCCGAAAGCAGAATTTTTTGAAGCGGTGAACAGCAATGAAGCGCTGGAGATCGCATCGGGCCACAACCTGGATGTCATCCTTCTGGATATTTCGATGCCCGGGAGGAATGGTCTGGAGACCTTGAAGCAAATGAGAAACCAGGGCATTAAATCGCCTATTCTGATGATCAGCATGCATTCTGAAGATCAATATGCCATCCGCGCGCTCAGGGCCGGAGCTTCGGGCTTCATCAATAAGGAATCTGCCAATGACGAGCTCCTTTCTGCCGTACATAAAGTGCTTGCCGGTAAAAAGTACATCAGTGATTCGGTTGCCGAAAAACTTGCCGAGAATGTGGGGAGTCTCACCGAAGCCCCGGCCCACGAATCGTTGTCGGACCGGGAGATGCAGGTTTTACAGCAGATCGCATCCGGAAAAACCGTGTCCGAGATCGCTTCGGAAATATCGCTTAGCGTCAACACCGTCAGTACTTATCGATCCAGGATACTAGAGAAATTATCCCTCGCGAACAACGCTGAACTCACCCGCTACGCGCTCGACAATCATCTTATCTGATGTAGTACAAACCACTACAAGAGATTCATAAACGGTCCTATTTAACGGCTGCGTCGGCGTTGTCATCTTTGTTATGTTCAACGACCAATGGAAAAGGAACGGAAGGAGAAGCTCAAAGTTGTGATAATCGATGATTTCCGGATAATCGTCGAGAGGCTGACCATGAGATTATCGTCCATTCCAGGGGTTTCACTCGTTGGCGATGCCGATCATCCGGAGAAGGCGTGGGATCTGATCCACCGAACTTTGCCTGACGTGGTGGTCATGGATATTCACCTGCGAATGTCGCAACCCAAAAATGGTGTAGCATTTATCGCACAGATCAAGCACGAGTGGCCGCACATTAAAGTAATTGTTTTCACCAATTACGCCGATACCAGGTACCGGCATTTGTGCGACCTCAACGGTGCCGATGTTTTCTGCGACAAGGCTTCCGACAGCGAAACCCTTGCGGAGACGATCGGCACAATGGCGATGTTGCACGCCGCTGAAGATCGTTGAACGACGCCAAACGTTACCAAACCTGACCTCTTAAATCAATCACGAATTGACATTAATCATTTGTTGACATGAAAAAGCACGTATTGTTAATTGATGATGACGAGGTTTTTCACTTTGTACATTCCAAAGTAATTGCATTAAGCGGGTTCGATTGCACGATCGGCAAGGCATTGAATGGCTCACAGGCACTCGATCTGATCTACCAATCCATCGGCGACAACCAACCGCTGCCCGACTACATCTTCGTAGACCTGGACATGCCTGTAATGGACGGCTTCGAATTCATCAAGGTATTTAAGGGATTGAACCACAGAATAAAACACACCACCAGAATCATCATACTGACTTCATCTGAAAGCCTGGCCGACAAACAGGAAGCGCTGGCTTTGGGTGTGGATCATTTTATCTCTAAACCGCTGTCCGCGGAAATGGCGAAGAAAATATTTGACCACACACTGAGGAACTGACAGCGCTGCCAAGAAACCTGCGGTCAAAATTTTTAAGAACGTTAAATGGATCTTCGCGCCACGGGGACGGAATGCGGGGATCACAGACTCATCATATCCTTGAACTTCGCCGCCTGTCTCCTGCTCACCTCCACCTTATCTCCGCCGCGAAGGCGCACCATAAGTCCTCCGTTGAACCAGGGCTCGATGCCTTCGACCCAGCTTAGGTTAACGATGTGTTTACGGCTTGCCCTGAAGAAGGCACGCTCGTCAAGTTTTTCGTCGAGCGCGTTCAGCGATTTGTGGATCATAGGGCGATTATTATCGAAATACACCTTGATGTAATTTCCGTCTGACTCGAACATTCGGACATTCGACAGGCTTACAAACCAGCAGCGGTCGCCATCCTTTACGAACACCTGATCATTGAGCCCAAGCTTCTTGTCTGGATTTCGTGCAGCCACTGCACGCGCTCTCTCCTTCTCCTGGAGCTTTGCCACGGTCTCCGCCAAACGCTCCGGTTGAATCGGCTTTAACAGATAGTCCAGCGCATTCACTTCAAAAGCCTTTAACGCGAACTCATCGTAAGCTGTCGTGAAGACCACGAGCGGAACTGAGTCAAGCATTTCGAGAAGCTGAAAACCTGTTTTTCCCGGCATCTGTATGTCGAGGAACAACAAGTCCGGGTTGAGGTCGTTGACCATGTTTATGGCTTCGTCTGCGTTCATGGCTTCTCCCACAACTTCAATGGATGGATGCTCTTCGAGTAAAGTCATCAGCTCTTTCCGGGCCAGGCGTTCGTCGTCAACGATTAATGCTTTCATATTTTCTCTTCTGAGGGATTATGATTTCAGTTAAAACAAAATTACCGTTTTCATTTTGAATGCGGAACGAGGCGTCCTCTCCGTATATGAGTTTCAAACGTTGAATAGTGTTTTTTATTCCAAGTCCTTCACCAACGGTTTCTTTTCCGTTTAAATGGCCGGTGTTCCGGATGCGGATGATCAACTGGTCGTTATTTACCAGAGTTTGCAACTGTATGATCCCCCCTTCTTTCAGTCTGGATATACCGTGCTTGATACCGTTCTCGACGATGGTTTGCATCATCAGCGGCGGTACATAAAAATCGTGAGAGTCGGGGTGAATGTCGAACTCTGTTTTCAGTCGTTCTTCGAAGCGGATACTTTCCAGCCCAAGATAGTCCTTTACAATTTTCAGCTCGTCGTCGAATTTCGTAAGACCTTTCTTATCGGATGCCAGCGAGCTGCGCAGAATGTTGGAGAGCTGATTGATGGCCTGTTTCGATTTGCGTGGATTTTCATCGACCAACGCCCGTATACTATTGAGCGCGTTGAAAATAAAATGCGGATTGAGTTGTGATTTAAGGTTGTTCAGTTCGATCTGCACCATCGACGCCTCGTACTTCAGAGACTTGTTGTAACGGTCGAAATAATGAAACGTAAAATAGAGAACGCACCATACAAAAAATATCACGGCATAAACCGACGACAATCCCCAGATACGCGCCGGATCGAATACCACATTTGAATCGAACAGACCCAATAAAATACTTACGGGTATGCGACAGAAATAGACAACGACGCCTAAAAAAAAGACAGTTGCCAGAACACGCATCACCAGGGTTCCCACGCTGAAATCCAGCCACCTTCTTGGATGAAAAATTACCCTGAAAAGATGCGTTACGATGAGGCATATGAGCGACTCGTATAACAGGAAGTATACTCTGTTGGGGCTGAACGTAGTCAGGGCAACGAGGCTGCCGACAATTTGAACCACGGCATAGACGAACCATCCTCCGATCTGTAGCGTCCAGTATAATCGTTGCCTGTTCACGTTATTAAGTTAGTGGATTTCAAGTCAACTGATCCGATTTTATACGGGTGGCAAAAAATATTTGCTGCTGGAATGCAGGGCACGGAGAATACTATTCCTAATTATACCTATCTACAATATCCTGGCTCACAACGCGGTATATCTCTGAAACTTTTTCATTGTCGCTCAGGAATGCCATATGGTTGTCGAGTATCTCCAGATCGCCCCGGCGGGCGGGGCCGGTTTGCGCTTCCCCGGGGCCTATAGCAAGGCTTTTGTTTATCGTTTCGACGATGAGTGGTTTTAGCCAATCGAAATCGAGCTTGTGCTTCTCCATCAATTCTTTCGATATGGCGAGCATGTGATTTGTAAAGTTTGACGCGAACACGGCCGCAACGTGAATGGCTTTCCGGTCGGCCGAAGAGATCTTTCGCACTTTTTTTGATAGCGACTTGGCCATTGACAAAAGAATTTTTTCGGTGGCGCTATTCTCACTTTCAATGAATATCGGCACTTCCCGGAAATCGACGCGTTTTGTTTTTGTAAAGGTCTGAAGCGGATAAAACACGCCTATATTCAACGTACCTAAAAAACCGAGAGCGCTTAGTGGCATGCTTCCCGAAGTGTGAACTACGATGGCGTTCGGCGGCAGGATCAATTGCTGCACGACTTCCGGGATCGCATCATCAGAAACTGCTATGATAAAGATGCGCGACTTGCTCAGCGAAAAATCCAGGGACACGCATACCCTGGCTTCATAAAGCTTCTCGACAAGCGCCTCGGCATTTTTCGGATTGGCACTGTAGACTTCACGCACCGCATAATCGGTATTATCCAGGGCCGGAGCAAGATGCCAGGCAAGGTTCCCGGAACCTATAAATGTAACATTCATCGTGATGCAACTTCGTGATTAGTACGGCAAGATTCAATAGACAAGGAGGGCATTTGATCAGGGCTTTATACCAGATACAATCCGGTCTTTTCCGCTGAGGTCCTTGATTATTCTGACACCGCCAAATCCGGCGCGCTCAAAATTTTGTGCCACTTCTTTTCCATATCGCTCATTGATCTCCATAGCAAGAATTCCACCTCCCCGCAGCGCAGGGAAAGCCTTTTGGGATACGACCCGATAAAAAATCAAAGGATCTTCATCACTCACAAAAAGTGCAAGATGTGGCTCGTAATCCAGAACATTCGCATTCATAGAGACTTTTTCGTCGTTGCCGATATAAGGGGGATTGCTGACGATAACATCAAACATTCCCGAGATCGGTTGTGTCAATACATCCAAAGTGGAAAATGAGACTTTCGCGTTCAATGCATCTGCGTTTTGTCGGGCGATCGTTAAGGCATCGTTGCTGATGTCGACGGCATTCACATCCGCACCATCCAGTTCGAGGGACAATGTTATCGGGATACATCCGCTCCCGGTGCCGATGTCGAGTATGCTTAATCCACGCGATGGCGCACTGGCAACATATTCTTTAACGACTTCGATCAGATGTTCAGTTTCCGGACGCGGGATCAGCACCGCAGGACTAACGCGGAAGATCCTTCCGTAAAAAAACGCTTCACCCAAAACATATTGAAGCGGCTCGTTCAAATTCAATCGCCTTACGATTTCCTCCAGCCTGACAAGGCTTTCCGCTGACATGTCGACCGTCTTTCCCTGCATGACCGCCGCGCGGGTTAGTCCGAACAGACTCTCGGCGATCAGATAGACCATGCTTTCAATTTCTTCCCTGCTCTCCGAAATCCGGATCCGTTCCATCAAGTCCTGTATCAGTCGTTTGGAATTCATCATAGCTTGTTAATCTTTGCAAGATAATGTGAACGTCTGAATGGCAGAACCCGCATACGAAACATATATGAGGCGTGCGCTCGGCATTGCCACCCTGGGAGAGGGACAGGTGAGCCCCAACCCCCTGGTGGGTTGTGTGATCGTGTGCGAAGACCGCATAATCGGGGAGGGATGGCACAGAAAGTACGGAGAAGCCCACGCCGAAGTGAATGCCGTCAATGCCGTGACAAATAAAGATCTGTTACGGCAGAGTATAGTTTATGTTACCCTGGAACCCTGCTCACATTTCGGCAAGACACCACCCTGTGCAGACATGCTCATTTCCTACGGCATTCCCAAAGTAGTGATCTGCAACGTCGACACGAATCCCCTGGTGGGTGGAAAGGGAATTACAAAATTGAAAGATGCCGGCATCGAAGTGATCACTGGCGTGCTTGAGCAGGAGGGACGGATGTTGAATCGAAGGTTCTTCACATTCATGGAGAAAAAGCGCCCGTACATCAATCTCAAATGCGCGCAAACACGGGATGGATTTATTGCGCGTGAGGACTATGACTCGAAATGGATCAGCAACGAATACTCACGCATGCTCGTACACAAGTCCCGTACCATCGAAGATGCAGTGATGGTGGGATCGAATACGGCGCTTCACGATAATCCGCGATTGAACGTACGGGATTGGACCGGCCGCAATCCTATGCGCATCGTGCTTGACCGATCGGATAAGCTTCCCGAAAACCTCGATCTTTTTGATGGACGGCAGCTGACAATCTGCTACAATTCAAAGCGCAATGCGGCAAAAGAAAACGTGGAGCACATAAAGGTCGAAGACGTGGATTTCATCGGCGGGGTTATAAAGGATCTATATCGAAAGAAAATTCAATCCGTCATTGTTGAAGGCGGAGCCCAGACACTGAGCTACTTCATTGAAAACAACCTCTGGGACGAGGCCATGATCTTCGAAGCTCAAAAGAGCTTTGGGAGGGGTATCCCGGCTCCCGCCATTGCGAACAGCCCTGACCATACAACCGATATAGAGGGTGACCGTTTAAAAGTCTATTTCAATAACGGGTCAATATAAAGCACACTTATTCAGGAAGTCGAGGATAAGCGGATTTGGTTTTTCTTTCGACGAATCGAGCGAAGGTTGAAACAACGTTCCACAGTAAAACCTGTGTGCCTTTACTTCGAGTGCCCGCGGCTCGCCACTTTCAGAAAAAGCTGTAAAAGTGAACGGATATTGATTCAGTACATTCTGATACACCGGATTTACACCGTAGCTGCAATTGAAGTGACCGGTGATGCTATCCTGCGACAGGACATCGTACAGCCAGGAATTCTTATCGGTGATGAGCACTTTTTCCGTCTGTCCCTTCAGGGAGCACGCCATTTTTGTGATCACCAATTTTTCAACCTCGGGCTCACTTTCTTCGTGACCGGCACTTTCGAAACCCAGAACATTTTGTGCGTATTCGACAACCATATACTGAAATCCTCCGCACATGCCGAACAGCGGAAAGTTGTTTTCCCTGCACCACCGGATGAGCCTGTAGACGCCATGGTCATTTTTGTAGGGAGAGCCGGGAGCAATCCAAAATCCCTCGTACCGGTGTTGTATGAGAAAACTTTCCGTGACATCCTGCGTGGGCAGCCATGATGTCTCGAGCTTGAAATGAAGATGGGGCCTGCAATGTTCAATCGAATCGTTGAGCGCCACATGCGTGTACATGTTTTTTTCAAAGTCGCCAACTACTGCAATTTGAATGCGTTTCTCCATATATTTCGATTGGATTTCACTTTAAAGATATCACATGGAAAAGATTAATATCCGCGAAAAGCTGGATCAATTTCATGACCACTGGAATCCCCGGATAATCGGGGAATTGAATGGACAGCAGGTAAAGGCAGTGAAATTAAAGGGCGAGTTTGTCTGGCACCATCACGACCACGAAGACGAACTTTTTCTGGTGATTAAGGGTAATTTACGAATGGAATTCCGCGACAAAGTAGTGGAAGTCGGAGAGGGCGAGTTTATTGTGGTGCCCCGCAAGGTCGAGCATCGGCCCGTGGCTCGGGAAGAGGTAGAGATCCTACTTTTCGAGCCCGCCAGCACACTCAATACAGGCAACGTTGAAAACGAGAGAACAAGAAAGAATTTAGAAAAGATCTGATATGGCAGAGGAGTTAATTGTGTCGGCATCGGCCGATAAAAAGGAAAAATATCGAACATTGCTTCCGCAGATAGAGACGCTGGTCGCGGGAGAACCTGATCTCATTGCCAATCTTTCCAACGTGGCAGCAGCACTGAGGCAAGCGATGGGATTCTTTTGGGTGGGATTTTATATCGTTAAAGAGAACCAGCTCGTGCTGGGTCCGTTCCAGGGTCCTATCGCCTGCACACGGATCAATTTTGGCAAGGGCGTATGCGGAACTTCCTGGAAAGAAAAAAGAACCATCATGGTTCCAAACGTGGATGAATTTCCGGGGCACATTGCCTGCAGCTCGGCATCCAAATCGGAGATTGTATTACCTGCGTTCAAAAATGGAGAAGTTGCATTGGTGCTGGATGTCGACAGCGATCAGCTGAATGATTTTGACGATGTCGATCAGCAGGCGCTGGAGCAGTTGATGAAGGTTGTTGAGCGTTTACTGTAATGATGAACATCCCGGAATTGGCGGCGTTCTATCGCAAACGCCATGATGTCTTCTCCGTGAAGCATGCTCACCTGAAAAAGACCATCAATCTTTTTTCCAATGCACGGCTTGCGACGGCAGCCGTGATCCTCATCATGTTCTATTTTGCACTGACGGCGGATCCCAGGCTATTCTATCTCACATTTATCGTCATTGTAGTGTTTATCCTTCAGGTAAGGAAGCATGCCGATCTTTTCAGGGAGAAGACGCACCTTGAAAATCTTATTGCCATACAAGCGAACGAATTGGCCGGACTTGAGGGACGTTACGATGCCTTTGACAGCGGCGCAAAGTTCATTGATTCGCATCATCCCTACACGCATGATCTCGATGTGTTCGGCGATGGGTCACTGTTTCAGATGTTGTGCAGGTGCGAGACCCTGAGCGGAAAGAAAGAGCTTGCTGCCAGGCTATCGAAACCACAACTTGAAAGGGATGCTATCACCCGGACGCAGGAAGCAGTACAAGAGCTTTCGAAGCTTCCGGAGTTCTGTCATGAATTTCAGGCGACCGGATCCGAAATTGGCGAGACCGAAACAGATCGGATCCAGCTTCTGGAATGGCTTAAACGTCAGGATTTTCTGCTCGGGAGAACTTTCTATAAAGTCATATTGATTGCCCTTCCTGCCATTACCATCCTCCTGCTATTGCTTTCATTTTTCCTCGACGGGTTTGGAATGGTCTTCTGGCTTTGTGCCGGTGCACAATGGATCATTCTTGGCGTCAACCTTAAAAAGGTGAATGCCTTCCATGAGGCGATTGGCAAGGAGAAGAACATCCTCGAGAAATATGCCGCATTGCTAACGGTCGTGGAGAAGCAGCAATTCTCTTCAGACCTGCTAAAAGAGCTCAAGACGAAGGCACAGACAGCCCATATCAGGGTTGCCGAGCTTGCGAGTCTATCCAGAACATTCGACGGCAGGCTGAACTGGATGATGAACCTGGTGGTGAATAGCACGGTAATGTTCGATTTGCAATGTGTTTACCGCCTCGAAAAATGGAAAAATGAGAACGCCGGCTCGCTCGGGCAATGGCTGAATGTGGTGAACGAGATCGAGGTGCTGACGAGTCTCGGAACGTTTTCATTCAACAACGGGGATTTTGTTTTCGCGGCATTGAACGATCAGAGAAATCTCAATGCAAAAGCGCTTGGCCATCCCATGATATCGGCAAGTGAAAGAATTGTGAATGATGTCGCATTGAATTCCAGAGAATCAATTTTGATCATCACGGGCGCAAACATGGCAGGTAAGAGTACATTTCTCAGAACGTTGGGCGTCAACGTGCTGCTCGCGCTCATCGGCGCGCCCGTCTGCGCGAGGGAATTTGACTGCCCACTCGTCGAGATACGCTCAGGCATGAGAACGGCGGACTCACTAAAAGATCATCAGTCGTATTTCTATGCAGAATTGAACAGGCTAAAATCCATTGTCGATGAGCTGAAGTCCGGCAAACACCTGCTGGTGCTTCTCGACGAGATCCTGAAGGGAACAAACTCTACTGACAAACAAGCCGGCTCGATCGCATTGGTGAAGCAACTCATCGGCTATCCAAGCCTCGTACTCATCGCAACTCACGATCTGGTTCTCGGCGAATTGGAGACTCAATACCCGCAACAAATAAGGAACTATTGTTTTGAACCTTTCATTGTAGACGATCAGCTGTCCTTCGATTACAAATTAAAACGAGGCATCGCCGAAAAAATGAACGCTACGTTTTTAATGAAGAAGATGGGGATTATTCCGAGATAATTTTGCACCTG
>CBHTUB010000119.1:0-13388 GCA_966095595.1 uncultured Chryseosolibacter sp. | reverse complement strand
AAAAAGAAAGAAATAAAAATGCATCGGGTGATGCTCGCTGATATAGAAAAGGCAATTGTATTGGTATCGTTTAAATAATATTTCACTATGGATATTTCAAATTTAATTGAGTCGTTTGCTGAGTTCGCAAAGCAGAAGAACATAGACAGGCCGACGATGATCCGCATCCTCGAAGATGTATTCCGGAATATGATCAAGAAGAAGTATGGTGTCGACGAAAAAGGCAACCAGATTCCTACTGACAATTTCGATATCATCATCAATGCTGATAAGGGTGACCTTGAAATATATCGCATTCGTGAAATTGTGGAAGACGATTCTGAAGACATCTGGGAACATGACAAGATCAGCCTGACGGAAGCGCGCAAGATCGAACCTGACTTCGAAGTGGGCGAGGAGGTTTCGGAGCAGATCGACATCGAGTTTTTCGGAAGGAGGGCCGTTACCACCGCGCGTCAGACATTGATGCAGAAAGTAAAGGATCTCGAAAAGGACATTCTCTTTCAGAAATACAAGGACATCGTAGGTGAGATCATTACCGGCGAGGTTTACCAGGTTCTTGGCAAGGAAGTTTTGCTCACAGACGCCGAAGGGAACGAGATCTCGATACCACGGAACGAACAGATCCAAAAAGATCGCTATAGAAAAGGCGAGAACGTTCGCGCAATAGTTCACAAGGTCGAGATGGTGAACGGCAACCCGAAGATCATCCTGTCCAGAACGTCGCCGGTTTTCCTTGAAAGGTTATTCGAGCAGGAGGTTCCGGAGGTTTATGACGGGCTGATCACCATCAAGAAAGTGGTTCGTGAACCGGGTGAGCGCGCGAAAGTAGCCGTGGAATCGTATGATGACAGGATCGATCCGGTAGGCGCTTGCGTCGGTATGAAGGGATCGAGGATCCACGCCATCGTTCGCGAGCTTCAGAATGAGAACATCGACGTTATCAATTATACCGAAAATCTCGATCTGTATATCCAGCGGGCGTTGAGCCCTGCAAAGATCACATCGATCAAAGTTGATAAGGAAAACGGCCGTGTATCGGTTTATCTGAAACCGGACCAGGTGTCACTTGCCATCGGTAAGGGCGGTTTAAATATCAAGCTCGCCAGCCGTCTGGTGGGATATGAGATTGACGTATTCAGGGAAGTAGCCGAAGGACAGGAGGAGGAAGATGTAGACCTGGATGAGTTCTCTGATGAGATCGAAAGCTGGGTGCTGGACGAGCTCAAGCGCATCGGACTGGATACTGCAAAAAGCGTCCTGAACCTTAACAAGGAGGAGCTTGTTCGCAGGACGGACCTGGAAGAGGAAACCGTGGACAGTGTTATTAATGTTTTGAAGAAGGAATTTGAATAGAAGGTTGAAATCCAACTAATAATTCAGGTTCGTCACTAAATCACAAAAAAATATAGGGATATTTGAGCATGGCAGAAGAAAAGATGATACGGTTAGGGCAGGCGTCGCGAAAACTCAATGTTGGTCATAATACCATTTTGGAATTTTTGGCCAAAAAGGGTTTTACCGTCGAGAACAATCCTAACACCAAACTAACTCCCGAGCAATACGCGATGCTCGCGAAAGAATACGCGTCTTCTGCCAGCGAGAAGCTTGAGGCATCGGGTCTGACCATTGGCACCAAGCACGTTGAAAATGTCGTCATTGAACGTGAGAAAGATGCTGCCAAGAAGCGATTGGATGATGAGGAAAGCATCATGATCAAAAATCTCGGTTCCAAGGACCTGAAGGCGAAGGAAGAAGTGAAACAGCCCGAAAAGGTTGAGCGCGAAAAGCCAAAGCTCGAAGGGATCAAGGTACTTGGAAAGATCGAGCTCGAGAAAAAGGCGGCAGCAGCGAAGGAAGAAACCGAAGAGCCGGTGGAGGCTCCGAAAAATATAGCTGTCACTGAAACGCCTGAGCCCAAGGTCGAGCCAGTCGTAGCTACTCCCGTGGTACCGGTACAACCTGTACGCGAGGAAGAACAACAGGAAACCATCAAGGGAAAGGCCGACAAGTTGAAAGGCCTCAAGGTCGTCGATAAGATCGAGCTCCCGGTTGAAAAGAAAAAAGAGGCTCCCGTCGCCTCCTCTTCCGAAACGAAGGACGATCGCAAGGGCAAACGTCCACGTAAGAGGATCGCTCCTAACGAAGGGCAGCCCGGACAACAACAGCAGCAGGGTCAGCAGCAATTCCAACGGGGACAACGTCCTGGACAAGGTCAGCAGCGTGGCCGCCATCAGCAGCCAATGCAACCCCGCGTTCAGAAAGAAGAACCTTCAGAGAAAGAAATTCAGGATCAGATCCGCGCAACACTCGCCAAGCTCAGCGGGGGCAACAAAAAGGCCTCCGGTGCAAAATACAGGAGGGAAAAACGCCAGTCATTCAACGAAGCGCAGGAGCAGCAAATGCTCCAGGAACAACAGGAGTCAAAGACACTTCGCGTTACGGAGTTCATATCCGCAAACGACCTGGCGTCGCTGATGAACGTATCGGTAAACGATGTCATCTCGACCTGCCTGAGCCTCGGCATGTTCGTCTCCATCAACCAGCGTTTGGATGCAGAAGCGATTACCGTTATAGCCGACGAGTTCGGATACGATGTGCAGTTTGCATCGGCCGAGGATGAGCTCGACGTGCAGGAAGAAGAGGATTCAGAAGAAGAACTACAGCCAAGAGCACCGATCGTTACCATCATGGGTCACGTCGACCACGGTAAGACGTCGTTGCTCGACTATATCAGAAACACCAAAGTAACCGCATCCGAAGCCGGAGGTATCACACAGCACATCGGGGCTTATGATGTAATGACGAAGAGCGGCAACAAGATCGCCTTCCTCGATACGCCAGGTCACGAGGCCTTCACGGCGATGCGTGCACGCGGCGCGAAGATCACAGACGTTGCGATCATTGTCGTGGCAGCAGACGATACGGTGATGCCTCAGACGAAAGAAGCGATCAACCACGCACAGGTGGCTGGCGTTCCGATCGTGATCGCGATCAACAAGATCGATAAGCCCGGAGCAAATCCCGATAAAGTTCGCGAAGCACTTTCGAAGATCAACATTCTTGTCGAGGAGTGGGGTGGTAAATACCAGTGTCAGGAGATCTCGGCAAAGACGGGACAGGGTATTGAAGGTTTGCTTGAAAAGGTGTTGCTCGAAGCCGAGTTGCTCAACCTGAAAGCCAATCCTGCGAAACCTGGAATGGGCTCCGTGATCGAAGCATCACTCGACAAGGGTCGTGGATATGTTGCCACGGTAATGGTACAGAGCGGAACGCTCCGCATAGGAGATATCCTGCTTGCAGGTCCTCACTACGGACGCGTTAAGGCGATGTTCGACGATACGGGAAAACGTGTGACCGAAGCAGGTCCTTCAACGCCGGTAGTCGTTCTTGGTCTCGATGGCGCGCCACAAGCCGGTGAAAAATTCAATGTGATGGAGACAGACCGCGAGGCTCGTGAATTGGCGACCAAGCGTAGTCAGCTGCTCCGTGAGCAGAACATGCGCACGAAGAAGCACATCACACTCGACGAGATCGGAAGACGTCTCGCTATCGGAAGCTTCAAGCAGTTGAATGTTATCGTAAAAGGTGACGTGGACGGCTCGGTAGAAGCGTTGTCAGATTCACTTCTGAAACTCTCTACACCTGAAGTACAGGTTGCCATTATCCATAAAGGCGTCGGTCAGATCTCTGAATCAGACGTGCTGCTTGCTTCTGCGTCTGACGCGATCATTCTTGGCTTCCAGGTTCGTCCTTCGGGAGCAGCAAAACGGATCGCAGAGAACGAAGAGATCGAGATCCGCCTCTATTCGATCATTTACGACGCGATCAACGAAGTGAAAGACGCCATGGAAGGTATGCTGGCGCCTGAAGTTGAAGAAGTCATCGTCGGTAACGCTGAGGTCAGGGAAGTATTCAAAATCTCCAAAGTCGGAACGATCGCAGGTTGTATGGTTACGGACGGTCTCATCAAGCGTTCGAATGCGATCCGACTGATCCGCGATGGTATCGTTGTTTACCAGGGCAAACTGCACTCTTTGAAACGCTTCAAGGATGATGCCTCTGAGGTGAAATCAGGATTTGACTGCGGTATCCGTATCGATGGATTTGACGATATGAAAGTGGGCGATGTTATTGAAAGCTATGAGAACCGCGAAGTGAAGAGAACGTTGTAATTCGATATCAAAGAAAATAAAAAGGGGTTCGACAAACATCGAACCCCTTTTTATTGTCAGTGTCTGTGATAAGTCTTGCTCACAATTTTCCAGCCTTCGTTGAATTTGTACAGGACCAGGTAATCAGTAAAAGTCTTTTTCCCGTCGCGATACAGCTCGAGCTTTACAACGGCTGCATTTCCGGTCACATCTACATTGATGAACTTTCCCTCTGCTTTTGGCGGCGCAGGATCCCCTTTCGCCTTTGCTTTTTCAAGATTGGTGATCCATTCTTCCAGGGGCAAAGGCTTGACGTCATTTTCCATCAAACGCAGCATGTTGAAGCTGGGATGAAACCCTGCCCGGATCTGTTCGACGCTTCCGCGATTCTGGATACCATCGATATAGGCTGACGTGATCACTTGTTTGATCGCGTCTTCATCCGACTGGGCGTAGGTCGAAAATGAAAAGACGAAGAGAGAAAAAAGTATTAAGGTTCGGCGCATAACGTTGGTTTGTTTTTAAGGTAAGGTAACTTCTTTGAGAGGATAAGGTTACTATCTGCTGACGGAATGGAGCTTCAGCCTGATGAAAGGAGAAAACCCTGCTACGAGTGTATAAAATAAAAATCCCGCCACCGCGGCGGGATTTTCTCTCTAATTGCAAGCAGAGAGGTGTTTAGCGCTGCAAAATGCAGTCAGCTATACAATCTTTAATACTATTATTTAGTTCCGAAATCAACCGTCGGCGCCTTTTCAGACCCCTGGGCGGCTTCGAAATAACCTTTGCGCTCAAAGCCGGCAAACTTTGCTACGATCACACCCGGGAAACGACGGATAGCCGAATTGTAGAGGTTGGCCTGCTCATTAAAATTATTGCGGGCTACCGTAATGCGATTTTCTGTTCCTTCGAGCTGAGCCTGAAGCTGGAGAAAATTCTCATTTGCCTTCAGGTCCGGGTATTTCTCCACTACGACGAGCAGCCTGCTGAGTGCCGAGCTGAGTCCGTTCTGCGCCTGCTGGAATTCTGCAAGTTTTTCAGGAGTAAGATTCGTGGGGTCTACATTCACCGCCGTTGCCTTGCTTCTTGCTTCTATTACCTCCGTCAAGGTGCCACGTTCAAACTCGGCGTAACCCTTTACGGTGTTGACAAGGTTCGGAATAAGGTCTGCGCGACGCTGATATTGGTTCTCAACATTACTCCATTCCTTTTCTACCGTTTCCTCTTTATTTACCAAACCATTGTAGGAGCTGAATATCCACAGTACGAGAATTCCGACAACAACAAGGGTGATGATTGTGCTTCTCTTCATAGTTATTGATACGATTATTTTACAGGCAAATTAGTTAAAAATCCAACATCAACATTCAGGCTATATAGACGCAAATGCTTCAGGATTGTTTTAGTCCTTCAGTCATTTTTTCCGCACTGTCCGCAATACGAAGCGCCTCGATTATATCGTCGATCTCACCGTTCATGATCGCCGGCAAGTTGTGTTGGGTAAACCCGATCCGGTGGTCCGTTACGCGGCTTTGAGGATAGTTATAGGTGCGGATTTTTTCGGATCTGTCACCGCTCCTGACAAGTGATCTGCGGGCAGCACCCATTTCCTTCTCCTGCTTTTCAACTTCCATTTCGTAAAGCTTGGTCTTCAGCATTTGCAGGGCGCGCTCGCGGTTGCCGTGCTGTGATCTTTCAACCTGGCAGGTGATTACGATACCGGTGGGTTTATGGGTAAGTTGTACCTTTGTTTCTACCTTGTTCACATTCTGGCCACCGGCGCCGCTGGAACGGGCAGTCTGGATCTCGATGTCAGCCGGATTGATCACCACGTCGCCCACCTCGTCGACCTCGGGAAGCGCGACAACCGATGCTGCTGAGGTATGAACGCGTCCCATTTGCTCGGTAGCAGGAACACGCTGGACGCGGTGTACGCCAGATTCGAATTTCAACAATCCGTATGCACCTTCTCCGGTAACGCTGCTGATCACTTCCTTGTATCCGCCTGCCGTACCCTCCGTTACGTCGATCACCGACATCTTCAGTCCTTTGCGATCACAAAAACGCTGGTACATTCTCCACAAGTCTCCTGCAAAAATGGCAGCCTCGTCACCCCCTGTTCCGGCACGGATTTCCAGAAGGACATTCTTGTCGTCGTTCGGGTCCTTCGGTATCAATAGCTCTTTAAGCTCCTCATCGAGCTTTTCGATTTTGGGCTCCAGCTCATCGATCTCCATTTTGGCGAGCTCGCGCAGCTCCTGATCCTTTTCCTTTTCCAAAACCTCCTTGGCCTGCTGCAGATGACGGGTGACCTGCGAAAGCTCATCGTATTTCCTGACGATCTTTTCCAGGTCCCTGTATTCCTTGCTGAGCTGAGAAAACTTCTTTACGTCACTCACTGTGTCCGGCTGCACCAATAGCTGCCCAACTTCCTCAAACCGGAGCTTTATTTCTTCTAATTTTTCGGTCATAGATAAAAACGGATCGCAAAGTTAATCCAAAATCCAACACTGCGGCTAACGAATTTGCCGGCGAGTCTTTGATATTCATGTTGTTCGGATCAATTTTACGCCATGAGAAAAGCCTGTTTATTTCTGATGATTTTGAGTGTTTTTGCATGCGACAATAAGCTATCCGACGAACAGCGCAAGGCCATGCGCGAGAATATGGAGCTGCACAAGATCAAAAAGATATCGGATGCCGAGATCACGGAAGCAGCCTATGCCGAAGGTCGCCGTATCGTTGCCGGCCTTGAGCAGGCAGTCAACGACTCTGCTAAACTGAGCGCAGCTCTGAGCTCATATAACGGGCGGGTACGTCTGATCAGACCCGGAAAGGATAACGCCATGGCGATTGAGCAGCAACTGGTTGACGCCTACCTTGCCGACGAGTCCGGCGGGGCGCAGGACAACATTCAGAAAATCCGAAGGAACAATGTCGATACGGATTCTATCCTCTACACAAAGCCGGCACTCATAAAGATGCCTGATGGCTCTGAGCGCCTGGAAGGGATATGGAGCATTTGGTTGTCAAAAAAGGACATCATCATCAAGATGAAGTGATCGCTTCTAAACCAAAAGCTTCACCTGCGGTCAGACGGATGAATCAGAAAATCTTAAACCAAAGGTCCGTACCACACGATGCTGTTCCGCGGATTCGCGAAGCGCCCATGCAATTATTTGACGGCTTTATACCTCCAGCAGTCTACGAGATGATCATTCACCAGGCCACACGCCTGCATGTGCGCGTAGATGACGGTGCTTCCAACAAATTTAAATCCGCGTTTGATCAGGTCTTTACTTAATGCGTCCGACTCTTTCGTTGTGGCAGGAACTTCTCCGTTGGTCTTCCACTTGTTCACTATCGGTTTGTTGTTGACGAAGCTCCAGATGTATTTGTCGAACGAGCCGAATTCTCTCTGTACTTCCAGAAATCTTTTCGCGTTGTTGACGGCAGCATTCACTTTCAATTTGTTTCTGATAATGCCGGGATCCTGAAGGATCTTTTCGATTCTTTTTTCAGTGAACTTCGCAACCTTGCTGGCATCAAAATTGGCGAACGCTTTTCGGTAACCTTCGCGTTTTTTAAGGATCGTAGACCAGCTCAATCCCGCCTGTGCCCCTTCGAGGATGAGAAATTCGAAATGTATGTTGTCATCGTGCACCGGTATCCCCCATTCCTCGTCATGGTATTGGATGTACTGATCGAATTTCAAACACCAGGGGCAACGGATTTTTTCTTTGGTAGTAGCCATGTTCAAACAGTGATAAAAAAATTTCACATGAGATAACCTTTCATCCATTGCGAAGTCCTGAAGTATCATCGCGTGGAGAAATTCTCCCATTGTGGATATCTTGTGAAATTGTGGATAAGCAGTGAAATCCCATAATATTTGACATCCTAATATTACACAGTTGCGATCATTTTGACCGTCGAATTCAGGGGATTTTACCTGCAAAGTAGCGAAGGGAAGACGCAGCGCAAGATCAAAACTTACATCCCTTTTTTTCGGCCGTTTATTTAAATTACTTCTAAAACGATAGGAAGTGATGTGTAGACTAGTCATCAAAAGACAACTTTATATCACCTTTATCGTAGTGTTCGCGCTGCATAGCAAATTGCATGCGCAGCAAGCGGAGCAGAAACTCCTCGCGCTGGGCATCCAACTACCGGAGCGGCACCACTCGCCAACTAACTGAAAGCCATGCGCGGCGGCAACCTGAACTTTCTCGCCGGACAAGGCCCACTCGATGCGGGAGGAGAATACATCATCGGAAAAGCCGGGAAGGATCTGAACGGTTGACCAGGCGAGGCAGACAGCTCGTTTGTGCATGATAGCTTTACCCGGAACCTTGAAGACCGAGCTGACATCTCCCGATAAAGTAAAACGAATCGTAAAAAAGTCACCGGCCAGCAGGTCGTGAACGGATGATTTGCTTGTGGAGATCTTCGGAGAGCGTGGCGTCACGCGCGGGCTTCACTGGGCGAAAGCAACCTTGCCGTTCAACATCGAGATGATCGTAGAAGTGAATGACTAACTAGGATTTCATTTTCTCGAAGACCGTATAATGATCGCCATTCATTCCCATTGCTCCATACACTTTATGCGCCCGGTGGTTTGTCTTGTCTGCGTATAAACGCAAGCCAACAATTCCTGGGTCGGAATCGATTTTCTGCCACAGAGCCTCAAACATTGCCCTGAAGACGCCGTGCTTTCTGAAACTCTCCTTCACATAAACGGACTGCAACCAATATACGACGCCATTCCTCCAGTCACTCCACTCGTAGGTGATCATGTGACAGCCTGCCGGCTCGCCATCGATCTCAGCCAGGTAATAGCAGCCCCTGGCCGGTTCGTTGAACAAGGCTTCCAGGCCCGCCGTGAGGATTTTTGGATCGAGGTTGACGTTTTCGGTCTCGATGGCAAGCCGTAGCTGGAAGTCGGCGATCGTCGGAATATCCCGGACGGTTGCCAGGCGAATTGATATTGCGGTCATACCCTGGATTTTCAGAAAAGTCTCTCTTTGGTTTGTTTATTAGCCGGTGCATGGTAACCTTTTTCAGGTCATCAGGCAAATCCGGCCTGGTGCGGGACGGTCAAAAAAAATTCCAGTTAAAAAATTTCAATATTTTACCGTCATGTTTAACAAAACCCCATAATAGTATGGCTAACGAATTTAAAAAGAATGTAGGCGGTCCGGTACCTAAGGCAACCGCTGAGGAGTGGATCAAGAAGTTCGACAAGGAAAGGAAGAAGGACACTACATCGGTGTTCATCGGCAAAGATGCCATTGACGCCATTTTTACTGATTCCACGATAACGGGTATCAGCATTTTCTTTGCAAGAAAAACAAAGGACAATAAGGAATTTGACGATGTCGTGCTTGTAGGACGGCGTGAGGATGGTACGCTGGTCTGGAATGGCGGGGGTAGCACCGGAAACGTGACAACAATGGATGGTAACGGTAACGGGACGAATTCAGGGTTAACATGTCCGCCAGCCTGTGGCTAAAAAATGCTAGCTACGTTAGACGTTTATTATTTGACGTTTTACATTGACACCACCTTACTGGCTTTATTGGTGTTTGGTGCCTTTTATAGGTATAGGAGGCGATCAAGATCAGTAAAGTTATTAGGGTGGGTGTTCTTGTTAAGCTTTCTGGCAAATGTGCTGTCGTATTTGCTGATCGGAGCGCTGAGAAATGTGCCGGGCACGGTTTTCGACTTTGCGATGATGTTTTTTATTGGTTGGCTATACAACAACGAGACAGGTGGAAAACACAGGAACTACCTGATTGTCTGCACGATCATCTACTTCATCTTTGGAATCTACAATGTTTTCTATGTGCAGCCGCTCACCATCAGTTCCTATAACAAGTTGTTCGCCTCGTTCCTGATTATCAGTTACACTGTGATGTTTTTTTATAAGCTGATGAAAGATTTGCCGGAGCGGCAGGTCCATCAACTACCAATGTTTTGGTTTAATTCGGCACTTCTGATCTTTTACGCGGGCACATTATTTCTCTTCGCTTTTACCTCCTACCTGATCAATGTCCTAAAAAATGACCTGCTTTTTTACATGCTCTTCCACAACCTGCTGAGTGTGATTCACCACTACATTTTTATTATCGGCTTAAGATACGATTTGAGACGACTTGATAGCTCTGGTGTGAAGGGCCTCACAAGGCAGTTGTCGAGGAATTGATTCCAACGGGGCTTAAAAATAAAGATGGGAAAGGGCCGTATTGAGAGGCCTTTTTATATTTTTAGGCCGGTAATGGATCAAAACACCTATAATTTCCTGATCATCTTCTCGGTTGCATCTGTTGGAATGTTGATACTTGCGGTGTCCATTATTCTATTCGTGGTGTTCTATCAGAAACGAATGATTCAGGAGCAGATGAAACGCCAGGTCATGGAATACGAATTCCAGCAGAAAATGCTCCAGGCAGAACTTGAATCCCAGGAGACCGAACGTCGCCGGTTATCGGCCGATCTGCATGACAGCATAGGGGGGATGTTATCCACTATTCGGGTGGGTATCACTACAATGGCCAGGATGCTTCCGGAGCCCCAGGCAATAGACCAGACAAAGAAAATGCTTGACGATACGATCACTTCCGTACGCAGGATCAGCCGTGACCTGATGCCTTCAACGCTGGAGAAGTTTGGCCTTATTCAGGCCCTGAAGGAGCTCTGCGAACGGTTCAGCGAGACGTCAAAGATCAACATCGAGTTTCATGAGCACGGTGAACCTTCGGAACTGGACAAAAACAGATCCCTGATGATCTTCCGCATCGTCCAGGAGCTCCTGAACAATGCGATCAAGCATTCACAGGCGGATAACATCCGGGTTATCCTCGAATTTCAGGAGGGGCTAACGGTCACCGTACAGGACGATGGCGTCGGATTCGATGCCAAAGCGATCATCCACGATAGTCAATCAGGGAAGGGCCTTGGACTGTTCAATATCGAGAACCGGGCAAGGCTGCTCGGAGGCACCGTGTTCTACGAGCGGGTGAATCCCAATGGAAGCAAAACAAGAGTAACGATACCGCTGACATGACCAGAAAACTAAAAGTATATATCGCTGACGATCACACGTTATTCCGCAAGGCGATGGTCAATCTTATACAATCTTTTGGTTCCGTGGAAGTTGTAAAAGACGCCGAGAACGGGAAGGAGCTTCTCACGCTGATGAAATACGAGGTGCCGGACGTCGTGATCGTCGACCTCCAGATGCCTGTAATGGACGGCGCGGATACCTGCGAGCAGATCGTCGACAAATACCATCAGGTGAAGATCATCGTGCTCACCATGCACGACAGTGAGCGCTATATCCTCCACATGATGGAAATGGGTGTTCACGCGTTCCTGCTGAAGAATACCGAGCCTGAAGAGCTTGAACAGGCGATTCACGCGGTCGTCGAGAAGGATTTCTATCACAACGATCTGGTAGCCTCGGTACTGAGAAAGAACGTAAGGGATAAAAAGCAGGGCCAGCGTCCCGATTTTTCGCCGGCCGAGTTATCGGAACGCGAAATTGAGATCGTGAAGCTGGTGTGCCGGGAAATGACCATCAAGGAGATCAGCCAGAAGCTATTCCTCAGCGAAAATACCGTCCGGAATCACCGGTCGAACATCATGGAAAAGATCAAGGTCAACAACATGGTCGGTCTGGTCCGTTACGCTTACGAGACCGGTTTGGTCAAATAATTTGTCAAAAACGGCCATGGTAAATTTCTACCATTTCACTAGTACTTTTTTACCATTCAACGGCCTGACGAACGTTCCAGGCTCCATTTAAAGAATCCGTTTTTTCACTGTTTTAAGCTTACAGCGGCTAAAATGCGTTTTTAGCGGCCAGATACGGCCGTTTCAAATCTCTTTTTTCAGCGAAATTCAATTCAGTTAAAAGGCATGGAAGACTTATTGAATTCCTCAGTGATACAGACTATGAAGATACTTGTGGTTCACAGGCATAAGGTAATCGTTGATCAGATCAAGTCCGTACTTACAGACAACTCCCCCGTTGTTGTACACACAGATTCTGGTTTGGATGGGCTCCTTACTTCTAGAATCGAGTCGTTCGACTTGATCATATGCGGTACTGACCTGCCTGTGATCACGGGTTTTGAATTGGTGCGTTCAATAAGGACGAATTCCGTTAACAAAAATGTACCTGTGATCTTTATCGCCGACCAGGTCGATGCAAAAACCGAGCACCTTGGAAATGCCCTGGGTGTTGCGGGTATGCTTGCTGTTCGTGACATGGATGACCGCCTCGCAGGAATAATAAACGAACGTGTGATGCCGGACATGGAAAAGGAGCAGGCTCAGAGACAGGGATCAGGCAACGCATTCAATTAGGTATCCGATTCTCTCTATAATCCAAAGGACTCTCTCTCCTTGGTTAGGTTTTAGGTGATAGTTGTCTGTTATCAAACGTCCCCGGGTTGACCCCGCCCGGGTGATGTTTGATCTTTCAGTCAACCACCTTAAAACCGGAGGCCTGCCCGGTCAAGGAGACGCCTGCATGTCTGTCGCCATACTAAATGCCGAGACCTGTTTACCGGCAGAATTCCGCAAAGAGCACAAAGACCATACATGCAGCCCAACTTTTCCAACTTTTGAGCGAAGCTTCCGTTCCAGGTAGTATAACCACTACTGCAATGCAACTCAGTAATCAAAAACTTGAGATTGTAACTTCCCTGAAGAATCTCAACGATTCGCAAACACGAAAGGTCCTGAGCTACATCCGATCGCTGTCGGCAGCGAGATCTGAAACAAAGGAAATCTCGAAGACCGAAGCTATGCGACAGATCAGTCAGGCATTGAACGGACAGAGGTTTCTATGAGAGCCTCGTCGCGGAGTACGGCTTCAAGCTTTTAGGCTGCACGGATGCGGAGCTAATGGACACTGTTGTTCCGAGCTTGAAAGTTTACAGAATTCAGGACACAAAGTGCGCAAAGTTCCCCAAAGTGCACTAAGGCAAATGCCTTCCCTTCAAAAATCCCTACCCGCGGGGTTAATCGAAAATCTTAAATCGATTCCTACGGGATCGGTGATACCGTACACTTCCACTATGATCCAGCCTCCTCTCCCGAAGCCTACGTATACTTTACGTAGTGTTCCCACTTTGCAATTACGTCCTTCATGTCCTGTGGAAGGTCCGTTTCGAAACGCATCATCTCATTGGTGTGAGGGTGTATGAAGCCGAGTGTTTTCGCATG